>JACZVL010000153.1 GCA_022572685.1 Pseudomonadota bacterium
CTCCCGCCGTCGACTTCGAGCAGCACGCCGGTCAGCAGGGAGGCTTCGTCGGAGGCCAGGTAGAGCGCGGCGTTGGCGACGTCGGCGGGGGTCGAGAGCCGGCCCAGCGGGATGGTGGCCAGGAACGGCGCGCGGTTCTCCGGGGTGTCCGGCTTGCCCATGAAGGTGGCGAGCAGGGGGGTGTCGCCGGCCACCGGGCAGATCGCGTTGACCCGGATCTTGTCCGGCGCCAGCTCCACCGCCATCGACTTGGTGATCGTGTTCACCGCGCCCTTGGAGCCGTTGTACCAGGTCAGCCCGGCGCGCGGGCGCAAGCCCGCGGTCGAGGAGATGTTGACGATGCAGCCCGACCCTTGCGCGCGGAACAGCGGCACCACCGCAATCGCGGCCAGGTAGATCGCCTTCACGTTGACCGCAAAGGTGCGGTCGAAGTCGGCCTCCGCGACCTCGATCATGGGCTGGCGCACGTGACTCACGCCGGCGTTGTTGACCAGGATGTCGAGCCGGCCGAAGTTCGCCACCGCCGCCCCGATCATGGCCTTGACCTGGGCCCGGTCGGTCACGTCGGCATGAACGTAGGCCGCCGCGCCGCCGGTTTCCCCCCCGGCCGCCCTGGCGTCCACCGCGATCTCCGCCGCCACCCCCTCGCCGGCGGCATCGTTGAGGTCGGCGAGCACCACCTTGGCGCCCTCGGCGGCGAAGCGCCGCGCGATGCCCGCGCCGAAGCCCGAAGCCGCCCCGGTCACCACCGCCACCTTGTCCTGAAGCCGCATGCCGCTCTCCCTGCCCTTTTTTTGATCTTCGCCGTCTTGCGGCGACACTATTACAGAATACGGGAGCGTGAAATCACCGCGGGCTTTTAGTCCAGGTAGCGGAGCGGCAGGGCGGTGGTGTTCTTGATCTCCTCGAGTGCGAAGGAGGAGCTGACCTCGGCGAAGTCCGCCGCCTTGATCAGGCGCTTGTAGACCGCGTCGTAGCCGGCGATGTCGGGCACCACGATGCGCAGCAGATAATCGATGTCGCCGCTCATGCGGTAGAACTCGACCACCTCCTCCATGCCCTCCACGGCTTTCGAGAACTGCTCCAGCCAATCGTAGTTGTGCTGGCTGGTGCGCAGGCGCACGAACACGGTCACCCCGCAGTTCAGCTTGGCCGCGTCGAGCAGCGCCACGCGGCGCCGGATGACTCCGTCTTTCTCCAGCTTCTGGATGCGCCGCCAGCAGGGCGTGGTCGACAGGCCGACCCGGTCCGCGACCTGGGCCACGGAGAGGGCGGCATTCTGTTGCAGGCAAGCGAGAATCTTGCGGTCGATGCGATCCATTGGAACCTGATCTCCGATTTTCGTCGAGAATTAGAAAATAATTCCACGAATTAACCCCATGTTAGGGCTTTTTGCAAACCCCTCCCGCTGATCCGCGCAGGGCTTTGTTCCAGTCCATGACCCGCGGCGCCTCGACCCAGGATTTGACCCCTGCCGCGTTCACCATTCACCGCGCATCCCACCAGCGACACCATCGCGGCGTCGCACCAACGGCAGGGTCACCCATCGCCGACGTCACGGGCCCGGCCGCCTGGCGGCCCGCGCCGCCGAGCACCGAGACCGCCGCCCGGCCACCTTGAAGGACCGGGGCAAGGAGGCTGAATATCCTCACGTAATTGTGCCCCGAAGAACCGGTCCGGGCCCTGGCGTTAAGGAAGTTTTATGAGGCTTCCCCGATGATCACAGTGGGGAAAAGGTTATTCACTCACCCGGGAACAAATGCGAAAAATTTCCTATTCCTGGATCGGCGCGGCCTTGCGGCGGACCTTGGAGTGCCGCATGTGCCGGCGCATCGGCGCCTACGCCGTGCTCAGCGTCCTGATAATCGAGGGTGCGATCCTGATCCCGTCGTACTGGAACTACGAGCGCGATCTCTTGTTGCGCCTGGAAAGCACCGGTCGGGCCGAGATTCTCGCCGCCCGCCACCACGCCAATTTCACGGGCAAAAGCGAACTGCCGATGCTCGAGCGGCTGCTCGGAACCCCGGGCTCCAACCTGCTCGGCGCGATCTTTTACCGGCCCGATGGCAGCGAGGTGGGCCGGTTCGGCGCGGCGCCCGAATTGACCCTCGAACGCGCCAGGTCCCAGGGACGGCGGACGTTGCGAAGCGCCGACGGCAACGCCTTCGACGTCCTCTGGGAGGCTGGCGAGAACGGCATGCCGCTGATCATCGCGGCGCGCCTGGACTCGGGCTGGGTGGCGGCGGAGCTGGACGCCTTCGTGTGGCGGATCATCGGCCTGGTGCTGCTGATCTCGGGTTTCGTCTCGGCCGTCATCATGGCGATCCTGGGACGCGTCGTGCTGTCGCCGCTGCTGCGGTTGCGCGCCAGCCTGGTCGCGGCGCGCGACGATCCGGCCCAGGCCGATACCTTCGCGCTGGAACGCCGCCCGAATAACGAGATCGGTGAGGCGATGGAAGCGGCCAACCGCCTGCTCGGCCGGGTCGCGCGAATCCACCGCGAAGAGCTGGCGACCATGAACGCCATGGCCAGCCAGGCCTCCGACGCCATCCTCGCGTACGATGGCGACGGCCACATCCTCTATGCCAACCCGGCCTGCCTGCTGTTGTGCGGGTTCTCCGATGCCGCCGATATGGCGGCGGCGGGCCTGCCCCGCCTCCGTTTCAAGGGCCAGGAGGGAGACCTCACCCTGCCCGCCAGCCTGGCCCAGGGCGGCTATTCCCGCGAGGCCGTGCTGGTCGCGCGCGACGGCCGCGAGACGCCGGTCTACATCAACGCGGCGCGGCCGCCGCGCGATGCCGACGCGCCGGTCCAGTTCTACGCCAGCATCACCGATATCACGGAACTCAACGCCACCCGGGAACGCCTACGCGAGCAGAACCTGGAACTTCAGTCCGCCAACCGCGCCAAGACCGAGTTCCTGACCAATATGAGCCACGAGCTGCGCACCCCCCTCAACGCGATCATCGGTTTCTCCGAGGTGTTGCGGGACGGCCTGTTCGGGCCGCTCGGCGACCCGCGCTATCTGGACTATTCCGAGGACATCCACGCCAGCGGCGTCCACCTGCTCGCGATCATCAACGACATTCTCGACCTGGCCAAGATCGACGCCGGCAAGCTGGAGTTGTGCGAAAGCGAGATCGCGGTCCCGGAGTTGGTGGAGGCGGTCCTGGCCATCGTGCGCGGCCGCGCGGACGCCGGCGAGCTCACGCTCGGCGTCACCCTGGCCGACGACCTGCCGCACCTGCACGGCGACCCGCGCGCGGTAAAGCAGATGCTGATCAATCTGCTGTCCAACGCCATCAAGTTCACCGAGCCCGGCGGACAGGTCACCATCTCGGCCAGCTTCGAGCGCGGCACGATCGCGCTGGCGGTGGCCGACACCGGCATCGGCATCGCCGAGGCGGACCTGCCGACCGCGCTCGGCACCTTCGGACAGGTCGAGGCCGGCCTCGACCGCCAGCACGAAGGCACCGGTCTCGGCCTGCCCCTGGTGGTGGCGCTGGCCGAGCTGCACGGCGCGGTGTTCAAGTTGGACAGCAAGCCCGGCGTCGGCACCAAGGCCAGCGTGACCTTCCCCTCGCGGCGCACGATCGGCGCCCCTGTCCTGGAGGCCGCATCGGCCGAGGGGCCGGAGAACCAGTCGGTCGCCTAATACATAGCAGCATCCCGAAACGCGACGCGGCCGCCTTACGACGGCCGTGCCACGCATTCGATGGTCGAGAACCCTAGCGGTAGCAGCCCGCGGCCTTGCGCAGGTTCGCCGCCGGACGCATCCTCAGCGACTTGCTCGCCTTGATGCGCATCGGCTCGCCGGTCCTCGGGTTGCGCCCCATGCGCGCCGAGCGGCTGGTGATCCGGAAGGTGCCGATACGCGGGATCGTGACGCGCCCGTTGCCACGGACTTCCTTCACACCGCGCTCGAGTTCCCCCATGACGAGGTCGACCATGCGCCGGGCCTCGGCTTTGGTCGTCCGTCCCCTCTTGGCGACTTTTTCGATCAATTCGGACTGTTTCATGATGTAGCCCTTCGTATGCGTAAGATATACCACATCTAGTAACATATTCGGAATCCGACGCAACCCCCTTTCCGACCGGCCCGGCGTGGTTTTTGCTGCGGGGGCACTTGATTTAATAATGAGATAAGGATATCGTTATATAGTAGTCTCGAATTTGGAGAGCGGGCATGGATCAGCTTCTGCAAGGACTGCGCGCGGCGGGCGAGGCGACCCGGCTTCGCATCATCGGTCTTTGCGCCCATGCGGAGCTGAGCGTGACCGAGCTGGTCGAGATTCTCGATCAGAGTCAGCCGCGCATCTCGCGCCACCTGCGGCTCTTGGTCGAGGCCGGGCTGCTGCGCCGCCATCAGGAGGGCAACTGGGCCTACTACCGGCTCGGCGAGGCGGCGACCAGTGGCGAGCTGGCGCGGCTACTGGTCGATCTCATGCCGGCCGACGATCCGGTCCACGCCCAGGACCTGGCGCGCCTGGAAAGCGTCAAGGAGGCCTGGGCGGTCAGGGCGGCCACCTATTTCAAGAAGCACGCGCCCGAGTGGTCGCGGGTCAACGCCGAGCTCTATGACGACCGGCGCATCGACGCCGCACTGGTCGAACGGCTTAGCACGGCGCCGCTCGGCGACCTCCTCGACATCGGCACCGGGACCGGCCACATCCTGCAGGTGCTGGGCGGCAAGGCCGACAGCGGGGTCGGCATCGACCGCTCCATCGACATGCTCAAGGTCGCGCGCGCCAACATCTGGCGCGCCGGCCTCAAGAACTGCCAGGTGCGCCTCGCCGACATGCTGCGCCTGCCTTATCCCGCGGACAGCTTCGACACGGTGACCCTGCGCATGGTCCTGCACTTCGCCGAAAGTCCGGAGGCGACGATCGCCGAGGCCGCCCGGGTGCTGCGCCCGGGCGGCCGGCTGGTGGTGATCGACCTGGCGCCGCACGATCGCGCCGAGCTGCGCCGGGATCACGCCCACCGTTGGATGGGCTTCGACGACGACGAGCTCAGCGGCTTCTTCGAACACGGCGGCCTGGTCGCCGAGGCGCCGCAACGCCTCGACGGCGGCGCCCTGACGGTCTGCCAGTGGCTGGGCAGGCGCCCGGCCAACGACGCCCGGCAGTCCCTGTCATCCCCAGCGGCGGATCAGGCGGCGAGCTGAGTCATGAACCCCCGGCTCGACATCTCCTTCGAGTTCTTCCCGCCCGCCGCCGGGCCGGCGGAGGTGGGCTTCTGGGCGGCACTCGACCGCCTGGCGCCGCTCGAGCCGGCCTTCATCTCGCTGACCTACGGCGCCGGCGGCACCACCCGCGAACGCAGCGACCGAACCTTACGCGCGCTGCTCGCGCGTGGCGGCGTGGCGCCGGCCGGACACCTGACCTGCGTCGGCACGCCGCGCAATGAGACCGATGCGCTGGCCCGCGACTGGGCGCGCGCCGGGTTGACCCGCGTGGTCGCGCTGCGCGGTGACATGCCCGGGCTCAAGGCGCCCTACGCGCCGCACCCGCAAGGCTACCGCAACGCCGCCGAGCTGGTCGCCGGCTTGCGCCGCATCGCGCCGTTCGACATCTCGGTTGCCGCCTATCCGGAATGCCATCCGGATTCCGCCGATCTCGCCAGCGACCTGGACAACCTCAAGCGCAAGTTCGACGCCGGCGCCGACCGGGCGCTGACCCAGTACTTCTTCGACGCCGAGACCTTTCTGCGCTTTCGCGACCGCGCCGCCAGCGCCGGCATCGCCGCGCCGCTGGTTCCCGGCATCCTGCCGATCGCCAACTTCGCCAGGATAAGCGCCTTCTCCGCGCGCTGCGGCGCCTCGATCCCGGCCTGGCTGGCGGCGCGCTTCGAGGGCCTGGACGCCGACCCCGAGACCCGCGCCCTGGTCGCCGCCACCACCGCCAGCGAGCTGTGCCAGCGCTTGATCGCCGAGGGCGTCACCGGGTTCCACTTCTACACCCTCAACCAGGCCCCGCTCAGCCTTGCGGTCTGCCGCATGCTGGGTCTGCGCCCGACACTCCAGGAGGCCGCCTGATGCGGACCCTCTCCGAAGCCCTCGACCACCGGGTCTTGCTGTGCGACGGCTCGCTGGCCCGCCAGCTGCGCGCCCACGACCTCGATCAGGCGCGCGACTTCCTCGGCGTGCCCGACGGCATCGAGGCGCTGAGCCTGACCCGGGCGCGGCTGCTGCGCGATCTCCACATCGCCTACCTGGAGGCCGGCGCCGACGTGGTGCGCACCAACACCCTCGCCGCCTCGCCGCTCACCCTCGCCCGCTTCGATCTGGGCGAGAGCGCCTTCTGCATCAACTACTCGGCCGCCGAGATCGCCTGCGAGGCGGTCGATACGGTGCCCGGCCAGGGCCGCCGCCGCTTCGTGCTCGGCGTGGTGCGCGACCAGGGCTGGGACGAGGCGCCCAAGGTGATCGAGGACGCGGTCTCGGTTCAGGTCGAGGGCCTGCTCGCCGGCGGCGCCGACGGCATCGCGCTCGACCTCCTGGCGGGCACCGGGCGCGCCCGGATATTCCTCACCGGCGCGCGGCGCGCCAAGGAGCGGCTCGGCGCGCGCGCGCCGGTGTTCCTGCAGCGCAACCCCGGCGGCGCCGAGTTCTCCGAGGCCATGCACGCACTCGCCGACGGCATCATCGACTACCGTCACGGCCCGGCGGCGCCCGAGCGCGCGCGCCGCGACTGGCTCGAGGCCGCGATCCAGGAGGAGTGGATCAACCTGCTCGGCGGCGGCGACACCCCCGCCGACACCGCACGGCTCGACGCGGCGCTGCGCGCCCAGGCCGAGGACGGCCTCCGGCCGGTCACCGCCTGGCGCCGCGACCCGGCCCGCGACGAGACCGAACCCGCCTCCAGCACGCTCTATCCGGAGCTGGAGCCGGCGCAGGTGGGATAGGAGAAGGGCGCTTGACCGGGTATTACTAGAAATCAGAGCAATAAAGCGGGTGCTTGAACGGCTAGAAATCAAGGTTATTTTTTAGGTGCTATTGTATATCGCTCCTCTGCGAATCATTTACGCTTTCGGCGTTTCCTATTCCCAACCTTCTGTTCCGTATGACGTGCACGCCGAACAAAACGTAGAGCTATCTCAAGCGATCGCTCCGCCGCAGCCAGTGGTTCGGTATCCGCCAATTCATCAGCATTGCGAGCTACGATCGGCTCAATGGGTAATTCATGCTGCTTCGGGGACACCCCCTCAGCGCTTCTGATAAAGGAAGAGATGCCAGGAAAAATTTCGACATCTAGCCTTGTTCGCTCCAGCAATTTCGCAGTACGAGCCATAGATTTTCCATGAACAACTAAGTCGAGTTCAGACAAAGCAAAGTCTGAGCGTGGTGACGAAAACAGATCGTCCGCCTGTGACATTTCACGTGCCAATCGCCAACCCAACCCTTCTCCAACCGCCAATGATTCGGAAATCGGAATGCTGACCTGCATGGCCCCAAGCCAAAGCACCGTCTCTGGAACCTTTGGAACAAATTGTCGTACCAAAGAGATTTGTTGCGAGAAGGTCCCGTGACACCAAAACGCCGCGGCCGCAATGCCGAACGACTTTTCAGAGGCCGCTATTCTTCTGCCTTCTATCATCTGCGAGGCGATGTCATCAAACTTTAAGACCCGTTCCTCAGCCGTTAAATCCTTCTCTTTAGTAACAAGATTTGACAGAAGGCCAAGTTCATCGATCTCGCTCATAGCTTGAAGACCAGATGACAAATCGGCACGCGATTTTACAATCTGGAACCAAAACTCCTTGGAGCTCGGATTTGAGTTGGATTTGTCCGCCTCTGAAGTGGCAGCAACGATCGTCCGTGAGATATCCTCAACCGTCTGTGTCGGAATCGCCGTATCCATCTGTCCAGATTGCCGGCGCAGGGTCTCCCATGAATTTGACAAGGCGGGAAAGGTGGTAGTGGGTAAGCCAATCGCAGTAGCTCGCATCAACACGAACGATAGAGTGCTGCGAGCTGCTGCCACGCTTACTTCAGCAGGCAGAGCAAACCGTCTCGCGTTAGTCAGCACCTCCCCTACGGCTAACCCAGCAGCTGCCCCGGCGATCCGCCACCAATCGCAATACGGTCGCAGTTGCAGCGCCACTTGTAGCTCGTCTGGCGTCAAGGCACGGCGTTTGCCCGGCGTGACATCCGCTCGCCGGTCGATCCCATGGAACGGGTTGTGCTCGCACCGACCCTTACCCTTACACCACTTGCAAAACGCGACCGCCGCCTCCAAGTAGTGGTTGGCGGTTCGCGCACTCGCGCCATCCTCCAGAAATTCGAACAACCAACGCTCCAACGCGTCCGCGTCAAGGGACTTGAGGTCTCGCCATCCGACTTCATCCGCCATGCGTCTTACGCGAGGCTCCACCTTTCGGATGTACCCCGGTGACAACCCTTTGCGGCGAAGGCGTTCGACCCAGTCGTCGATATGGTGTTTGATCGGCTTCGAAAGCTCGCCGGCGTCCGCCTTGAGGATCCCCGCGAGCTGACGCGCGACGTGTTTGTCCAGGTCTGCCGCCTTGGAGTCGGTCGCCACCCTGTCCGTGTACCCGCCCACCACACGGCGTCGGCCGTGCGCGTCGGTGTACTCGATCGCGTACTTCTTGGACGTGATGTAGATCGGTTTTCCGTCTGCACCGACGACGGGGCGTCGCCGCTTCTCACCGTCCGATCCGAC
>JACZVL010000154.1 GCA_022572685.1 Pseudomonadota bacterium
CTGGCCCGCCCCCTGGCGCCGCCCGTGGCGCGGCCAGCGGGCCCCGCCCGCCCCCCGGGGGGTTCGCCGGCCCCAGATTCCATAGCCGAACTGGGTCTCGAAGCGGCGGCTCAGGGCGTCCCGGTAGGCCGCCCGCAGGGCCTCGTCCCCGATCCCGCGAATCCGGTCGTCCAAGGCAGCGATCAGGGCGGCCTGGCGCTCCGGGGTCTCGAAGCGGCGGCCATCGGTCTCGATCAGCCACAGCAGCTCGGACAGCGGCCGCGCGGCCGTCAGCACCGTGCGCAGCGCGGCCGGGCCCTGGCCCTGGATCAGGCTGTCCGGATCCTCGCCCTCGGGCAGCGCCGCAAAACGCAGGGAGCGCCCGGGCCGGAGCAGGCCGAGCGCGCGCTCGGCGGCCCGGAAACCGGCGCGGCGCCCGGCCGCATCGCCGTCCAGGCACAGCACCGGCTCGTCGGCCAGGCGCCAGAGCTCGGCGATCTGCTGCTCGGTGATCGCGGTGCCGAGCGGCGCGACCGCGGCCGGGAATCCGGCCTGGCCGAGGGCGATCACGTCCATGTAGCCCTCGCAGACGATCAGCTCCCCGGTGTCGTGGGCGGCCTGGCGGGCGCGCGCCAGGTTGTAGAGCACCCGGCCCTTGTGGAACAGCGGGGTCTCGGGGGAGTTGAGGTACTTGGCCCGCGACTCGCCCAGCGCCCGACCGCCGAACGCGATCGCCCGGCCGCGGCGGTCGGTGATCGGAAAGATGATGCGGTTGAAGAAATAGTCCCGCGGCGCGTCATTTGGTGCCTCTTGCGGCGCCCCGGGCAGCTTGATCAGGCCGGCCTCGGCCTGCTGCCCGTCGTCGATACCGCGGGCGTTGAGCGCGGCGCGCAGCAGGCCGCGCCGGTCCGGCGCATAGCCGAGGCGGAAGGCGGCCACGGTCTCGGTCCGCAGGCCGCGCTGCTTCAGGTAGGCGCGCGCCTCGGCGCCCTCGGGCCCGGCCAGCCGTTCCTCGAACCAGGCGGCGGCGGCCTCGACCACGTCGTAGAGGTCGGCGCGGCGGCGCGCGGCGGCGCGCTCCTCGGGCGAGGCTTGCGGCACCTGCAGGCCCGCCTCCCCGGCCAGGCGCTCGACCGCCTCCGGGAACGACAGCCCCTCCATGCGCATGACGAAGCCGAGGGCGTCGCCGTGGGCGCCGCAGCCGAAGCAGTGGTAGAAGCCCTTGTCCTCGCTGACCGTGAAGGACGGCGTCTTCTCGTTGTGGAACGGGCACAGGCCGGAATGCTCGCGGCCGCGCTTGGCCAGCTTGACCCGGCGCCCGACGACGCCGGCGAGCGGCACCCGCGCGCGGATCTCGTCGAGGAATTCCGGGGGAAAGGCCATGAGCTTCGAGTCTGGTCGGACACTGGGAGAATCGATGACTTTCAACTCACGGACTTTAACCCACGGGGCCCGAGTCGCGTAGCGCCCAAATCGGCCCGCAATGGGGCGGCCTGTGGAGCGATCGGCGGAAACCCTGTGGATGAGGCCGGGATAAGCCTGGGCAGGAAACTGGAAACTCGGGGATAGATTTTTCCCAAGGATCGGCCCGGGGAACCGAGACTCAGGCCAGGCGCTCCTTGACCAGCGCGCTGGCCTTGCCGAATTCCATGCGCCCGGGGTAGCGCTCCTTGAGCGCCGCCATGACCCGGCCCATGTCCTTGATGGTGGCGGCCTCCAGCTCCTCGATGACCTCCTGGACCGCGCCCCGCACCTGGTCCGGGTCCAGTTGCTTGGGCAGGAAGCGCTGGATGACCTCGATCTCCTCGGCCTCCTTGTCGGCCAGGTCCTGGCGGTCGCCCTTTTCGAACAGCTCGATCGACTCGCGGCGCTGGCGCACCATCTTCTGCAGCAGCTCGAGGATATCGTCGTCGCCGATGCCTTCGCTGTTGCCCTTGCCGCGGGCGGCGATGTCGCGGTCCTTGAGCGCGGCCAGAATCAGGCGCAGCGTCGAGACCGCGCGGGTCTCCTTGGCCCGCATGGCATCCTTGAGCGCGTCACTGAGTTCTGTGCGGAACATGTTTGACGACCCGATCCCCCGTGGCGGCGCGAGGGTAACGGAATTCCCGGCAAATGGCAAAGTTTCAGAAACCCGCTAACCTATTGATAAAACAACGTAAAATTATTTTTCTCGCGCTTGACCCGGACCGGTGTTTCCCGTAAACACTAGGCCGCTTCGGCTGCCACGGCCGGGCGATTCGCCACCGGTTTGTCGGCTCGATACCCGGATATCGCAAGCCCGCGCGCCGCGGCCCGCGTCGTTTCCCCTTCGCGTTGATACTGGGACGCGCCTTCATGACCGCTGCCAGCACCGCCGCCGCCGCGAATCTTCCCGCGCGCCCCGATGGGGCGACGGGCGTCCTGGTGCTGGCCGACGGCACCACGCTGTGGGGCCGCGGCCTGGGCGCCACCGGGCGGGCGGTCGGCGAGGTCTGTTTCAATACCTCGATGACCGGCTATCAGGAGATTCTGACCGATCCCTCCTACGCCGGGCAGATCATCACCTTTACTTTCCCTCACATCGGCAACGTCGGCACCAACCCCGAGGACGTCGAGAGCCAGACCCCGGCGGCGCGCGGGCTGGTGCTGCGCGCCGGGATCACCGAGCCGTCCAACTGGCGCGCGGCGCGGCACCTGGACGCCTGGCTCGAGGCCCACAACCTGATCGGCCTCGCCGGCATCGACACCCGGGCGCTGACGCGCCGCATCCGCGACCTCGGCGCGCCCCAGGGCTGTATCGCCCACGATCCCGGCGGCGCGCTCGATCCGGCCACCCTCGGCGCCGAGGCGGCGGCCTGGCCGGGCCTGGAAGGCATGGACCTGGCCAAGGAGGTGAGCTGCCGCCAGAGCTACCCCTGGGACCAGACGGCCTGGGCGCTGGGCCGGGGCTACGGCACCCTGGAGGCCCCCAAGCACCACGTGGTGGCGGTCGATTATGGCGCCAAGCGCAACATCCTGCGCTGCCTGGCCGCGCTCGGCTGCCGGGTCACCGTGGTGCCGGCCGACACCGGCGCCGCCGACATCCTGGGCCGCCAGCCCGACGGCGTGTTCCTGTCGAACGGGCCCGGCGATCCGGCGGCCACCGGGACTTACGCCGTGCCGGTGATAAAGGAACTGCTGGGCGCGGGGTTGCCGATCTTCGGCATCTGCCTGGGCCACCAGTTGCTGGCGCTGGCCTTGGGCGCGACCACCCGCAAGATGCACCTGGGCCACCGCGGCGCCAACCACCCGGTCAAGGACCTGGCCACCGGCCGGGTCGAGATCACCAGCCAGAACCACGGCTTCGTGGTCGATCCCGAATCCCTGCCCGCGAACGTCGAGGTCAGCCACGTCTCCCTGTTCGACGGCTCCAACGAGGGCCTGCGGATGACCGACCGGCCGGTGTTCTCGGTCCAGTACCACCCCGAAGCCTCCCCCGGCCCCCACGACAGCCACTACCTGTTCGAAAGATTCATCGCGATGATCGAGGCGCACAAAAAAACACGAAAGCGTTGAACCACAGAGGCACAGAGAAGAAATTTGAGGACCAACAGGGGTTAACTGAATGCCCGAACCCTCTGCCCAAGGCGAACGAGATACATTGACCGAGTCGGTCATCGGTTTTGAAACACGGCATCAAGCGAACGGTTTTGTGATGTTCTTATCGTTCTCGGGTTCTCTGTGCCTCTGTGGTTCAATCTACCTTGGGGCTTGGCTGACGAATGCCTAAACGCACCGACATATCCTCGATCCTGATCATCGGCGCCGGGCCGATCGTGATCGGGCAGGCTTGCGAGTTCGACTATTCGGGGGTGCAGGCCTGCAAGGCGCTCAAGGCCGAGGGCTACCGGGTGATCCTGGTCAACTCCAACCCGGCCACCATCATGACCGATCCGGGCCTGGCCGACGCCACCTACGTCGAGCCGATCACCCACGATACCCTGGTCAAGATCATCGCCCGCGAGAAGCCCGACGCGCTGCTGCCGACCATGGGCGGGCAGACCGCGCTCAACATCGGGCTCGAGCTGGCGCGCTCGGGGGTGCTGGAGGCACACGGCGTCGAGATGATCGGCGCCCGCGCCGAGGTCATCGCCAAGGCCGAGGAGCGCGATTCGTTCCGCGCCGCCATGGCCAACATCGGCCTGACCATGCCGCGCGCGCGCATCGCGCGCTCCCTCGAGGCGGCGCGGGAGGCGCTGCCCGAGATCGGGCTGCCGGCGATCGTGCGGCCGTCCTATACCCTCGGCGGGCTGGGCGCCGGCATCGCCTATAACCGGGACGAGTTCGAGGACATCGTGCTCGCCGGTCTGCGCGCCTCGCCGATCGACGAGGTGCTGGTCGAGCAGTCGGTGCTGGGCTGGAAGGAGTTCGAGATGGAGGTGGTCCGCGACGGCGCGGACAACTGCATCATCGTGTGCTCGATCGAGAACATCGACCCGATGGGCATCCATACCGGGGATTCGATCACCGTGGCCCCGGCGCTGACCTTGACCGACAAGGAATACCAGATCATGCGCGACGCCTCGATCGCCTGCCTGCGCGAGATCGGCGTCGATACCGGCGGCTCCAACGTGCAGTTCGCGGTCAATCCCGAGGACGGCGAGCTGGTGATCATCGAGATGAACCCGCGGGTCTCGCGCTCCTCGGCGCTGGCCTCCAAGGCGACCGGCTTCCCGATCGCCAAGATCGCGGCCAAGCTGGCGGTCGGCTATAACCTGGACGAGCTCGACAACGACATCACCAAGGCGACCCCGGCCTCCTTCGAGCCGAGCATCGACTACGTGGTCACCAAGATCCCGCGCTTTACCTTCGAGAAGTTCCCGGGCACCGAACCCCTGCTCAACACCTCCATGAAGTCGGTCGGCGAGGCCATGGCGATCGGGCGCTGCTTCGCCGAATCCCTGCAGAAGGCGCTGCGCTCCCTGGAAACCGGCCTGACCGGGCTGAACGAGGTCGCGATCCCCGACGCGCTCGACGCCGAGGGCGCGGTCGACCGCGAGGCGATCCTGACCGAGCTCAGCAAGCCGCGCCCGGAGCGCATCCTGGCCATCGCCCAGGCCCTGCGCCACGGCCTGAAGCTGGACGAGATCCAGGCGGCGACCAAGTTCGATCCCTGGTTCCTGAACCAGATCGCCGATCTGGTCGCGGTCGAGGAGGAGGTGCGCGTCCGCGGCCTGCCCGAGGACCTGGAGGGCTTCTCCCGGCTCAAGCGCCTGGGCTTCTCCGATGCGCGCCTGGCCGAGCTCACCGGCTCGACCGAGGCCGCGGTCACCGGCGCGCGCCACGCGCTCGGCCTGCACCCGACCTTCAAGCGCATCGACACCTGCGCCGGGGAGTTCCCCTCGGTCACGCCTTATATGTATTCGACCTATGAGCATGCCGGGGGGGCCGGGGCGGGCGGGCCGGAGTGCGAGGCCGACCCCAGCGAACGCGACAAGGTCATGATCCTGGGCGGCGGGCCGAACCGGATCGGCCAGGGCATCGAGTTCGACTACTGCTGCGTCCACGCCGCCTACGCGCTCAAGGAGGCGGGCGTCGAGACCATCATGGTCAACTGCAACCCGGAGACGGTGTCGACCGACTACGACACCTCGGACCGGCTTTATTTCGAGCCGCTGACCGCCGAGGACGTGATCGAGATCGCCCGCGTGGAGCGGACCCGCGGCAAGCTGCTCGGCGTGATCGTCCAGCTCGGCGGCCAGACGCCGCTCAAGCTGGCCCGCACGCTGGAGGCCGCCGGGCTGCCGATCCTCGGCACCTCGCCGGACGCCATCGACCTGGCCGAGGACCGGCGCCGTTTCCAGCAGTTGCTCGAAGGCGCCGGGCTCAAGCAGCCGATCAACAGCACCGCCACCTCGGCGGCGGAAGCGCGCGCGGTGGCCGAGCGGATCGGCTTCCCGGTGCTGATCCGGCCGTCCTACGTGCTCGGCGGCCGGGCCATGGAGATCGTCCACGACATGGCCCAGCTCGACCGCTACATCGATTCCGCGGTCCAGGTCTCGGGCGCCAGCCCGGTGCTCATCGACAGCTACCTGCGCGACGCCGTCGAGGTCGACGTCGACGCGATCTGCGACGGCGAGCGGGTCCACATCGCCGGCATCATGGAGCACATCGAGGAGGCCGGCATCCATTCCGGGGATTCCGCCTGCGCGCTGCCGCCGCACACCCTGAGCGAGGCGGTGATCGCCGAGATCGGGCGCCAGACCGAACGCCTGGCCCACGAGCTCAAGGTGGTCGGCCTGATGAACGTCCAGTTCGCGGTCCAGAACGGCGACATCTACATCCTCGAGGTCAACCCGCGGGCCAGCCGCACCGTGCCCTTCGTGGCCAAGGCGACCGGCGTACCGGTCGCCAAGATCGCGGCGCGCATCATGCTCGGCGCCAGGCTGGACGCATTCGACCTCGAGCGCGCCCGCGCCGGCCATATCGCGGTCAAGGAGACCGTGTTTCCCTTCGCCCGCTTCCCCGGCGTCGACGTGGTGCTGGGGCCCGAGATGCGCTCGACCGGCGAGGTCATGGGCATCGATACGAATTTCGCCCGCGCCTTCCTCAAGGCCCAGATCGGTAGCGGCATCGACCTGCCCCGGGAGGGCCTGGTGTTCATCTCGGTCAAGGACGCGGACAAGGACGCCATGGTCGGACTCGGCCGGGAGCTGCTCGCCATGGGCTTCTCGCTGATCGCGACCGGCGGCACCGCCGACCGCCTGGCGGCCGAGGGCCTGCCGGTGGAGCCCGTCAAGAAGGTGCGCGAGGGCCGTCCGCACATCGTCGACGCCATGAAATCGGACCGGATCCAGCTGGTGTTCAACACCACCGAGGACGCCAAGGCGATCGCCGACAGCTTCGAGTTGCGGCGCACGGCGTTGATCAACTCGATCCCCTATTACACCACCGTGGCCGGGGCCCGGGCGGCGGTCCAGGCGATCGCGGCGCTGAAATCGGGACAGCTTGAAGTCGCACCGCTCCAGTCCTACTTTAAAGGTTCTTTTTAGGATTTGGCGGCTAGCCTGCTTGGCAAATCCGACACCTCTGTCACGCTATTTAACCCTTACCGAGCGAAAAAAGCCTCAGGGCGTTCTCACATGAGTCAGCGAATACCCATGACCTCCGAAGGCCTGACCACCCTCGAAGACGAACTCAGGCACCTCAGGAACACGGCGCGGCCGGAAGTGATCCGGGCGATCGCCCAGGCGCGCGAGCACGGCGACCTCTCGGAGAACGCCGAGTACCACGCCGCCCGCGACCGCCAGAGCTTCATCGAGGGCCGGGTCAGCGAGCTTGAGGACAAGATCTCCCGCGCCGAGGTCATCGACGTCTCCAAGCTGTCCGGCAAAATAGTCAAGTTCGGCGCCAAGGTGAGCCTGATCGACGAGGACACCGAGCAGAAGCTGATCTACCAGATCGTCGGTCAGGACGAGGCCGACGTGAAGCGGGGCCGGATCGCCATCACCTCGCCGCTGGCGCGCGCGCTGATCGGCAAGACGGTCGGGGATTCCGTCGAGGTCAATACACCCAAGGGCGAAAAAGCCTACGAGATCACCCGGGTTCGCTTCCGCTGATCCGGCGGCCCGCGGGCCGCACGTCTAATCCCTAGGTTCCGTCTCGATCGGCACGCCGGGCAGCGCCTTGGCGGTGCGGATCACCTGGATGGTCTGCACCTTGACCACGTGCGCGGCGGCGGTCAGCTTGGTGGTCAGCTCGTTCTCGTGGGCGGTGTTGCGGGCCACGAGCTTGAGCACGAAGTCGTGGGGCCCGCGCGCCATGTGGCATTCGCGCACCTCGGGCCAGCCGGCGGCCAGCCGCTCGAAGCCGCTCAGCACCAACTCCGACTGGCTGTCCAGACCGACCAAGGCGTAGAACAGCACGTCGAAGCCCAGCGCCTCGGCCTGAAGCTCGGCGTGGTAGTCGCGGATGAACCCGGCCTGCTCCAGCGCCCGCACCCGGCGCAGGCAGGGCGGCGCCGAAATCCCGGCCCGGCGCGCCAGCTCGACGTTGGTGATGCGTCCGTTGTCCTGCAGGTCCTTGAGGATCTGGAGGTCGATACGGTCCAGCTTGACCCGGCGCATGGGACGGCCTCCCGGAAATCTCCGTGCCGCGACGTTCGCGTTCGCGCAACTATATTACCCAGCTCGGCCGGGCCCGCCAAGCCCGGCCAGCGGTGCCCCGGGGCGGGCCCGAGGGCGGACCCCAGGGCGGGCCCGAGAGCGGGCATTCGGGCGGGCCTTGGGGCAGGCCTTGCGCGGGGTCCCGGGGGCGGAGCTTGCGCGGGGTCCCGGCAAGCGCAATATTCCGCACCATGATCGACGCCCCGAGCCGCGACACTCCCGATGCCTGCTGGCCCGATGCCTGCTGGCCCGATGCCTGCTGGCCCGATGCCTGCTGGGTCGTGACCGACGGCAAGGCCGGGATGGAGGTCCAGTGCCTGGGCCTGGCCGAGGCACTGGGCTTCGAGCCCCGGATCAAGCGCATCCAGGTGACCCGGCCGTGGCGCTGGCTGCCGCCGCAATGGGTCCCCGACCCGCTGGGCACCATCGCCCCCCCCCAGGGCGGCTCCCAGGGCGGCTCCCAGAGCGGCTCCCAGGGCGACCCCCTGGCGCCGCCCTGGCCGGAGGTGCTGGTCGCGACCGGCCGCCAGGCCGTGGCCTGCTCCATGGCGATCCGGC
>JACZVL010000009.1 GCA_022572685.1 Pseudomonadota bacterium
GCCACCAACCTGTTCGTGCGCCATCGCTTCGGCGAGGGCGGGCCCCAGGACGGACCCGGGGGCGGGCCGGTGATCGCGCTGAACGCGCACGGGGACGTGGTCGCGCCCGGCGACGGCTGGACCAGCGACCCTTACGGCGCCGAGATCAAGGACGGCCGGATGTACGGCCGCGGCGTCGCGGTTTCGAAGTCCGATTTCGCCACCTATGCCTTCGCGCTGCTGGCCTTGCGGGAATCGAAGCTGCCGCTGGCCGGCGCCGTCGAGCTTCATTTCACCCATGACGAGGAGGTTGGCGGCGCCCTCGGCCCGAAGTGGCTTCTGGAGCAGGGGTTGTCGAAACCCGATCTGGTGATATCCGCCGGCTTTTCCTATTCGGTGGTCACCGCGCACAGCGGCTGCCTGCACCTCGAGGTGGAGGTCCGCGGCAAGTCCGCCCACGCGGCCCGTCCGGACACCGGCTGCGATGCGCTGGCCGCCGCGACCGAGGCCCTGCGCGCCATCTATGGCCTGAGAGACCGCCTCTCGGAGGTCCACTCCGGGATCGATGGCATCGACTGCCCCAGCGTCACCGTCGGGCTGATCGAGGGCGGGATCAATACCAACGTGGTGCCGGACAAGGTCACCTTTCGGCTCGACCGGCGGATCATCCCGGAGGAGTCGCCGGACGCCGCGGAGGCGGAGCTGCGGGCGTCGATCGAGGATGCCGTCGGCGGTCTCGACGGCATCAGCGTGTCGATCCGACGGGTCATGCTGGCCCTGCCGCTTGCGCCGCTGGCCGGCGTCGAGGAGGCGGTCGCCACGCTGCGGCGCATCGCCACCGAGGTTTTCGGCACCGAGGTCGGGGTCGGCGGGGTGCCGATCTATACCGATGCGCGGCTCTATATGGAGGCGGGAATCCCGACCGTGATCTATGGCGCCGGTCCCCGCAGCCTGCTGGAGGCCAATGGTCACCGCGCCGACGAACGCTTGTCGCTCGAGGATTTGAAAAAGGCGACGATCGTGGTCGCCAGGGCCCTGGCCGAGTTGATGACAGCGTGATACCGAGGACCGTCGAACATGACCCAAGAACGCCCCGAGCTATTCAAGGAACTCGACCCGAGCGCCCGATTGCTGATGGGACCGGGCCCGGTCGATGTCTACCCCCGGGTGCTGCGCGCCATGTCGGTGCCGATGCTCGGGCAGTTCGATCCGGAGTTCACCGGGTACATGAACGAAACCATGGCGCTCTATCGCCAGGTATACCGTACCACCCATGAATGGACCTTGCTGGTGAACGGGACCGCGCGCGCCGGGATCGAGGCCTGCCTGGGGTCGCTGGTGTCGCCGGGAGACAAGGTTCTGGTGCCCAATTTCGGCCGCTTCGGCCCGCTGCTCGCGGAGATCTGCCGCCGCGTCGGCGGCGAGGTCGTCACCATCGACACCGAATGGGGAACGGTGTTCGAGCTGGACCGTCTCGCCGATGCCATAGGGAAGCACAAACCGAGGGTCGTCGCGCTGGTCCATGGCGACACCTCGACCGCGACGGTACAGCCCCTGGAGGGCGTGGGCGCGGTCTGCCGGGAACACGATGCGCTTTTGTACGTGGATGCGACCGCGACCCTGGGCGGCATGCCGGTCAATGTCGATGAATGGAAGCTGGACGCGGTCAGCGCCGGGCTGCAGAAATGCCTGTCGGGACCCCCGGGTTCGGCGCCGATCTCGATCGGCGAGCGGGCGGTCGAGGTGGTCCGGAAACGCAAGCACATCGAGGGCGGAATCCAACCGCCCGGCTATGTCGCCGCCGCCGGCGCGATCGTCGGCTCCAACTATCTCGATCTGGGAATGCTGATCGACTACTGGAGCCCGCTGCGCCTCAATCACCACACCGAATCGACGACCATGCTCTATGCGGCGCGCGAGTGCGCCCGCGTCGTTCTGGAAGAAGGACTGGACAACGGTTTCGCCCGCCACAGGGCGGCCAGCGGCGCCTTGCGCGACGGGCTCCTGGCCATGGGCTTGCGTCTTTTCGGCGATCAGGCGCACCGCATGACCAACGTCACCGGAGTCTTCATACCGGAAGCCTGTGGCGACGGCGAAGGGGTTCGCTCCGAGATGCTGCACGATTTCGGGATCGAGATCGGCACCGCCTTCGGCCCGCTGCGCGGCAAGATCTGGCGCATCGGCACCATGGGGCACGTCTGCCGAAAGGCCAACGTGTTGCGCTGCATCACCGCGCTCGACGCGGTGCTCCGCCGCAACCGCTTCGAGGCGCCGGCCGGCGCCGCCGTCGATGCCGTCTACCGTGCCTATGGCGATGACGGCTGAGCGGGAGCGAACTTCCGCGGGGTCTTGATGTCCCTGAATTTCGCCACCGCGCCCTCTCGCCGTCGAAACGGCCGGCCGGAGAGAGGGAGCACGAATTAAGAACCGCTATTCCAAAATGTTGCTACGACAGGAACGAATATTCCTATTTTGATTTGACCCGTCAGGTTGATGGCTTTAGCCTATTTGCCCAACCGCAAGTACGTGCCGTGTGGGATTCTCAGGGGAGGAAGACATGAAGTTCAAGCGCCTGATTTTGGCCGCGCTGCCCGCCATTCTGTTTGCCTTGCCGACGGCTCAGGCTCTGGCTCAGGCCCAGGAGATGGAGATCGTGGTTTGGGCGCCGGCGGACCAGAACGAACGCTACCGCTTCGAGGCCGTCGCGCTGGCCGCCAACGTTCTCAACGAGGAGCTGAAGATCGAGGGCCGCGACATCAAGGTCACCGTGTCGGCGCGGTCGTTCGCCGGTTCCCAGACTTGGCAGCAATTGAAGCAGGGCTTCTCGCTGGCCGTCGAGGCCGGTCAGGGGCCGCACATCATCGTCGGCGGTCACGAGGACATCCCGGTGTGGGGCAACGCCGGCCTGATCTATCCGATCGAGGAATACATCGACCTCGAGGCCTGGCCCTTCGTCGATGTCTTCCCCAGCCTGTGGCCGATCATGTCGTGGAACGGGCAGATCTGGGGCGTCCCCCAGGATGCCGAATCCAGGCCGTTCTTCGGCTGGATTCCACACCTGAAGGCGATCGGCTATTCGGACGCCGACGTCGCGGCCCTGCCGGAGAAGGTCAAGAGCGGCCAGTACACCCTGCAGAACGTCCTCGAGGACGCCAAGAAAATTCAGGACAAGGGCCTGGTCGAGAAGGGCTACGGGTTCTATCCGCGGGCCACCAAGGGCGGCGACTACTGGCAGTTCTACGCCGTCCAGAAGGGCGGCGACATGATCGACGACACCAGCGGCAAGCTGATCCTGGATAAGGGCGCCCTGCTCGGATACTACCAGTTCTTCTACGACGCGGTGTTCAAGTACGAGGTGACCAAGAAGAACCACCTCGGGATGGAATGGGACCAGTGGTACAACGAGGTGGCCAACGGCAAGGCCGGTCTGTGGCACGGCGGCACCTGGCACTACGCCCGCTACACCCGCCGCGAGGGTCTCGACGACTTCTTCGGCACGGTCATGTTCGCGCTGATTCCCTCGGGCGGAGCCGGGGGCAAGGCGACCACCCTCACCCACCCGCTGACCTACCTGATCTCCAAGCAGGCCAAGGGCGAGGAACTGGAGATCGCGGCGCGGCTGATCACCATCGTCTCCGAGCCCAGGCTCAATACGCTCCATGCCATCGCCTCGGCTCACCTCGGCATCACCAACGCCCAGACCAAGGTCTCGCAATATTCCGACGACCGCTGGACGGCGGAGGCCACGGACCTGTTGAAAAGCGCCTTCGCGTTGCCCAACAGCGTCGATTTCGGGCAGTACGACACGCTCGTCTGGAAGGGCCTGACCGCCACCTGGAGCGGCGACCTTTCGCCGCAAGACGCGGTCGACACGGTGGTCAAGGAGATGGCGGCCACGATGGGAAACAAGGTGATCATCCGTTAAATCCGCAAAGCCCCGCGCTTCGGCGCGGTGGCCCGGTCCGGATGAAGAACGGAGAATAGCAGATGCGCGGGCGGCGCTCGCTCCTTCCCGTCTGGTTCATGCTGCCCGCTTCGGTCGCGGTGACCGTTTTCTTCGTCATTCCGGTCTTCATGACCTTCGTCTTCAGTTTCACCTCGATGAGTTCCGATACCGGGATTCTCGGAAATCGCTACATCGTCACCGAGGCGACGATCCGGGAGCTGACCGAGCGCGGCGTCGACGCCGACCTGGTGAAGCGGCTGGGCAGCAGGGTGTTCGCGTTCGACCAGGCGGGTCTGGCGGCGGTCGGGAAAAGCGGCCTGAAACCGCCGGTGGTGAAGGAGATCGAGGAGAAGCTCGCGGGCGCGGTGTTCGGCTCCGAGAAGGAACTCTTCGCCGCCCTGAAGTCGCTGAAAAACCGTCCGCGTTCGTTCAGGGACCGCAAGGCGGTTTCGAAGGCGGTGGTCAATACCATCGTCAACCGCGAGTTCCGGACGGCGACGGGTTTCCGTGCCGGCCTGGCCTCGATCAACGTCGAAGTGGACGACGCCACGTTCGACCGCTTGCTCGGCTTGGTCAACACCAGTTGGTCCTGGACCACCAAGAATTACGTGGAGTTGCTGGCCAGCGATTTCACTTTGAAGATCTTGGCCAACACCATGTTTTATGTGTTTTTCACCCTGATCTTCAACGTCGGATTTGCGCTGGTGCTGGCGCTCGCCACCTTCTACATGCCGTCCGGGCAGTCCAAGTTCTTCCGCGCCGTGTGGCTGATCCCGCGCATCAGCCCCTCGGTCATCTACGTCATGCTGTGGAAGTGGTTTACTTTCGACAGCGGTTTCATGAGCTACTTCCTTGGAACCTTCGGCGTGGCGCCCGAAAACTGGTTGAACGAGTATCCCTGGACCTTCGTCATTTTCGCCAACGGGTTCGTCGGCGCCAGCATGGGCATGATCATCTTCGCCAGCGCCGTGCTCGCGATACCCCGTGACGTGCTGCACGCGGCCGAGGTCGACGGCGCCTATCCCTGGCAACAGGTGCGGCGCGTCATCCTGCCGATGATGGCCTGGCCGATCCTCTTCGTCACCAGCTACCAGACCCTGAGCCTCTTGACGTCGTTCGAATACATCCTGTTGCTGACCGACGGCGGCCCCGGATTCTTCACCACCGAGACCTGGGCGCTGAACGCCTACCACACCGCCTTGTCCAACTATTACGGCAACCTGCGTTACGGCTTCGGGGCGACGCTGGCGGTGGTGCTGGTGGTCGTCGGGATCGCGCTGTCGCTGCTCTACCTCCGGCTCTTCGACTTCAAGGCGCTGGTCGCCGAGCCGCCGATCGAGAGCTGAGCGTGGGGGACCGCAAAACCAATTGGCCGCTGACCGTGTTCCTGCTGATCGTCTCGGCGCCGATTCTGATCATGTACCTGTGGCTGTTCATCGATTCGATATCCGAGATCAACGTCGAGAGCATCTGGCCCAAGGAGTTCACCCTCCGCAACTGGCGTTTCCTGGTCCAAGATATCCCGGGGCACGGCAGCGTCTGGACGGCGACCCGCAACACCACCATTTTCGCGGCCAGCGTGGTCACCATCGTCGTCGCCCTGTCGTCCACCGCCGGCTACGCGTTGTCGCGCCTGAAGTTTCCATACCGCGCCCAGTTTCTTGGCTTCGTGCTGCTGCTTCATTCCTTCCCCAGCGTCACGTTGATCATTTCGCTTTTTCTCATGCTGCGCATGGTCGGCCTCTATGACACACTGATCGGCGTCATCCTGGTCAAGGCCGCCCTCGAGCTGCCGTTCGGAATCTGGATCATGAAGGGCTTCTACGACACCGTGCCCTGGGAGATCGAGATGGCGGGACTGCAGGATGGCGCCAGCCGTTTCCAGGTCTGGCACAAGCTCGTCCTGCCCCAGATCATGCCCGGTATCGCCGCGCTGGCGATATTCTCCTTCATGGCCGGCTGGAGCGAGTTCGTGCTGCCGCTGATCCTGGCGCCGAGTTCGGAGGCCCGGCTGTTGTCGGTTTATCTCGCCGGCTTGATGATCGACGACTACCTGTCGGACTTCGGGCTGTTCAAGGCGGTCGGGCTGTTTTACGTCGTTCCGGTGATGATCTTCTATCTTTTCACCCAGGACAAACTGATGAACATCTACGGCGGGGGGACCAAGGGCTGATGGAAATCAGATTGGAAAATTTCTCCAAGTCCTTCGGCCCGGTCAAGGTGATCGAGGACATGGACCTGACCATCGGCGATTGCGAAATGGTTGCCCTGTTGGGCCCGTCGGGCTGCGGCAAGACGACCACCCTCTACGCCGTCTGCGGCATCCACCGGGTCACCTCGGGGCGGATCTGGTTCGGCGACAAAGACGTGACCGACCTGCCTCCGCAGAAGAAGAACGTCGGCGTCGTGTTCCAGTCCTTCGCGCTCTACCCGCACCTCAGTGTCTTTGAGAACATCGCCTTTCCCTTGCGAATCCGCAAAGACGGCAGCGCCGAGATCGAGCGCCTGGTCAAGGAAATGGCCGGCGTCCTGCACATGGAAGAGCTGCTGGACCGCCGGCCCGGCCAGCTCTCGGGCGGCCAGCAGCAGCGGGTCGCCTTGGCCCGCGCCCTGGTGCGCCAACCGGACGTCTTGTTGATGGACGAGCCCCTGGCCAATCTCGATGCCGGCCTGCGACTCGAGATGCGCAGTGAAATCCGCCGGATTCAACGGGAAAACGGCTGCACGTCCATCCTGGTTACCCACGACCAGGTCGAGGCGATGAGCATGTGCGACCGCATCGCCCTGATGAACGATGGCAAGATTCAGCAGATCGGCACGCCGGACGAGATGTACCAACAGCCGCGGAACCGGTTCGTCGCGGGCTTCATCGGCAACCCACCCATATCCTTCTGCGATGGCGTCATCCAGGACCATCGTTTCGTCACCGAGGGCCTCGATTTCGATTTGCCGGACCGGTTCGAGGCGGCGTCGATAACGGCTGGACAGAAGGTGACCATCGGCGTAAGACCCGAATACGTGCGGCCGGA
This sequence comes from Pseudomonadota bacterium, assembly GCA_022572685.1. GTDB lineage: Bacteria > Pseudomonadota > Alphaproteobacteria > Kiloniellales > J153 > JACZVL01. Next base: position 6,955 of record JACZVL010000009.1, read on the forward strand.
ATTCGCCGTACCCATCGAGGGGGAGATCACCTTTGTGGAGTCTCAGGGCCGTGAAGTTCTTTACGATCTTACGCTGGCCGGCGGAAAGGTGTTCCGATCGATCCAGGGCGGAGGGCCTAAGTTCAAGATTGGCGAGAATGTTCGCTGGGGCATCGATATCGGCGCCACGTTCTTTTTCGACGAACGGGGCAACCGGATATAACACCAAGGAGCGCTGCCGTCGTGTGGGCGCCCGGTATCCGTATTAATCGGGCGTTAACCGTGATCGTAGCAAATTGACGAATGAAGTTCGTCACCTACAACATCCAGTACGGGCTGGGCCGGGACCGGCGTTACGATTTGGACCGCACGGCGAGGGTGGTCGAGGGAGCCGACGTCATCGCCCTCCAGGAGGTGGAACGGTTCTGGAAACGCTCGGGAACCCTGGACGAGGTCGCCGAGCTGTCCGAGCGTCTTGCCGATTACCACTGGGTCTACGGGCCCGGCCTGGACATAGACGCCAGCTATCGCGACGAGGACGGCCGTTTGGTCAGCCGCCGCCGACAGTTCGGCGCCATGCTGATGTCACGAACGCCGATCCTCTCGAGCCGTCTTTTTCCGCTTCCGAAGTACGGCACCCTGAAACAGCACAGCATCCAGCAGGCCCTGCTGGAAGGGGTGATCGACACGCCGGCCGGACCGATCCGCGTCTATACGACCCATCTCAGCCACCTGTCGGCGGAAACCCGCGTCCCCCAAATCGAGGCGCTGCTCGATATTATCGGCCGGGCACCGGGCGAGGGCGGCGCCTGGTGCGGCGGCCATCCCAACTCCGACGCCGGCTGGACCGAGGGCGACGAGCCTCCGATGCCTCGCGAGGCGATGATAATGGGCGACTTGAACTTCGTTCCGGACTCCGACCAGTACGACATGATCGCCGGCCCCCTGTCGCCGAACCACGGTCGGCTGGTCCGGCGCGACGGCCTCCTCGACGCCTGGGTGGTGGCCGGCCATGGGGAGAACGATCGCGTGACCTCGCCGGCCGTGGCCAACGCCCCCGAAGGGGGCATGGATATCGATTCCTGCGTGGATTACTGCTTCGTGACCGTCGAATTGGCGGGCCGGGTGCGCGGCGTCCAGATCGACGGCGTGGCCGACGCTTCGGACCACCAGCCGGTGTGGATCGATATCGACCTCGATGACCCGGCGGCGCCGCTATGAACGGCAGCCGGGTCATGCGTCGTTGACGGCGGTCCAGACGCCCTGGCTGGACGACGGGATGACGCCGTGGACGACGCGCTCGATGTGCGGGGCCTCGCCCAGGTTCGGATACAGGGTTTCCCGGCCCTCGAGGCCACGCAACAGGTGCGCCACCTCTGGGTCGGGATCGCACAGAAATTCCAGACGCGGTCTCGGCACGTCGCCGAAGGCGGCCGTGACGGCGCCGAAGGCCATGGCGTGGCATTGGCCCATGAAGCCGGTGCCGATCGGCCCGATTCCGACGCTTTTCATGGGGGCTCGCTCCTCTGACGAGGCCGGCATGGCCATGTTGGGTTGCAAAAATATCGGTTCAGACCTGCGAAAAACGCGCTTTTCGCGCCGCGCTTCGGGACTACGTTTCAAGCGCGAAACATCATGTATCTCAACCGGGCCTGGATCAAAAAACCGGCGCCAATTTAAGGATTAACGGCCATGCCGTTCCATGAACTCATCGCCAGATACCGCCGTTGGAAGTCCATCCACGAGACCATCGCGGCCCTGGAACGCCTCCCCACCGGTGAACTCGACGACCTCGGGATCGCCCGCTGGCGGATCCCCGAACTCGCCAGGCGCCACGCCGCCTGACACCGTGGGGCGTCCGGGCCCAGGGCCCGCGACGCCCGACCGGTGAGCCGTCCGGTCAATATCAGCGCTCTTCGGCCTTATTCGGCGTCCCCCGTTTCGTCGGACAAGTCCTGCAGGTCCTGGCCGCCGGCCATCATGTTCTGGAGGTCGTCCTGCTCGATCTCGCCACGCACCGCCGTGCCCAGGGTCTGGCCCCGGTTGAGCACCGTAAAACGGTCCCCGACGGCCATGGCGTGACGGACGTTGTGGGTGATGAAAACAACCCCCAGACCCCGTTCGCGGACCATGTTCACGTATTTGAGGACCATCGCGGTCTGGCGCACGCCCAGCGCCGAGGTCGGCTCGTCCAGGATCAGCAGCTTGGCGCCGGAATGAACGGCGCGCGCAATGGCCACCGTCTGGCGCTCGCCGCCCGAGAGCGTGCCGACCGCCTGGTCGGGATCGCGCACGTCGATGCCGATTTTCATCATCTCTTCCTTGGTGATCCGATGGGCCTCTTCGAAGTCGATGAACCTGAAGGGGCCGATCTTCTTGGTCGGCTCGCGGCCCATGAAGAAGTTGCGGGTTACCGACATCAGCGGAATCATCGCCAAGTCCTGGTAGACCGTGGCGATGCCCCGGTCGATGGCGTCGCGGGCGCTGTCGAAGACGACTTTTTCGCCCTCCATGTACATCTCGCCGGCATTGGGCTTGTGGACGCCGGACATGGTCTTGATGAAGGTCGACTTGCCGGCGCCGTTGTCGCCGAGCAGACAATGGACCTCGCCGGCGTTCACGGTCAGCGAAACACCGCCCAGCGCGATGACGCTGCCGAAGTGCTTTTCGATATCGCGCATCTCGATCAATGGTGCGGCCATCTCAGCGCTCCCCCGTAATTATTCGGCGGATGTAGGTGTTCAGGATCACCGCCAATAGCAGGATGATGCCCAGGAAGACCCGGAACAGCGAAGACTCGACGCCGGCGAAGAACAGGCCCTGCTGCACGACGCCGAAGATCAGGGCGCCGAGCGCCGCGCCGACCACCGAACCATAGCCGCCGGTCAGCAGGGCGCCGCCGATGACCACCGAGATGATCGCCTCGAATTCCTTCAGCAGGCCCCGGTCGGCGGCCGCCGAGCCGAATTCTATCACTTGGGCGGTGGCGAAGACGGTGGCGCAGAAGGCGGTGAACATGAACATCAGGATCTTCACCCGATTGACCGGCACGCCGACGTAGCGGGCCGCCCGGGCATCGCCGCCGGAGGCGTAGATCCAGTTGCCGAACTGGGTCCGGGTCAGCAGGATATGGCCGAATACGACCAGCCCCAGGGCCCAGACGATGAGCATCGGTATGCCGTCGACGATGGGCTGCCCGACCCGGGTGCCCCGGGTAAAGGTTTCAAGAAGGCCGATATCGGCCAGCCACTGGAACAGCCCGGTTAAGATCGTCCCGCCGAACAATGGCGCCAGCCAATCGCCCTCGGCTGCTTCGCGCACGCCGCCGATGATGGTCCTGCGGGTCGTGGCGATGGCGCCGAAGATGGTCAACCCGCGCAGGATGTAAAGGAAAGCCAGGGTCACGATGAACGAGGGCAGCCCCGTCTTGATGACCAGGTAGCCGTTCAGCGCGCCGATCGCCATGGCCAGGATAAACGCCGTGATGATGCTCAGCCAGACCGGCCAGCCCCAACTGACCGAGGTGATGGCGATGATGATGCCCGCAAAGCCGATCATCGAGCCGACCGACAGATCGAACTCGCCGGCGATCATCAACAGGCAGGCACCGACGGCGATAATGATGAATTGGGCGGAAACCGTGCTCCAGGTCATCACCCCTTGGGGCGAGAACATGCCGGTATCGCGCGCAATGGCCAAAAAAAGCATGAAAACGAGGATCGTGCCGGCAATCGCCCCCAGCTCCGGGCGGATCATCGCCTTGCGAAAGCGCGATATTTTTTTCACGCGCTCGTCTTGGGGGGGGGCGTCCGGCGTTTCCACATCGCTGGTCATGGAATCCTCCCATGTTCAAAAGAAAAAAGGCGGAAACGGCCCTGAACAGCCCTTTCCGCCTCGATCGAGTGAATTACCGGTATTCGCCGGCGTATTTTTCGACGAGAGCGATATTGCTCTTCACCACGAAGCCGGGACCCGAATTGATGTGACCGGACGGAAGGACACCGTAACGGACCAGGTTGGTGAGGATAACCACCGGCAGATAGCCCTGCAGATAGGGCTGCTGGTCGATGGCGAAGGCGATCACGCCCGATTTAACGGCCTCGGCGATCTCACCCGACAGATCGAAGGTGCCGAAATGAATGTCGCCGGCACGGCCAATTTCATCGAGTGCCGCCAGGGTCGCGTGGGCCGAGGTCGGGCCTAGGGCCAGAATTCCGTTGGTGTCGGCATTGGCCCGCAGAAAGGCAATGACCTTGTTCTTGATTTCAGTCGGATCCGTCCCCGAATCGATCATCTGGGAACCGAGATCCACGCCCAGGGCATCGGCATAGCCCTGGCAGCGTTCGATCGAAGCCGGGTTGGTGATGTAGTGGTTGACGCAAAGGAACGCTGTGACACCCGTCGCCTTTGCCCGCTTGCCGGCGCCGAAACCGGCGTCGTATTCAGGCTGGCCGACATGCAGCAGGGCGCCCAGCTTTTCCGACTGTTCATGGGTGCCGGAATTGATGGTGATCACCGGAATGCCCTTGTCCACCGCGTCGATTATCGGGCCGGAAAGAACGTCGTAATCGGCGATGGTGACGATGATCCCGTCGGGATTGGATGCCGCCGCCTGCTGAACGATCCGCGCCATGTCGGCCAGATCGCCGGTCTGCGGATTGCGGATATCGACAGTTACCTCCATCTGTTCGGCCGCGACGTTGATCCCGTTCTTGACGGTGTTCCACCAAGAATCCGAATCCGGGGAATGGTAGATCATGACGAACCGCTCGCCCTGGGCCGCCGCCGGGGTGGCCGCCGCGCTCCAAATTCCAAGAGCCGTGATGGCCCCCAGCGCGATAGAGGAAACTTTTCTGAAAAGAGATGTCATCTTCGCCTCCTGTCTTGAGATTATCGTTTTTTCAAGCCCTTCCCAGGCTTTTCATTGACCGATGTTGACGATCCGAGTTCGGAAACGGCAGTATAAAAATATTATTGCAAAAGTTCAACAGAAAATTTATTCTATTTTAAGCTGGGCCACGACTCGCCGCCCGCAAGCCGGACAGCTAAGAATGGTTCTAGGAAAGGACCTCCAGAGACCATGGCAAAACCCATCTCCCAGGCGGCAAAGCCGGCTCCCCTCGAAGACGCCGAACCATCGTTGCCGGCAACCTACGAGGAGATGGTTCACGCGATTTCGGCGAGCTATGACCGTCTGAGCAAGCGTCTGAAGCAGATCGCCGGGTATTCCCTGGACCACCCCAACGATTTCGCCATCGACACCATTGCTGAAACCGCCCGCAAGGCCAAGGTCCAGCCCTCGGCCCTGATCCGGTTCGCCCAGGCCTTCGGGTTCGATGGTTTTTCCGATGTCCAAAGGCTGTTCCAGCAGCGCCTTCTGGAAGCGCGCCCCAGTTACGAATCCCGGCTCGCGTCGGTGCGTGACTGCGGCGAAAACACGCCCTCGGCGCTGCTCGACCGGTTCGTCGAAGGCAACATGGCCGCCCTGGAGCACCTGCGCCAGGAAATCCAGCCGAACAAGCTGGCCGAGGCGGTTCGTCTGCTCGGGCAGGCCGACGTCATCCATATCATCGCCATGCGGCGCGCCTTCCCGCTCGCCGCCTACTTCTTCTATTTGGTCACGACCATGGGGCGGCGGGCGCAGCTGATGGACAGTGTCGGGGGATTGGGCCGGGAGCAACAGGTCTTGATCGGACCCAACGACGCGCTTTTCGTGGCCAGCTTCTCCAGCTACACCACGGAGGTCGTTCAAGCCGCCGAGAAAACCCTGCGCCGCGGCATCCCGGTCATCGCCCTGACCGACCATCCCTTGAGCCCGCTCACGACGAACTCCACCGTCTGCTTCCATGTGGAGGATGCCGCCGTGCACGATTTCCGCTCGCTCGGCGCTTCCATGTGCCTGGTTCAATCCCTGGTGGTCGGATTGGCCACGGGAAATTAGGACATTTTTGCCGTAGGGATTTGGCCGTGAAAAACCTGAACCTCGATGTCATTACCATCGGCCGTTCTTCCGTCGATCTGTACGGAATTCAGGTCGGCGGCCGCCTGGAGGACATGTCCAGTTTCGCCAAGTATCTGGGCGGCAGTCCGACCAACACGGCCGCCGGGGCATCCCGCCTGGGCCTCAAGGCCGCCGTCATCACCGCCGTGGGTGACGAGCACATGGGCCGCTTCATCATCGAGCAACTGCGGCGCGAGGGCGTCGACACCCGCGGCGTGAAGACCGACCCGGAACGCCTGACGGCGCTGGTCCTCCTGGGGATCCGCGACCAGGAGACCTTCCCGCTCATCTTCTACCGCGAGAACTGCGCCGACATGGCGCTGACCGAGGACGACATCGATCCCGACTTCATCCGTTCCGCCGGGTCCGTGGTTCTCTCGGGCACTCATTTCTCGACCGCCAGCGTCGCCGCGATGTCGCGCAAGGCGGCGGAGATCTGCCGTGAGAATGGCGGACGGGTCGCCTTCGACATCGATTACCGGCCCGTGCTCTGGGGCATCGGCGGCCACGGCACGGGCGAGGAGCGCTACGTCAAGGACGGTGCGGTCACCGAACACCTGCAGGCGATCCTGCCGCTCTGCGACCTGATCGTCGGCACCGAGGAGGAATTGCAGATCGCCGGCGGCGCCACGGACACCCTGGAGGCCATCCGCACGGTGCGCGCGAAGACCGGCGCGGCCATCGTCTGCAAGCGCGGCCCCATGGGCTGCGTGGTGTTTCCCGGCGATATCCCCGACGACATCGAGAAGGGCATCCGCGGCCCCGGCTTCCCGGTCGAGGTCTACAACGTGCTCGGCGCCGGGGACGCCTTCATGAGCGGCTTCCTGCGCGGCTGGCTGCACGACGAGAGCTGGGAGACTTGCGCCAAGTTCGCCAACGCCTGCGGCGCCTTCACCGTGTCGCGCCACGGCTGCACGCCGGCGATGCCGAGTTGGACCGAGCTCAGCTATTTCCTGGAACGGGGCAGCAGCGAGCATGCTCTTCGCAAGGATGAAGCCCTGAACCATGTCCATTGGGCGACCACGCGGCGCCGCGATTGGCCGGCGCTGATCGCCCTCGCCATCGACCACCGGGTACAGTTCGAGGAAATGGTGGAAGAAATCGGTGGCGAGCTGAGCCGGGTCGGCGAATTCAAGAAGCTGGCGATCCGGGCGCTCGACCGGGTCGCGGACGGCCGTCCCGGATTCGGCACCCTGCTCGACGGCCGCCACGGCAAGGAGGCGCTGCACGACTGCATGGACGGCCGCTACTGGGTCGGCCGTCCGGTGGAGCTGCCCGGCTCGCGTCCCTTGCGCTTCGAGGCCGGACCCAACATCATGGGAGAACTTCTCGAATGGCCGGCCGATCAGGTGGCCAAGTGCCTGGTCTTCTATCATCCGGACGATCCGGACGCCTTGAAGCGCGAGCAGGAACAGACCGTCGTCACCCTGTTCGAGGCCTGCCGCCGAACCGGCCACGAACTGCTGTTGGAGGTCATCCCCAGCAAGGCCGGGCCGATCGATACCCGGACCACGGCCCGCGCCATGCAGAACTTCTACGACCTGGGGGTGAAACCGGACTGGTGGAAGCTCGAGCCGGTCGCCGACGATGCGACCTGGCGCGAGATCGGCGCCTGCATCGAGCGCAACGATCCCTATTGCCGGGGCATTCTGGTGCTCGGCCTGGATGCGCCGATGGAAGATCTGATCGCCTCGTTCGAGTCGATGGCGTCGCACCAGTGGGTGAAAGGCTTCGCCATCGGTCGTACAGTGTTCGGCGACGCCGCCCGCGCCTGGCTGGCCGGAAAGATCGACGACGCGGCGGCGGTCGATCAAATGGCGGCCCGCTTCGGCAGGCTGGCGGAAGCCTGGGGCCGCTTGCGCGGTTCCTGAGAGACTCTAAATAGGTAAGGACGATGTCCACAGTTAGGCTGACCACCGCCCAGGCCCTGGTGCGGTTCATGATCCATCAGAAGGTCCGCGTCGACGGCGAGGTGGTGCCCCTGTTCGCCGGTGTCTGGGCCATCTTCGGTCATGGCAACGTGGCCGGCCTGGGCGAGGCGCTCTATCCGGTGCGCGACGTGCTGCCGACCTTTCGCGGCCATAACGAGCAGTCCATGGCCCATGCCGCCATCGCCTACGCCAAGGCGCTGAACCGCAAGCGGGTGATGGCGGTGACCTCGTCGATCGGCCCCGGCGCCACCAACATGGTGACCGCGGCCGCGCTCGCCCACGTCAACCGGCTGCCGGTGCTGCTGCTGCCGGGCGACGTCTTCGCCTCGCGCCGGCCCGACCCGGTGCTGCAGCAGATCGAGGACTTCGGCGACCCGACGATCGCCGCCAACGACGCCTTCCGGCCGGTGTCGCGCTACTGGGACCGCATCACCCGGCCCGAGCAGCTCCTTATCACCCTGCCGCGCGCCATGGCGGTGTTGACCGATGCCGCCGACTGCGGCCCGGTGACCCTTGCGCTCTGTCAGGACGTGCAGGCGGAAGCCTACGACTTCCCGGAGGAATTCTTCGCCGAGAAGGTCTGGGAACAGCGCCGCATCCGCCCGGACCAGGGCGAGCTCGCGCGCGCGGCCGAGTTGCTGGGCAAGGCCGAAAAGCCGTTGATCGTGGCCGGCGGCGGGGTGCTCTACAGCGGCGCCGCCGAGGCCTTGAGCGGCTTCGCCGAGGCGCATGGAATCCCGGTTTGCGAAACCCAGGGCGGCAAGGGATCGCTCGCCTGGGACCATCCGCGCAACATGGGTTCGATCGGCGTGACCGGGTCGAGCGCCGCCAATGCCCTGGCCGCCGAGGCCGACGTGGTGCTGGGCATCGGCACCCGGCTACAGGACTTCACCAGCGGCTCGCGTGCCCTGTTCGCCAAGGCCGGGTTCGCCGGGGCCGGCGCCAAGCTGATTCAGCTCAACGTGACGGTCTTCGATGGCCTCAAGCATCTCGCCCAGCCCCTGGTCGGAGACGCCCTGGAGGGATTGAAGGCCCTGGATGCCGCGCTCGGCGGCTACACCGCGCCGGCGGGCTGGCAGGATTCCGCCTCGCGCCTGATCCATGACTGGAACCAGTCTATCGAGGCGGCGATGGCGCCAACCGACGCCAAGCTGCCCAGCGACGCCCAGGTGATCGGTTCGGTGAGCCGGACGCTCGACGCCGACGCCATCGTCGTCTGCGCCGCCGGCGGCCTGCCGGGCGAGCTGCATAAGCTGTGGCGCACCCGGGCGGCAAACGGCTATCACGTGGAGTACGGTTATTCCTGCATGGGTTACGAGATCGCCGGCGGCCTGGGCGTCAAGATGGCCCACCCGGACCGCGAGGTCGTGGTCATGGTCGGCGACGGCTCCTACATGATGATGAATTCCGAGCTGGCGACGTCGGTCATGCTCGGGTTCAAAATCATCCTGGTGATCCTGGACAACCGGGGCTTCGGCTGCATCAACCGGTTGCAGATGGGCTGCGGCGGCGAGCCCTTCAACAATCTGCTGGACGACGCCCGGCACGTGGCGCCCTCGGCCATCGACTTCCGCCGGCACGCCGAATCCCTGGGCGCGGTGAGCGAGAAGGTGGGGTCGCTCGATGAGCTCGAGGCGGCCATGGAGCGGGCCAAGGCCTCCGATACGACCTATGCCATCGTCATCGACACCGACCCGCTGATCGCCACCGAAGCGGGCGGCGCCTGGTGGGATGTCGCGGTGGCCGAGGTATCGCAAAGCGACGCCGTGCGCGCGGCGCGCGCCGACTATGAGCGGGCGAAGACCAGGCACCTGGGGGACTGAGCATGACACTTCGAATCGGCGTCAATCCGATCGGCTGGTCGAACGACGACCTGCGCGAGTTGGGCGGCCACATCTCCCTCGAGACCTGCCTCGGCGAGGCCCGCGGCGCCGGCTTTAGCGGCATCGAACTGGGCCACAAGTTCCCGCGAGCCGCGGCCCAACTGCGTCCCATCCTGGAGGCCCACGACATCGGCCTGGTCGGCGGCTGGTATTCCACCGAGCTGCTGCGTCGCGACGTTCGGGCGGAGATCGCTGCCGCGCAGGATCACCTCGGCCTGCTGCGCGACATGGGCTGCACCCTGTACATCATCGCCGAGATCTCCAACGCCATCCACGGCGACATCTCCGCGCCGCTGTCGAAAAGCCCGCTTCTGACTGCCGGGGACTGGCCCGGCTTCGGCGCGCGGATGACCGAATTCTGCAAGTTCCTCCGCGATCAGGGCTTCGCGCCTGCCTATCACCACCACATGGGCACGGTGGTCGAGACCCCGGATGAGATCGCCCGTTTCATGGACTCGGTGGGCGAGGAGGTGGGCTTGCTTCTCGATACCGGGCACGCCGCCTTCGCCAAGGCCGACCCGGTGGCGCTGGCCAGGACCTATGGCCCGCGCATCACCCACGTGCATTGCAAGGACCTGAGATTGCGCGTGCGCGATGCGGCGCTGGCCCGCGACGCCAGCTTCCTCGATGCGGTGGTCGACGGGGTGTTCACCGTGCCGGGCGACGGCGACGTCGATTTCCCCGCCGTGCTTTCCGAAATGTCCCGGGTGGACTACACGGGCTGGCTGGTCGTCGAAGCCGAACAGGATCCCGACAAGGCGGACCCGAAGACCTATGCCGAGATGGGTTACGCCAACCTCAACCGCATGGCCGCCGAGGCCGGATTTCACTAATACCAAAGGAGCGATAAACATATGGCCGAGCTGCTGGTGCGCCCCAGCGACCCCGACGAGGAGGGACGGGTCACCCATATCACGCCGCGGACCGCCGGCTGGGGCCATGTCGGTTTCGATCTCTACAAGCTCGAGGCCGGACAGAGGCTGTCGCGCGAGACCGGCACGGAGGAGCACTGTCTGGTGCTGGTCGCCGGCTCCGGCGAGGTGACCGTCGGCGGCGAGACCTTCGCCGGCCTGGGCGGCCGCGCCACGCCGTTCGAGGACCGGGCGCCGGGCGCCGTCTACGTACCGGCGGGCGCGCGCTATGCCGTGACCGCGACCAGTGACGTGGAACTGGCCGTCTGCACGGCGCCGGGCGGTGGCGCGCATCCGGCGCGGGTCATCGGGGACGCGGAAATGAGCCGGGAAACGCGGGGCGAGGGGGCGAATACCCGCCATGTGCGCAACATCCTGCCGGACAGCGATCCGCGGGCCGAAAGCCTGCTGGTGGTCGAGGTGATCACCCCGCAGGGCAACTGGTCCTCCTATCCCCCGCACAAGCACGACACGGACGCGCTGCCCTCCGAAAGCCTGCTAGAGGAGACCTACTATCACCGCCTCAATCCCTCGCAGGGCTTCGCCTTCCAGCGCGTCTACACGGACGACCGCTCCCTGGACGAAACCCTGTGCGTCCAGGATGGCGACGTGGTCATGGTGCCGAGGGGCTACCATCCGGTCGGCGCGCCCTATGGCTACGAGCTCTATTACCTCAACGTCATGGCCGGGCCGACCCGCAAATGGGTGTTCCGCAACGACCCGCGGCACGAATGGATGCTTTCTGGCCAGAAACCGGGTTGAAAGGATCGCCTGCGTCCGACCCCTTGCACCGGGTCTCTGGCGGAGCCGGATCGGCCCCGGCAACGATCGAAGCCGGGATTCCGGACCTGGCGCCATCCCGCTCGACATCCCGGTCCGCCTCCGGCGGCGCGGGTTCGAGAAACTCCGAACCGGGTCGGCATCCTTCGTCGGGGGCCTGGTCACGCGCCACGGCGCAGTCGGTCCAGCCCACCTTCGCCCCCACCTTCGCCCCCGCCTCCGCCCCCGCCTTCGCCGAGGCTCCGGCGGGCGAGAAGGCTACGGAAGTCACCGCGAAAGACTAGGGATTCTGCGCCGGATGGAATTGATAGAAGGGACAGGTGCGGCCCGCAACGGACTGTTACGAAGCCGATCCCTGTTACATTGGGTTACCAGGAAATCTGGATGATGACCGGTCAATCCATGATCTGTGGCCAGACACTTCGGGAGAATATGAAACCGGCCGCGTGCCTCGCGGTATTGCTGGGGCTGGTTTTCCTGCTGGCGCGGCCGCCGGAAGCGGTGGCTCACGGCAGCGATCACCCGGCGGCGTTCCGAAACAGCCGGCAGCAGTTCACCTATCTCAGCCCCGTCAAGCCGGCGCGGATGACGCCCATCCTGGCCGAGGACGGCGACCTCCTGGACCTCGGCCGCTTCCGGGGCCGGGTGATCCTGCTCAATTTCTGGGCCACCTGGTGTCCGCCCTGTATCCGAGAGTTGCCGGCACTCGACCGGCTTCAGGCCCGCCTGGGCGGCGCCGACTTCACGGTCGTGGCCCTGTCGATCGATGAGGGAGATATCGCGGGGCCCGCCGCCTTCGTCCGGCGCCTGGGCCTCCGGAACCTGACGGTCTACCTGGACTTCACGGGGACCACCTCCGAGGCCTTCCCGCTCTACGGCCTGCCGATCACCTATCTCCTCGACCAGCGCGGTAATGTGGTCGGCTACATCGTCGGCGCCACCGACTGGGACTCGCCGGAAGTGGCGCGTCTACTCAGCCACTACGTCGAGCAATCGCCGCCGAGGTGAATGCTCGGAGTCTATATGGCGATTCGCGGGCCATACTGTTCGGTAAAGACGGCCGGCGCCGGTCAGACCTTCAGGCGATAGAACCCGATCGCGGTTCCGCCGAAGACCTGGGCCCGCTCTGCCTCACCCAGATGCGCCGTGAGCGCCTGCGCCGCCTCCCGCCAGGCGTCATAGCTGGCCCGAAGCCGGCAGACCGGCCAGTCGGACCCCCACATCACCCGCTCGGGCCCGAAGGCGGCGAGGAGGTGATCGGCGTAGGGGCGCAGATCGTCGAGCGTCCAGTCCGGCTTCGCTTCCGTGACCAGGCCGGAGAACTTGCAACGCGCCCGTGTCTGGTCGGCGAGCCGGGACATCCCCTCGGCCCAGCGGTCGAAGTGCTCGGGGCCCTCGGCCCCGGGTTTCTCGCCATGGTCGCGGATCGGCGGCTTCATGCCGTGATCGATCACCACCCGCATGTCGGGATAGCGCCGGAGCAGAGTCAGGAAATTATCCAGATGGCGCGTAAAACCGAGCGCATCGAAGGTGAGGTCGAGGTCGACGATGGCCTGATAAGCCCATTGAACGTCGTCGCGCAGCATCCAGTCGACATCGGAAATGTCCTGGATCATCGGGCGTGCGCCCACGAATTTCGGGTGTCGGGCCAGCCGTTCGAGGTGGCGAAGATGGTCGGGGTTTTCGAAATCCACCCAGCCGACCACGGCGGCGACCGTCTCGGTCGCGTCCGCGATCCCCAGCAGGTACGCGGTTTCCTCGATCGTGGCGGCCGCCTGGACCAGGACGGTCCGTGCGATGCCGTGCTTTCCGAGGCTGGTCGCGAGATCGGCGGGCGTGTACCTGCGCGCGAGAATGGGGTCATCCGGGGCCATCCAGTCGTAGTCGCCGCGCCTGGGTTCCCAGTAGTGCTGATGGGCATCGATTTGGATGGTCATTCGATTCTCACTCGGTCGGCGCATCCTCGCGCATCAGACCCTGCTCTTTCAGATCGGCCCAGAGCGCGGGCGGAATGGTCGCCTCCGCGGCACGGAGATTGCTCGCCATCTGTTCGCCGCTCTGACCGCCCGGGATCACGGATACGACGTTCCGGTTGATCAGCGGGAACTGGAAGGCGGCGTCGATCAGCGAGACACCGTGCGACCGGCAGACCGCCTCGATCCTGCGGACTTTCTCCAGGATCGGCGCGGGCGCGGGGTCGTAGTTGTAGAAGGCGTCCGGCGTCGGGCCAGTCGCGAGGATGCCCGAATTGTAGGGACCGCCGATGACGATCCCGATGCCGCGGGATTCGCACAGCGGCAGGAAGCTGTCGAGCGCCTCCTGCTCCAGAAGCGTATAGCGCCCGGCGAGTAAAAACAGATCGAAGTCGCCGCGCTCCGCCAGAGTCTGGCAGACCTCCCATTCGTTGATTCCACCGCCAATGGCCTTCACCACCCCCTGGTCGCGCAAGGAGATCATCGCGTCGTAGCCCGAAGACATGAACTCCTCGATCCGCGCGTCGGACGCCGCCTTCGAGCCGTGGGTGAAGATGCAAAGATCGTGGACGTAAAGGATGTCGACCCGGTCCACGCCGAGGCGCTCGAGCGAGAATTCCAGCGAGCGCATGACCCCATCGTAGCTGTAATCGTACACGACCCGGCGGGTCGGCACCTCGAACCACTTGCCGATGCCCTCCCTGTCCTCAGGACCGCAAACCTGCATCAGCCGGCCGGCCTTCGTGGCGAGGACGTAATCGTCCCGGTTCTTGCCGCGCAGGAAACGGTTGAGGCGGGTTTCGGACAGGCCGAGGCCGTACAGCGGCGCGGTGTCGTAGTAGCGCACGCCGCCGTCCCAGGCCATATCCAGGATGTTCCGCGCCTCGTCGTCGCCGATCGCCCGATATAGATTGCCCAACGGGGCGGTCCCGAAACCGAGCTCCGTGAAGCTCAGTCCGCCATTCTCGATGCGTCGCCACTTGCGGGTTTTCAAGGCCATTCTCTCCCCCTGCTCTTGAAGCGCGATGATAAGACAGTTTGCTTTTGCCCGCATCATATTCGGATTGTAGACTGGTGTAAAAGCGCGGGGACGGAGCATGGGAAGGCGAGATATGATGGGGAATTTCAAGCGGGTATTCGGCGACGGCAAGCCGGTGATCGGCATGGTCCATCTGGGCGCCCTGCCGGGATCGCCGCTCTACGATCGAGAGCGCGGCCTCGAGGGACTGGTGGCGGCCGCGGGACAAGACCTGGCCGCGCTGCAGGCGGCCGGATTCGATGCCGTGATGTTCGGCAACGAGAATGACCGGCCCTACGAGTTCGAGGTGGACCGCGCCTCGACCGCCACCATGGCCTATGTGATCGGACAACTGAGAGGCGAGATCACCGTACCCTTCGGCGTGAATCTGTTGTGGGACCCGATGAGCTCGATCGCACTGGCCGCGGCGACCGGCGCGGATTTCGTGCGCGAGATCTTCACCGGAACCTATGCTTCCGACATGGGCCCCTGGACGCCCGATGCCGGCCAGGCCCTGCGCTACCGGGACCGGCTGGGCCGCGGCGATCTTGCCATGCTCTACAACGTCTCCGCCGAGTTTGCCTATTCGCTCGACCGGCGGCCGTTAGCCGACCGGGCCCGCAGCGCGGTCTTTTCCAGTATCCCGGACGCGGTCCTGGTATCCGGCCAGATCACCGGGGAGGCGGCGCCGATCTCGGATTTGAAAGCGGTCAAGGCGGCCCTCCCCGGCACCCCCGTGCTCGCCAACACCGGGGTCAAGCACGAGACCGTGGCCGAGGTGCTGACGGTGGCCGACGGCTGCATCGTCGGCTCGTCGCTGAAGGTCGACGGCGATACCTGGAACCCGGTGGACCCGAAACGCGCGGCCGAATTCATGCGCCTCGCGCGTGCGGCCCGCGGCGGGTGATGGGCTACACGCTCGGCATCGACATCGGGACCTTCGAGTCCAAGGGCGCCCTCGTCGACTCGAGGGGCAAGATCGTCGGCACCGCGGCCAAGGCGCACAAGATGATCGTGCCCCGGCCGGGCTGGGCGGAACACCGGGCCCGCGAGGACTGGTGGGACGATCTCACCTTCATCGCCCGCGCGCTTCTCGACCAGACCGGCGTCGCGCCGGGGGACATTCAGGCGGTTGCCTGCAGCGCCATCGGGCCCTGCATGCTGCCGGTCGACGGCGCCGGCGAGCCGCTGATGAACGCCGTGCTCTACGGGGTCGACGGGCGCGCCGAGCGGGAGGTCGCCGAACTGACCGCGCGGATCGGCGAAGAGGCGCTGCTGGATCGCTGCGGCAACGCCCTGACCTCACAGTCGATAGGTCCGAAAATTCTTTGGCTGAAACGCCATCGGCCGGAAATCTACGCACGCACCGCAAAGATTCTGACCTCGACCTCCTATCTGGTGTTCCGGCTGACCGGAGAATACGCGATCGACCACTATACGGCGTCGAGCTTCAGCCCGCTCTACCTGGTCGACGAGCTCGACTGGAGCGGCGAGCTGGCGGACGACATCGTCGGCCTCGAAAAGCTGCCCCGGCTCGCCTGGTCGAGCGAGATCGTGGGCGGGATCACACCCGAAGCGGCCCGGGCGACAGGCCTCGCCGAGGGCACGCCGGTCACCACCGGAATGGTCGACGCCGCGGCGGAGGCGCTGAGCGTGGGCGTGACCCGCCCGGGCGACATGATGTTGATGTACGGCTCGACCATCTTCATCATCGCGCTCACCGACGCCCGGGTCCGCGACCCGCGGCTGTGGTACGCGCCGTGGCTGTTCGAGGGGCAGCACGCCTCGATGGCCGGCTTGGCCACGAGCGGGACCTTGACCCACTGGTTCCGGGACCAGTGGGCCCGCGACCTCGATCCGCTGCAGGCGTTCGCGCTGCTTGCCGAGGAGGCGGAGGCCGCGCCGCTGGGGGCCAAAGGACTGATTTTCCTGCCTTATTTTTCGGGCGAACGCACGCCCATCCACGACCCCTTGGCCAAGGGCTGCCTGTTCGGGCTGAACCTGACCCATACGCGGGGGGACATTTACCGCGCGGTTCTGGAAGGCATCGCACATGGCACCAACCACGCAATCGAGACCTATTGCGACGTCGGCCAGGCGCCCGCGCGGCTGCTGGCCGTGGGCGGCGGCACCAAGAATCGAATCTGGTGCCAGGCGACGTCGGACATCTCCGGCTTCGACCAGATCCTCTGCGAGAAGACCATCGGTGCGTGCTACGGCGATGCCTTCATGGCCGCCGTCGCGATTGGAAACGCCGAGGTCGATGACATCGCGGTCTGGAACCCGGTGACCTCGACCATTCAAGCCGAGCCCTCCGAGGTGCATGACCGGCGGTATCGGCTGTTCCGCAGGCTTTACGAGCAGACCAAGGACATCGCGGCGGAGTTGAGCGAGCCGATATAATCCGCCCTACCGCCCGGCTCACTTCCGACATCGTTCACCTTGACAAAGCATCAATCCATTCCCACATAGCTGTCAACACGACAGGGAATGGGCCATGTCAGAGTTACAAAACCCGGTTTTCCACAACGAAACCGAGGCTCGCGAGTGGCTAGAGGCACAGATTTGGCCCGATGGCCCTGTCTGCCCGCATTGCGGCTCGTCTGAGCCTACGGCGCTCAAGGGCAAGACCCATCGCCCTGGCCTCTATCAATGTAACGATTGCCGCCAGCAGTTTACGGTCACGGTCGGAACGCTGTTCGAGCGCTCCAAGATACCGCTTAGCAAATGGCTCCTGGCGATCTATCTCCTGTCCGCTTCCAAGAAAGGTCCGAGTACCCGTGAGCTAAGCCGAATGCTCGGCGTCTCGGTCAAATCGAGCTGGTTCATGATGCACCGCATCCGGGAGGCCATCAATGCAGGATATTCTGATGCCCCAAGACTTCCCGCTGAATCCGAAGAATCGCGGCGGCTTGATCGCCTTCATATATGGGCATTGCAGTTAACCGATTCGAGGCGTGGCCTCTCATCTTCCGTGTAACCGAAGAGTCCCTTTCTAGAAGCGCTATCACGGAACACGAGGAGTGAGCTTCATAGAATGCAGCCATCTGCGCCACAACAGCCTCTAATACTTTCTGCTCCGACATTGCCAAAAAAACGGCGACCGGATCACGGCCCGGCGCCTGAATAAGTAGGTCAGCAGGAAACTCGATTCCTGGCGCAATCGATTCGTTTTCCTTGATTTCGGCGCGGTCACTCAACGCCCGGATGATGGCTCGTGAAGCATCTTCCCTGAAAGTGCTGGCAGCTCTTTCAGGAGTAAGCAATACCAAGTCCTGCAAACGCAGCAATAGAGCTATAAATCTCATCGCCGCGCCCGGAACGCGATCTTCACTGAGCGGAAGGCTGATTATTTCAGCGCGATCTTCATCGTATGTAGCGCCATATTCCTGAAGCATTTCTGCGAACGCCTCAGACCTCGTTTGGCTATCGAGGTCCGCTCCTTGGGCTTCGATCAAGGGAATCGTCGTTCCGTCATCCTCCAAGCGGAAACGCCCTAGTCGGTCGGGGCCGACAATATAAAAGCCTAATGGTTCGCCGCCATAACCGTCAAACCCCGTACAAACTGCAAGGCCCGCCGGCACATCGCGAAACCGAAGATCATCACAGAATGCTTTGCAGAGTTCTTCTTTCAAAGTAGCTGTCCCTCGCCTAGGTGCAGGCGAAACTTCTTCGCTGCAACCGCCAACGCATGTTCGTCGCTGCTGATATTAAAGGCCACATTGCGATGATACCCACGCGGGCCTGGAAAGCGCCTTTGCCATGGATGGCGCATTACGCCTGTCGGTGCATCTTCTATGTCCTTGCAAGTCGCAAGAACATGCCAGCCCGGATGCGTACCATGAAATTCATACTGCGCCAGGACAGCCATATCGCGGTCATGCTCTTGAGCAAGCACGGCGCGATACTGCTCTTTATCTGCCCTATAAGCAATCAGTAAGCGAAAATCGGCCTCAAGTGCCTCAAAGCACACTATACGCCACCGAAACGCACCAAGCCTGTAGCTTCGATTTCTTGGCCGTGATAGCGGAAAGGCAGCGCGGGGCATCCTTCCGCCCTCCTGCCACTTCCCCCAATCGACAACCGTCTTCTCCGCCCGGACTATTTCTTGGAGTCGCATAGGGAGAGAGTATCCGGGCTCTCTCCGTCGCCGTCAATGCTTTCTCAAGGTGAACATTGCGTCACTTGCCCGCCCCCGCCGCCATGCCCTTGATGATGTAGCGTTCGAGCACCACACCGATCACCACCAGTGGCGCGATGGCGGCGGTCGAAAGCGCGGCCATGGACCACCAATTGATGCCTTGGCTGCCGGTCTGGCTGGCCACCATGACCGGCAGCGTCTTGGCGTCGGTAGAGGTGAGAAGGGCGGCGAAAAAATACTCGTTCCAGGTCAGCACCAGGGACAGGATAAAGGCGGCGACCATGCCGGGAAGGGCGATCGGCAGCACGATCTGGACGAACGCGCCCCAAACGGAAAGGCCATCGACCAGCGCGGCTTCCTCGAGCTCGATCGGTATCGCGCTGAATTGGTCGCGCATGATCCAGATGACGATCGGAAGAACCATCAGCGTGTAGAGGAGGATGATCCCGATCCGGCTGTCGAGCAGGGCAAGCTCCTTGTAAAGAATCAGGAACGGCAGGGCCAGCACCACCGGCGGCAGGATCATCTGGCTGAGGAAGAAAAACGAGATGTCGCTGTTCCTCATGAAGCCGAAGCGGTAGGAAAACCGGCTCAGGCCATAGGCGGCCAGCGAACCGAGCGTCACCGCGAGCATCGAGGCGCTGAGCGAGGTTATCACGCTGTTCATGAAGCGCTTGAGGAACTCCTCGCGCACGGTCGAGGTCTCGGAAATCGTATTGGGCGAGAGGCCGAGCGAGCGCCAGCCGCGCCATTGCGGCTCGAAATCGACCCAGGGGACCAGGTTGCCGCGCATGACATCGGGCGCGATCTTGAACGAGGTCGTGACCGTCCAGTAGATCGGGAACAGGCAAATAAAGGCCCAGAAAATCAGCGCGCCGTAGATCAGCGCGCGTTCGGTGTACCATTTGGCGCGGTACGCAAGATCCGGTTCGGCATCCGAAAAGATTTGGGTGGTTTGCCCGCTCATCCGAACCCGCCCTGGCTGGTCCGCCGCATCCAGCGGTTCACCCCGCTCAGGAGCATCAAAATGAAGACGATGATCAGCACCAGATAGACCATGGCGAGAAGCGTGCCGTAACCGACATTGGAGCGGTCCCGGTATTCCCGGAATATGAAGCTGGTGACGGAGTCGGTTGCGCCTCCCGGGCCGCCGGAGGTGACGTTGATGATGATATCGGCCAGCTTGAGCTTGAAGATAATCCGGATCACGATGGCGGTGATGCTGACCGGCAGCATCAGCGGGAAGATCACCTCCCAGAAGCTCTGCCAGGCCGTGGCGCCGTCGACCTTGGCGGCTTCCAGAACTTCCTTCGGCAGTGCCTGGAGGCCCGCGAGGATCATGATCATCATGAACGGAATGAAGGTCCAGGCGTCCATCACCATGATCGCCAGACGCGCGACCTCGGGCGTGCCGAAGAAGGAAGGGCTCTCCCAGCCCAGGAACCGGCCGAGCCTCGCCAAGGGGCCGAAGCGGATCTCCATCATCGACTTGCCGACCATCCAGCTGACCGCCACGGGCGACAGCATGAGGGGCAGCAATAAGGCCACGCGGAAGAACTTGCGGGCGCGGATATCCGCGTTGAGGAGCAGCGCGAGGCCGAAGGCGATGATGTATTCGACGGCGATCGCGGCCACGTAGTAAACCATGTTCAGAAGCGCGTTCCAGTAAAAGGGATCGCTCAACATCTGCCGGAAATTGTCGAGGCCGTTGAACTTTCGCCCGGTGACCGAAGCGAGGTTCCAGTCGGTGAACGAGATGTAGAGCCCGAACAGCATCGGGAAGATCACCATCGAGACCACGAAGAGAACCGCGGGGAGGACGAAAAGCGCGCGCTTGCCCTGTTCGCCCCGGATCAGGACCTGGGCGACGCCCATGGCGATGGCCCACAAGAGGTAGGCGTAAAGTACCGGGCGCCAGTTCTCGAAACCGAAGGAGATGACTTCGAACTCGTAGAGCGCCTGGGCGATCAGCATGACGGCCAGCAGAACCGCCGCGGACCATACCAGCGTTCGCCCGGCCAGAATGCGGCCAGGCGACATATGGTCAGAGGTAACGACGTGAAGCTTATCGCCGTCGGACTGCGCCGGCATGCTCATGGAAGAGGCCTTGCAAATTATCGGGTTGGCGGCCTCTCGACCGCCAACCCGACAACGCTTAAGTCGCTAGATACCGAGCGATGCCTTATACAGCGCGATCTGACTCTCGCGCCCGATCTGGTCGGTGAGCTTCTCCCACGCCACCGCAATCCTGTCGGCGCCGTCCTGGGCCGAGTATTGGCCGGCGTAGATCTTCGCCAGTTCGTCCTCGGCGATCGAGTAGTACTGGAAGATGCCCGGGATGCGCGGCTCGATGGCGGCGTTCGGGTGGTTGTACGAATCCGACTGGGAGGCGAGGTAGTTCACGATGAAGGCCTCGTCGTAGCCGGCGCTGACCCATTCGGGAATGTCGAAGTGCGAGTTCCGATAGGGCTGGAAGCCCGAGGGATACGCCGCGCACCAGAGCGAGATGTCCTTGCCGCCCAGGTGGGCCGCCGCGGACCATGCCGCCTTGTGCTTCTTGGCATCGCCGTCGACCCGCGCCATGACGTACACGCCCCAGCCGATGTAGGCCATATTGGGCGCGAAGTTCGGACCCGAGGGGAGGGTATCCCACTGGCCGGTCTTGGAATTGTAGACGTCGTCCGAGCCCGGCAGGATCGAGAACCCGATGGTGTCGCCCACCACCGAGCTGTCGGAGGTCTTGGCGTTCGAGCCGATATCGCCCCACCAGCTCAGCATCGAGCCGGTGCCGGCCAGGAATTGCTGGAAGCCGGTGGTGCCGGGATCCGCGTTGATCTGGTCGGTCGGCTGGGCGTCGAGCACGTCGAGCACGTCCTGAATGGCGCGCACCCAGGCCGGGTTGTTGACGCGGGGTTTCATGGTGTCGGAATCGAACAGCCATGCCGTGTCGTTTGGGTGCTTGGCGTAAGCGGTGGCGCGGGAACCGAGGAAGTAGAAGCCGAAGCCGCCCCAGCCCTTCAGCGGATCGAGATAGCCGTTGGCTTCGAAGCCACCGATCTTCTTGCCCTTGAGGAATTTCGTGACCTCTTGCACCTTCTGCCAGGTGGTCGGCACCTCCCACGGGCCGTCATGGCCTTCGGCCTTCCAGGAGGCGGCGAAATCGGCGTCCGTGAAGTAGTCGGTCCGGTAGTTGAAGTTGTGGCAGTCGCCATCGATGGAGATCCGGTAGGTCTTGCCGTCCCAGGTGCCGACCGGGGCCTTGAGGTAATCCACGTAGTCGTCCATCTCGATCTGGCCTTCGACCCAGCCGGGCATTTCAGAGGCGAGACCCTTGCCGCAGACGTCGCCCTCGAAGGGGGCGCCCATCTCGATGATGTCGAAATCGACGGTCCCGGTGGCGATCGACTGCTGAAGCCGCGCGTTGTAGTCGGCCTGCGCGAGGTCGATCCAATTTATCTTCGCCCCGGTATAGGCCTCCCACGGCTTCAGGAAACCGCGGAACAGGAAATTGTGCAGGTTCTGGTTGTTGAGCCCGAGGAAGGTGAGCTCCACGCCCGCAAACTCGCCGCTGGCGACGTTGCCCTTGGTCGGCCCGAGGCAGAGCGCGCCGACCTTCTGCCAGTCGGAATCGCCGGGCGATCCGACGCCGACGCCCGGGATCCGGAGAATCTCCGCCCGGATACTGCTTTGGGCGAACGAGGACCGAGTCAGGCCTCCAAGCCCGACGGCCGCGCCGGCGGCGACCGCACCGACGCTGGCCGCGCCTTGCAGCATCGTTCGCCTGCTCACCTGAGCAGCCATGAGCCGGTCAAATATTTCTACTTTCATCGATCATCCTCCCTGAAAGACATCAGTTTCACCTGCTTCGC
This sequence comes from Pseudomonadota bacterium, assembly GCA_022572685.1. Taxonomy (GTDB): domain Bacteria; phylum Pseudomonadota; class Alphaproteobacteria; order Kiloniellales; family J153; genus JACZVL01. The sequence goes on from JACZVL010000009.1 coordinate 29,441, forward strand.
GCCGTCTGTTTCTAACCGGTGTCCGGAGGCTGCACGCCATCAAGCCCGCGCCACAAGCCCTTAGCGGACCGGGCCATCGTGATGGTTAGGGCTTACCGTGAACTTGCAACCACTTCCTTTGATTGGACAAAATCCGACGGCTTGAGATACACTCAGGATTATGAAGCAACCCAACGTACTGTCAACAAGATCGAAAAAAACCGGCGCCGCGCCGGGACGTCTGGGTCTCGGTTGCTTCCTGAAAAACCACAAGAAAATCCAATAAAAGCCAGGGAGACAGCGGGAGAACATGGCTCGGGTCACCATCCAGAACCTTCACAAATCGTTCGGCCCCGTCGACGTCATCCACGGCGTGGACATCGACATATCGGACGGCGAGTTCATGGTCCTTGTCGGGCCGTCCGGCTGCGGGAAATCCACGCTGCTTCGTATGATTGCCGGGCTCGAAAGCGTGACCGCGGGCACGATCCGGATCGGCGAGCGCGTCGTGAACAACCTGCCCCCGGCCGAGCGCGACATCGCCATGGTGTTTCAGAGCTACGCGCTCTATCCGCACAAAACAGTCGCCGCCAACCTGGCCTTCGCCCTGAAGCTGCGGAAGATCGACCCCGCGACGGTGAAAAAACGGGTGCGGGAGGTGGCGGAGATCCTTGGCCTCACACCCTATCTGGATCGCTATCCGCGTCAGTTATCGGGAGGCCAGCGTCAGCGGGTCGCCATGGGCCGGGCCATCGTGCGCGACCCCCGGGTGTTCCTCTTTGACGAGCCCCTGTCGAATCTCGATGCGAAGCTTCGGCTTCAGATGCGCACCGAGATCAAGGAACTGCACCAGCGCCTGAAGACGACCACGATCTTCGTGACCCATGACCAGATCGAGGCCATGACCATGGCCGACAAGATCGTGGTCATGGACGACGGCAGGATCGCGCAGGTCGGCTCGCCGCTGGAGCTGTACAACCACCCGAAGAACGTGTTCGTTGCCAAATTCATCGGCTCGCCGGCCATGAACCTGATTCAAGGAACGGTCCGGCGTGGCGGCGCTCCCGGCGTCGAGGTAAACGGATACCGCCTCCCTTTAAGCGCCGAATCCGGGGCCGGCGACGGGCAGACCGTGACCTACGGGATTCGGCCCGAGCACCTCGACATTGCCGATGACGGCTTTCCCGCGCGGGTCTCGGTGGTCGAGCCGACGGGTTCGGAAACACTCGTATTCTTGCGCTTCGGAGAGACCGACATGGTGGCCGTGCTGCGTGACTGGCATGACTTCAAACCCGGTCAGACGGTGCATCTGCGCCCCCGCGCCGAGCGCGCGCACCTGTTCGACGTCGCCACCGGCGCGCGGCTCTGAGCAGCCCGGCAAACCGCAAACCGCAAGGGACGATCATGCTCAAGGGAATAAGCCCGCTGCTCAACGCGGAGGTGCTCTATGCGCTCCGCGCCATGGGCCACGGTGACGACCTGATCATCGCCGACACCAACTTTCCATCCGACTCGGTGGCCCGGCAGACCCGGCTCGGCAAGCTGCTGAGAATCGACAACACGACCGCCGCGGAGACGGTCGAGGCGGTGCTGTCGGTCATGCCGCTGGACGGCTTCGTGGACGATTCCGCCGCCCGCATGGAAATCGTCGGGTCGCCCGACGACGTGCCCTCGGTGCAGCAAGAGGTCCAGAGCGCGATCGACGCCGCCGAGGGCAAGCCCTGGCCGATGGTATCGGTCGAGCGCTTCGCTTTTTATCGGCGCGCCAAGCAGGCCTATTGCGTGATCCAGACCGGCGAGCGCCGGTTCTACGGATGTTTCGCCTTCCGCAAGGGCGTGATCCCGCCCGACGCCGCCTAAAGCGGAGATCGCCCATGGCCGGCAAGATCGTGATCCTCGGGGTTTTCGTGGCCGATACCGCCTACCGGGCCGAGCGGGCGCCGCGCATGGGTGAAACCATCCTCGGCAACAGCTTCGCCCTCGGTCCGGGCGGCAAGGGGTCGAACCAGGCCGTTGCCGCCGCGAGGCTGGGCGCCGACGTGACCTTCCTGTCCAAGCTCGGGCGCGATCCGTTCGCGGACATGGCGTTCAAGACCTGGGCCGATGCCGGAGTCAAACCCGTGGTGACCCAGAGCGACGACTCCTACACCGGGGCCGCCTACATCTTCGTCGAGGAGGCGACGGGCGACAATGCCATCATCATCTGTCCCGGCGCGGCGGCCACCATCGCAGCCGCCGATATCGAGGCCAACGCCGATCTGATCGGCTCGGCCACGGTATTCATGACCCAGTTGGAGCAACCCATGGACGCGGCGGTCCGGGCCCTCGAGATCGCGCGCGAGGCTGGCGTCCGCACCATTCTGAACCCCGCTCCGGCGAATAGCCTGCCCGAGGGAATGCTCGCGCTCTGCGATTACGTCACCCCGAACGAAACCGAGGCGGAGGCGCTGACCGGGGTGGCGGTGGCCTCGGTGGACGACGCCCGGCGGGCGGCCGAAGCCTTCCTGTCCAAGGGCGTGGGCGCCGCCGTGATCACGCTGGGCGAGAGAGGGGCGCTGTTCCACTCCGCGCGGCGGTCCGAACTCATCCCCGCCGTCGATGCCGGGCCCGTGGTCGAAACCACCGGCGCCGGCGACGCCTTCAACGGTGGTTTCGCCACCGCGCTCGCCAGGGGAGACGACCCCCTCGATGCCGTTCGCTTCGGTTGCGCGACCGCCGCCATCTCGGTCACCCGGCCCGGCACCGCCCCCTCCATGCCGACATTGGCGGAAGTCGAGGAACTGATGGCGGGGAGCCCGTGACCGGTCATGCCCACCGAGAGGTGGACCCCAATCGCTGGACAGCTTGGCGGCGTTTGTTAGGTGGAATCCCATGATGATTTTCATGCCCCCAGCGCCGCTTGGGTCTCGATACCCCACAGGCCGGCGCCCAGAATGTAGGCGAGGTTGAGATAGGGATTGGCGTCGGCGCCAGGCAGCCGGTATTCCAGACGGCAGTGGCTATCGGGCGCGGTGACGATGCGGATCGCCGATGAATTGTTCTGCCGCGCACGATGTGGACGTCGGCGCGCTCGGAGACCTCTCTCAAGCCCGAGGGATCGAGGATCATGGGCCTGGCGCTGACATCGACCACCGAGCGGCGGCCGGTAGCGTAAAATCGCAGACCACTTGCTCGTGCATCAGGGTGGGGCCCAGCTCCGCGGGATCGACGGGACCGCGGACGGTCCGCACCTTGCCGGCGAGATCGTTTCCGGCGCCCATGTTCCTACGCCACCTCGACCCGTTCGCCGTCCCATCCGCCCGAGCCGACGATCGCCGCGTTCAGCATGGCTGTTCCGTACCCGGTTCCAAGGTCGGTCTCCTATTCGGGCTTGCCTGCTTCCATCAGGCCGCCGGCCGCCAGGACGTGCCAGAAAGTGTAGTCGGCGTGATGGACGATGGTCCCCTCGAGGCTGCGCCGGATCAACTCGCCCTCGCCGGAGTGCCCGCCCGCGATATGGGCCACCCCCTCGGGCAGGCCGACGGTCAGGCACAGGTGCACCCCCATGGGCGGGTGGCGGACCGAGGGCCAGCCGACGGTGCCGGGGGAGGCCCGCCAGCGTTCCTGGTTCTTGGGATCGAACTCCCAGGGCTTGCCCACGTCGTGGCAGAGGGCGCCGGCGACGAGGATGTCCCGGTCCACCTTCAGGTCGGGGAACATGCCGGTCA
>JACZVL010000010.1 GCA_022572685.1 Pseudomonadota bacterium
GGGCGCTGCTGCGCGGGATCGGGCGCGAGGAGGTCGAGCGCGGGCAGGTTCTGGCCAAACCGGGCTCGATCACGCCGCACACCAGGTTCAAGGCCGAGGCCTACATCCTGACCAAGGAGGAGGGCGGCCGCCACACGCCGTTTTTCACCAATTACCGGCCCCAGTTCTACTTCCGGACCACGGACGTGACCGGGGTGGTGCATCTTCCGGAGGGCACCGAGATGGTGATGCCGGGAGACAACGTCTCGATGGAGGTGGAGCTGATCGCGCCGATCGCGATGGACGAGGGCCTGCGTTTTGCGATCCGCGAAGGCGGCCGCACCGTCGGCGCCGGCGTCGTCGCCGGGATCATCGAGTAACACTTGAGAGTGGTGCGGCCGATAAAGCGAGTCAGAGCGATAGGAGTGTAGCTCAATTGGCAGAGCACCGGTCTCCAAAACCGGGGGTTGTGGGTTCGAGTCCCTCCACTCCTGCCAACCGCTGAAGCCGGTCACGTCGAGGCATCGTTCTGCACACACTGCCGCGGCCGGGTCGTGCCGCGGATCGGAATCACCAGGTCGGGGGCCGCGAAGTCGGGGCCGGACAAATCGGGAAGATGATGAAGTTCAATCCAGGCCAGTACATCCGGGAGATCCGGCGCGAGATCTCCAAGGTCACCTGGCCGAGCCGCAAGGAGACCACCGTGTCGACCGGCATGGTGTTCCTGATGGTGTTCGTGGCGGCGCTGTTCTTCTTTCTGGTCGATCAGGTGCTCTCGACCGCGGTCAAACTGATTCTAGCATTCTGAGGCTGTTCCATGGCGATGCGCTGGTACGTTCTCCACGTCTACTCGGGCTTCGAGAAGAAGGTCGCGGAGTCGATTCGCGAGCAGGCCCATCAAAAGGGCATGGACGATCTGTTCGAGGATGTCCTGGTGCCGACCGAGGAGGTCATCGAAATGCGCCGCGGCCAGAAGGTCAGCTCGGAGCGCAAGTTCTTTCCCGGCTACGTGCTGGTCAAGATGGAACTGGACGACGACTCCTGGCACCTGGTCAAGAACACGCCCAAGGTGACCGGTTTCCTGGGCAACCGTGGGCAGCCGAGTCCGATCTCCCAGGCCGAGGCGGAGCGTATCCTGCGTCAGGTCCAGGAGGGCGTGGAGCGGCCCAAGCCGTCGGTGACTTTCGAGATCGGCGAGACGGTGCGGGTCGCCGACGGGCCCTTCACGTCGTTCATCGGCCTGGTCGACGAGGTCGACGAAGAGCGCTCGCGGCTCAAGGTGGCGGTGTCCATCTTCGGGCGCGCGACCCCGGTGGAGTTGGAGTATTCGCAGGTGGAGAAGCAGTAGCGACGAAGTCTTGAGGTCCCGGGGCCGAGGTCCGGCCCGGGAGGCGATACGACACGGTGCGGGAGGCTCGCCATGGCCGCGACCGCGCGACCCGGAACCGGAAAGGGTAGAGTGATGGCGAAGAAAGTCCAAGGGTACATCAAGCTGGAGATTCCGGCGGGGCAGGCCAACCCCTCGCCGCCGGTCGGCCCGGCGCTGGGTCAGCGCGGGCTCAACATCATGGAGTTCTGCAAGGCCTTCAACGCGGCCACGCAGAACCTGGAGCCGGGCATGCCGACGCCGGTGATCGTCACCGCCTACGCGGACCGCTCCTTCTCGTTCGAGACCAAGACGGCGCCGGCCTCCTACTACCTGCGCAAGGCGGCCCGGATCCCCAAGGGCGGCGCGACGCCCAGCAAGGAGGTGGCCGGGACCGTGACCATGGCCCAGGTCCGCGAGATCGCGGAGGCCAAGATGGTCGACTTGAACGCCAACGATATCGACGCGGCGGCCAAGATCATCGCCGGCTCGGCCCGGTCCATGGGCCTCGACGTGGTGGAGTAGGGACGATGGCACGAACGGGAAAGAGGCTGACCAAGGCGTATGAAAGCGTCGACCGGGACAACGCCTACGCGATCGAGGAGGCGGTCAAGCTGATCAAGGACTGCTGCAGCGGCAAATTCGACGAGACCGTCGAGATCGCCATGAACCTGGGTGTCGACCCGCGCCACGCCGACCAGAACGTGCGCGGCGTGGTCAGCCTGCCGCACGGCACCGGCAAGTCGGTCCGGGTCGCGGTCTTCGCCAAGGGCGACAAGGCCGATGAGGCCAGGGCCGCCGGCGCGGACGTGGTCGGCGCCGAGGACCTGGCCGAACAGATTAAGGCCGGCAAGATCGATTTCGAGCGCTGCATCGCGACCCCCGACATGATGCCGGTGGTCGGGCGCCTGGGCCGGATCCTGGGCCCGCGCGGCATGATGCCGAACCCCAAGCTGGGCTCGGTCACCAACGACGTGGCCGCGGCGATCAAGGCGACCAAGGGCGGCCAGGTCGAGTTCCGGGTCGAGAAGGCCGGCATCATCCACGCCGGGGTCGGCAAGGTGAGCTTCGACGAGGCGGCCCTGGTCGAGAACGTCAAGGCCTTCGTCGGCGCCATCAGCCGGGCCAAACCGAGCGGCGCCAAGGGCACCTACATCAAGCGGTTGTCGCTGTCCTCGACCATGGGGCCGGGGCTGAAGGTCGACGTGGCCAGCGTGTTCGGCGCGTCGTCCTGACGGGCGGCGCGCGCGAGAAGACGAGATTTCGGCACCTTCGGGGTCGCCCCCGAAAGGCGCCGGGAAACGGGACGGCGGAGTTGAAGCGCACGCGCGCGACGCCGGCCCAACCTGTCCGAGACTGCAGGTGTCCAAAGGGCCTCGGCCCGGCGGATCTAAGTCCACCGAAACGGGGGCCTGCACAGACGGGAAGTGGAGCATGCTCCGGTCCCTGGGCTCACACCCGGGACCGGCGGGCTTGAACTTCCAGGACAGGCGAACCGGGTTTTTCCGGACCTGTCCGGGGAGCCTTCGTGCAAACCGGCCGGCCGTCCCGCTCCATCACAAGGGTCGGTGGCCAAGAAAGAGCAGGACCGTTCAGTGGACCGAACCGAAAAGGAAGCGGTGGTCGCCGATCTGAAGCGGGTCTTCGACAGTGCCACGCTGCTCGTCATTACCCAGCAATCGGGATTGACGGTGGGCGAGGCGTCGGACCTTCGCAGGCAGATGCGGGCGGCGGGCGCCACCTACAAGGTGAGCAAGAATCGGCTCACGAAGCGGGCTCTGGAGGGCACGAAATTTAAGGCGTTGCAGCCGCTATTCACCGGACCGACGGCGATTGCCTATTCGGCGGATCCGGTGGCCGCGGCAAGGGTCTGCGTCGCGTTCGCCAAGAAGAACGGGAAGTTAACCGTTGTCGGCGGGGCATTGGGCGAGGAGGAGCTCGATATCGAGCGAATCCAATACCTCGCGCAGTTGCCGTCGTTCGACGAAATGCGTGCCAGGCTGATCGGCGTCGTGCAGGCGCCGGCCACCAAGCTGGCCGGTGTCATACAGGCGCCCGCCAGTCAGTTGGCGCGCGTGTTCAGCGCCTATGGCTCAAAAGAGAACGCAGCGTAAGCCCTGCGAGAAGATTGAAAAGTTCAAGCCCAGGAGAAAAAAATGGCTGATTTGGAAAAGTTGGTGGACGAGCTCTCGAAGCTCACTGTGATCGAGGCGGCGGAGCTCGCCACGAAACTCGAGGATACCTGGGGCGTCTCCGCGGCGGTGCCGGTGGCGGTCGTCGCCGCGGCCGGCGATGCCGGCGAGGCGGCCGAGGAGAAGGACTCCTTCGACGTCATCCTGACGAGCTACGGCGAAAAGAAGATCAACGTGATCAAGGAGGTCCGCGCCATCACCAGCCTCGGCCTCAAGGAGGCCAAGGACCTGGTCGAGGGTGTGCCGAAAGCGGTCAAGGAGGACTGCCAGAAGGGCGAGGCCGAAGAGATCAAAGGCAAGCTCGAGGCGGCGGGTGCGACGGTCGAGCTCAAGTAGTTCGCCTCGGCCGATGACGACGGCGGATGCCAGGAGCTGTCCGGTGCGCGAATCGCGCACCGGGCCGTCGTGCGCGCCGGCCGGTGATCGGGGACCGCGTTCGGGGCGGTCCGGCACGGAAATATCCGATTTCGAAGACGCCCGCCGTGGGTGTCTCAACGGCGCCGCCCGGGGCGCGAAATACGTTGAAGCGAGGACCATCTGACATGGCAAGGTCGTTCACCGGTCGCAAGCGCATCCGCAAGAACTTCGGGAGGATTCCCGAGGTCGCCAGCATGCCGAACCTGATCGAGGTCCAGAAGACCTCCTACGATCAGTTTCTGCAGATCGACGTGGCGGCCGACGCGCGCGTAACGGTCGGGCTGCAGGCGGTCTTCAAGTCGGTCTATCCGATCAAGGATTTCGCCGACCACGCCGAGCTCCAGTTCATGCACTACGACCTGGAGGAGCCCAAATACGACGTCGAGGAGTGCCAGCAGCGGGGCATGACCTACGCCGCGCCGCTCAAGGTGACGCTACGCCTGGTGGTCTGGGACGTCGACGAGGACACCGGCGCGCGCTCGATCCGGGACATCAAGGAGCAGGACGTCTACATGGGCGACATGCCGCTCATGACGCCCAACGGCACCTTCGTGATCAACGGCACCGAGCGGGTCATCGTCAGCCAGATGCACCGTAGCCCGGGCGTGTTCTTCGATCACGACCGCGGCAAGACCCACTCCTCGGGCAAGTATCTCTTCGCCGCCCGGGTCATTCCCTATCGCGGCTCCTGGCTCGACTTCGAGTTCGACGCCAAGGACCTGATCTACGTCCGCATCGACCGCCGCCGCAAGCTGCCGGTGACCACGCTGCTGATGGCGCTCGACAGCGACGAAACCGAGGCCTTGCGCGCGAAGATGGCCGCCGAGGGCAAGGCGCTGGTGCCGCACCAGGCCCAGGGCATGTCGGCCGAGGACATCCTAAATCATTACTACGAGCGGGTGGTTTACGCCCGGATCGACGACGGCTGGCGCACGCCCTTCAATCCCGGGCGCATGCGCGGCGCCAAGCTGATGCGCGATCTGGTCGACGCCAAGACCCGCAAGGTCGTGGCCGAGACGGGCGCCAAGATGACCCCGCGCCTGGCCAAGAAGCTGACCGAGGGCGGCCTCAAGATGGAGTTCGTCGAGAGCAAGGATCTGCACGGTCAGTTCGTCGCCACCGACATCATCGACGAGAGCACCGGCGAGGTGATCTGCGAGGCCGGCAACGAGCTGACCGAGGAGCTGCTTACCCAGCTCGAGGAAAGCGGCACCAAGGAGATCGCGGTGCTGGCGATCGACCACATCAACGTCGGCGCCTTCATGCGCAACACGCTTGCGGCTGACAAGAACACCAACCGCGAAGAAGCGCTGGTCGATATCTACCGGGTCATGCGCCCGGGCGAGCCGCCGACGCTGGAGACCGCCGAGCAGATGTTCAACGGCCTGTTCTTCACCAACGAGCGCTACGACCTTTCCGCGGTCGGCCGGGTCAAGATGAACTCGCGCCTGGGCTTCGAGCCCGACGATTCGATCCGCACCCTGCGCAAGATGGACATCCTGGAGATCCTTCGAATCCTGGTCGAACTCAAGAACGGGCGCGGCGAGATCGACGACATCGACCACCTGGGCAACCGCCGGGTGCGCTCGGTCGGCGAGTTGATGGAGAACCAGTACCGGGTCGGCCTGCTGCGCATGGAGCGCGCGATCAAGGAGCGGATGAGCTCGGTCGAGATCGATTCGGTCATGCCCCACGACCTGATCAACGCCAAGCCGGCGGCGGCGGCGGTGCGCGAGTTCTTCGGCTCGTCCCAGCTATCGCAGTTCATGGACCAGACCAACCCGCTCAGCGAGATCACCCACAAGCGGCGGCTTTCGGCGCTCGGCCCGGGGGGCCTGACCCGCGAGCGCGCCGGCTTCGAGGTGCGCGACGTGCATCCGACCCACTACGGCCGGATCTGCCCGATCGAGACCCCGGAGGGCCCGAACATCGGCCTGATCAACTCGCTGGCGACCTACGCCAAGATCAACAAGTACGGCTTCATCGAAAGCCCCTACCGCAAGGTCGAGAAGGGCAAGGTCGGCGACGAGGTCCACTACCTCTCGGCCATGGACGAGGGCCGCTACACCATCGCCCAGGCCAACGCGGGCCTCGACCGCAACAACCGCTTCGTCGACGACCTGGTGTCGTGCCGCCACGGCAGCGAATACGTGATGGCGCGGCCCGAGGACATCGGGTTCATGGACGTCTCGCCGAAGCAGCTGGTCTCGGTCGCCGCGTCGCTGATCCCGTTCCTGGAGAACGACGACGCCAACCGCGCGCTGATGGGCTCGAACATGCAGCGCCAGGCGGTGCCGCTGCTCCAGTCCGAGGCGCCGCTGGTCGGCACCGGCATGGAGGAGAGGGTCGCCCGGGATTCCGGCGTGGCCATCGCGGCGCGCCGGTCCGGCGTGGTCGACCAGGTCGACGCGACCCGCATCGTGATCCGGGTCACCGAGGAAACGTCCAGCGGCGAGCAGGGCGTCGACATCTTTAACCTATTGAAATTCCAGCGATCCAACCAGAACACCTGCATCAACCAGCGGCCACTGGTCCGGGTCGGCGACGTGGTCGAGCGCGGCGACATCATCGCCGACGGACCGTCCACCAACCTGGGCGAGTTGGCGCTCGGTCGCAACGTGCTGGTCGCCTTCATGCCCTGGCAGGGGTACAACTTCGAAGACTCGATCCTGATCTCCGAGCGCATCGTGCGCGACGATGTCTTCACCTCGATCCACATCGAGGAGTTCGAGGTCATGGCCCGCGACACCAAGCTGGGCCAGGAAGAGATCACCCGCGATATCCCGAATGTCGGCGAGGACGCGCTGCGCAATCTGGACGAGGCGGGCATCGTCTACATCGGCGCCGAGGTCGGCGCCAGCGACATCCTGGTTGGCAAGGTGACGCCCAAGGGCGAATCGCCCATGACCCCGGAGGAGAAACTGCTGCGCGCGATCTTCGGCGAGAAGGCCTCGGACGTGCGCGACACCTCGCTGCGGGTGCCGCCGGGGGTCTCGGGCACGGTCGTCGAGGTGCGGGTCTTCTCGCGCCGCGGCGTCGAGAAGGACGAGCGCGCGCTCGCCATCGAGCAGGCCGAGATCGAGCGCCTGGCCAAGGACCGGGACGACGAGAAGGCGATCCTCGAGCGTTCCTTCTACGGCCGCCTCAAGGACCTGCTGGTCAACCAGACGGCGACCAGCGGCCCCAAGGACTTCAAAGTGGACACCCGGGTCACCGAGAAGGTGCTGTCCGACTATACGCCCGGACAGTGGCGCCAGATCGCGGTCAAGAACGACAAGCGGCAGGCCGACGTCGAGGCGCTCAACAAGCAGTTCGACGAGACCATCGGCGAACTGACCAAGCGCTTCGACAACAAGGTCGACAAGCTGCAGCGTGGCGACGAGCTGCTGCCCGGCGTCATGAAGATGGCCAAGGTCTTCGTCGCGGTGAAGCGCAAGTTGCAGCCCGGCGACAAGATGGCCGGCCGCCACGGCAACAAGGGCGTGATCTCCAAGATCATGCCGATCGAGGACATGCCCTACACCGACGACGGCACGCCGGTCGACATCGTGCTCAACCCGCTCGGCGTGCCCAGCCGGATGAACGTGGGCCAGATCCTGGAGACCCATCTGGGCTGGGCCTGCCACGGCCTCGGCCGCCAGATCGGCGACCTGCTGCAAGCGTATCAGGAGAGCGCCAAGATCGACCCGCTCAAGAAGAAGCTGAAGGAGATCTATGGCGACAAGATCTTCAAGTCGGACGTGGCCGGTCTCGACGGCGCGCAGCTGATCGAGCTGTGCGACAACCTGCGCGACGGCATTCCGATCGCCTCTCCGGTGTTCGACGGCGCGAGCGAGGCGGACATCAACGAGATGCTGACCCTGGCCGGGCTCGCCGAGACCGGCCAGGTGGAGCTGGTCGACGGGCGTACCGGCGAGACCTTCGACCGTCAGGTGACGGTCGGCTACATCTACATGCTCAAGCTGCATCACCTGGTCGATGACAAGATCCACGCCCGGTCGATCGGCCCCTACTCGCTGGTCACCCAGCAGCCGCTGGGCGGCAAGGCGCAGTTCGGCGGCCAGCGCTTCGGCGAGATGGAGGTCTGGGCGCTCGAGGCCTACGGCGCGGCCTACACACTGCAGGAAATGCTGACGGTCAAGTCGGACGACGTGTCCGGCCGGACCAAGGTCTACGAGGCGATCGTCAAGGGCGACGACAACTTCGAGGCCGGCATTCCGGAATCCTTCAACGTGCTGGTCAAGGAGCTGCGCTCGCTCGGCCTCAATGTCGAACTGAAGCAGAGCTAGACAGAATTGCCGGTCACGGCCGCCGCACCCCCGGCGGCCGGACGGGCACCCGCGATGAACGGCACCAACGACACGAGAATCGGGAGAAACCGATGAAAGAGTTGATGAACATCTTCGGCCAGGCGACTGGCACGCAGAGCTTCGATCAGATCCGTATTTCGATCGCGAGCCCCGAGCGCATCCGCTCGTGGTCCTTCGGCGAGATCAAGAAGCCGGAAACCATCAACTACCGGACCTTCAAGCCGGAACGGGACGGCCTGTTCTGCGCCCGGATCTTCGGGCCGATCAAGGACTACGAGTGCCTCTGCGGCAAGTACAAGCGGATGAAGTACCGCGGCATCATCTGCGAGAAGTGCGGCGTCGAGGTGACGCTCAGCAAGGTCCGGCGCGAGCGCATGGGCCACATCGAGCTGGCCAGCCCGGTCGCCCATATCTGGTTCCTGAAGTCGCTGCCCAGCCGCATCGGCCTGCTGCTCGACATGACGCTCAAGGACCTGGAGCGGATCCTCTATTTCGAGAGCTTCGTGGTCACCGAGCCGGGCCTGACCTCGCTCAAGCTGCACCAGCTGTTGAACGAGGACGATTTCATCGCCGCCCAGGACGAATTCGGCGACGACAACTTCACCGCCATGATCGGCGCCGAGGCGCTCAAGGCGATGCTGGTCGAGCTCGACATGGAGGAGGAGCGCAGCACGCTCCGCGTCGATCTCAAGGAGACCAACTCCGAGGCCAAGCGCAAGAAGTTCGTCAAGCGCCTCAAGCTGGTCGAGGCGTTCCTGGGGTCCGGCGCCCGGCCCGAGTGGATGATTCTCGACGTGGTGCCGGTGATACCGCCCGAGCTGCGGCCGCTGGTGCCGCTCGACGGCGGCCGCTTCGCGACCTCCGACCTCAACGACCTCTACCGCCGGGTCATCAACCGCAACAACCGCCTGAAGCGCCTGATCGAGCTGCGCGCGCCGGACATCATCGTGCGCAACGAGAAGCGCATGCTCCAGGAATCGGTCGACGCCCTGTTCGACAACGGCCGCCGCGGCCGGGTCATCACCGGCGCCAACAAGCGTCCGCTCAAATCGATGTCCGACATGCTCAAGGGCAAGCAGGGCCGGTTCCGCCAGAACCTGCTCGGCAAGCGCGTCGACTACTCGGGCCGCTCGGTGGTGGTGGTCGGGCCGGAGCTCAAGCTGCACCAGTGCGGCCTGCCCAAGAAGATGGCGCTCGAGCTGTTCAAGCCGTTCATCTACTCCAAGCTCGAGCTCTACGGCATGGCGTCCACCATCAAGGCCGCCAAACGCATGGTCGAGAAGGGGCGCCAGGAGGTCTGGGACATCCTCGAGGAGGTGATCCGCGAGCATCCGGTACTGCTCAACCGCGCGCCCACGCTGCACCGCCTGGGCATCCAGGCCTTCGAGCCGGTGCTCATCGAGGGCAAGGCGATCCAGCTGCACCCGCTGGTCTGCACCGCCTTCAACGCGGACTTCGACGGCGACCAGATGGCGGTTCACGTGCCGCTGTCCCTCGAAGCCCAGCTCGAGTGCCGGGTGCTCATGATGTCGACCAACAATATCCTCTCGCCGGCCAACGGCAAGCCGATCATCGTGCCCTCGCAGGACATCGTGCTCGGCCTGTATTACTTGACCATGGAGGCCGAGGGCGAGCCGGGCGAGGGGATGGCCTTTACCGACATGAGCGAGATCGAGCACGCGCTCAACAGCGGCGCCGTGACCCTGCATTCCCGGGTCAAGGCGCGCTACCGGGGCGTCGACGACGAGGGCAAGCCGATCGTCACGGTGGTCGAGACCACCCCGGGCCGGATGATCCTGTCCGAGACGCTGCCGCGCCACAAGTCGGTGCCGTTCGGCCTGATCAACCAGCTGTTGACCAAGAAGGAGATCACCGAGCTGATCGACGTGGTGTACCGCCACTGCGGCCAGAAAGTGACGGTGATCTTCTGCGACCAGATCATGGCGCTCGGCTTCACCCACGCCTGCAGGGCCGGCATCTCCTTCGGCAAGGACGACCTGATCGTGCCGGCGGCCAAGACCAAGCTGGTCGAGGCGGCTCAGAACGAGGTCAAGGAGTTCGAGCGGCAGTATCTGGACGGCCTGATCACCCGGGGCGAGAAGTACAACAAGGTGGTCGACGTCTGGTCGCAGTGCACCGATTTGGTTGCCGAGGAGATGATGAACGTGATGTCCGGCGAGATCGGGCGCCACGTCAACTCGGTGTTCATGATGGCGCACTCCGGCGCGCGCGGCTCGCCGGCGCAGATCAAGCAGTTGGCCGGCATGCGCGGCCTCATGGCCAAGCCCTCGGGCGAGATCATCGAGACCCCGATCATCTCGAACTTCAAGGAAGGCCTGACCGTGCTGGAGTACTTCAACTCCACCCACGGCGCGCGCAAGGGCCTGGCCGACACCGCGCTCAAGACCGCCAACTCCGGGTATCTGACCCGGCGTCTGGTCGACGTCGCCCAGGATGCGATCATCACGATCGAGGATTGCGGCACCGACAAGGGCCTGACCGTGAACGCGGTGATAGAGGGCGGCGAGGTGATCGCCTCGCTCGGCGAGCGCGTTCTGGGGCGCACCGCGCTTCACGACGTGGTCGATCCGTTGGCCGGCGAGGTCATCGTGCCGGCGGGCGATATGATCGAGGAAGACACTATCGACCGCATCGAACGCGCCGGCATCGACAAGCTGGAGGTCCGATCGGCGCTGACCTGCGCGGCCAAGGGCGGCGTCTGCGCCACCTGCTACGGCCGCGACCTGGCCCGCGGCACCCCGGTCAACGTCGGCGAGGCGGTCGGGGTCATCGCGGCCCAGTCGATCGGCGAGCCGGGCACCCAGCTGACCATGCGCACCTTTCACATCGGCGGCGCGGCCCAGCGTGGCGCCGAACAGTCGAGCGTCGAGGCCACGGTCGAGGCGCGGGTCGAGATCAAGAACCGTAACGTGGTCATCAACACCGAGGGCGTGCCCGTGGTCATGGGCCGCAACCTCGAGATCGTCCTGATGGACGAGGCCGACCGCGAGCGGGCCCGGCACCGGGTGCCGTACGGCGCCAAGCTGCTGGTCGACCAGGGCGCTTCGGTGACCAAGGGCCAGAAGATGGCCGAGTGGGACCCCTATACCATCCCGATCGTGACCGAGAAGGAAGGCACCGCCAACTACGTGGATCTCATCGAGGGCATCTCGATGCGCGAGATCCTGGACGAGACCACCGGCATCTCCAACCGGGTCGTGGTCGACTGGAAGCAACAGTCGCGCGGCAGCGAGCTGAAGCCACGGGTCACCTTGCGCGACGAAAAGGGCGAGGTGATCACGCTGGCCAACGGCATGGAGGCCCGCTACTTCATGTCGGTGGACGCCATCCTCTCGATCGACGACGGCGCCCACGTCAAGGCCGGCGACGTGCTCGCCCGCATCCCCCGGGAAACCTCCAAGACCCGCGACATCACCGGCGGCCTGCCGCGGGTGGCGGAGCTGTTCGAGGCGCGCAAGCCCAAGGACTACGCCATCATCAGCGATATCGCGGGCCGGGTCGAGTTCGGCAAGGACTACAAGAACAAGCGCCGGATCGTGGTCCGCCCGGAGGGCGAGGGCGCCGAGCCCCGGGAGTTCCTGATCCCCAAGGGCAAGCACATATCGGTCCAGGAGGGCGATTTCGTCGAGGTCGGCGATGCGCTCATGGACGGCAACCCGGTACCCCACGATATCCTGGAGGTGTTGGGGGTGGAGGCCCTGGCCAACTACCTGACCGACGAGATCCAGAGCGTCTACCGGCTGCAGGGCGTCAAGATCAACGACAAGCACATCGAGGTGATCGTCCGCCAGATGCTGCAGAAGGTCGAGATCACCGACGCCGGCGAGACCACCTACCTGGTCGGCGAGCAGATCGACCGGGAGGAGTTCGCCGAGTTCAACGAGAAGACGGCGGCCGAGGGCGGCCGGGTGGCGGTCGGCAAGCCGGTGCTTCAGGGCATCACCAAGGCCAGCCTGCAGACCCGCTCGTTCATCTCCGCGGCCTCGTTCCAGGAGACCACCCGGGTGCTGACCGAGGCGGCGTGCCACGGCAAGGTCGACAACCTGGTCGGCCTGAAGGAGAACGTGATCGTCGGCCGCCTGATCCCGGCGGGCACCGGCGCGGTGATGAAGCGGGTCAAGAAACTGGCCGCCGAGCGGGACCACGAGGTTCTGGAGAGGCAGCGGCAACAGCAGACGCTGCTGGCCGCCGAGGCCGAAGCCAAGGCCAAGGCCGAGGAGGAGGGAGAGCAGACGTCCGTCGCCTGATCCCGGCCCGCGTCCCGGCTCCGGAAAAGGGGCCGAGGGCCGCGGTATTCGGCGAAAAAAGGCTGTTCCCGAGGCTTGACGAGGGTGCAGCGCAGCAATAGTATGCGCGCGCCTTTCAGGGGGCTGGTGGTAGACCCGTCGCGGTCTAGACGCAGCCTCGGCTGAATACGGGAACAACTTGCTGGCGGCTGTTTCGACGGTCCGTGGACGACCCGCGGGAGCAGATGAATCGCTCCTGAGCGGGGTTTTGTACATTAAGCCTGAGCATGAAGAGGCAAGCCTGAGAATGAAGAGGCCGAGTTAATGCCGACGATCAACCAACTGGTCCGCAAGCCGCGCAAGCCGCCGGTGGTTCACAACAAGGTGCCCGCCCTGGAGGCCTGCCCGCAGAAGCGGGGGGTTTGCACCCGGGTCTACACGACCACGCCGAAGAAGCCGAATTCGGCGCTGCGCAAGGTCGCGCGCGTGCGCCTGACCAACGGCTTCGAGGTCACCAGCTACATTCCTGGCGAGGGCCACAATCTCCAGGAACACTCGGTGGTGATGATCCGCGGCGGCCGCGTGAAGGATCTGCCGGGCGTCCGCTACCACATCATTCGCGGCACCCTGGACACCCAGGGCGTCACCGATCGCCGCCAGCGCCGCTCCAAGTACGGCGCCAAGCGCCCGAAGTAGGGATTAGGGAGCCGAACATGTCGCGCCGCCATCGCGCCGAAAAACGTGAGGTTTTGCCGGATCCCAAGTTCGGCGACGTCACCCTCACCAAGTTTATGAACGTGCTCATGTATGCGGGCATGAAGTCGGTTGCCGAGGGCATCGTTTACGGTGCCCTCGAACGCGTCCAGAAGCGTTCCAGCCAGGACCCGATCCGGGTATTTCACGATGCGCTCGGCAACGTCAAGCCGGACATCGAGGTGCGCTCGCGCCGGGTTGGCGGGGCCACCTACCAGATCCCGATCGAGGTGCGTCCCGATCGCAGCCAGGCGCTCGCCATCCGCTGGCTGATCCGCGCTTCGCGCGGGCGCTCCGAGTTCACCATGACCGAACGCCTGGCCAACGAGCTTATGGACGCCGCCGCCAACCGCGGCACCGCGGTCAAGAAGCGTGAGGACACCCACCGCATGGCGGAGGCTAACCGCGCCTTTTCGCATTATCGCTGGTAAGCCGGAATTCGAGAGACCCCAGCCATGGCCCGCACCACTCCGCTCGACCGCTACCGCAACATCGGTATCATGGCCCATATCGATGCCGGCAAGACCACCACGACCGAGCGCATCCTCTACTATACCGGCCGTTCCTATAAGATTGGCGAGGTGCACGATGGCACCGCCACCATGGACTGGATGGAGCAGGAGCAGGAGCGCGGCATCACCATCACCTCGGCGGCGACCACCTGCGACTGGCGCGGCCATCGGATCAACATCATCGACACCCCGGGCCACGTCGACTTCACCATCGAGGTCGAGCGCTCGCTACGCGTGCTCGACGGCGCGGTGACGGTGTTCGACTCGGTGGCGGGCGTCGAGCCGCAATCCGAAACGGTGTGGCGCCAGGCCGACAAGTACAATGTCCCGCGTATCTGCTTCGTCAACAAGATGGACCGCGTCGGCGCCGACTTCCATCGTTGCGTGCGGATGATTCACGACCGCCTGGGCGCGATCCCGCTGGTGCTGCAGTTGCCGATCGGCACGGAGAGCGAATTCGCCGGCGTGGTCGACCTGGTCCGGATGAAGGCGATCATCTGGAAGGACGAGACCATGGGCGCCGAGTTCGAGACTCTGGACATCCCCGCCGAGCTCGCCGATCAGGCCGCGGAATACCGCAAGAAGCTGGTCGAGCTGGCGGTCGAGCAGGACGACGCCGCCCTGGAGGCCTACCTCGAGGGTGAGGAGCCGGACGAGGAGACCCTCACGCACTGCATCCGCAAGGGCACCTGCAACCTGACCTTCGTGCCGGTGCTGACCGGCGCGGCGTTCAAGAACAAGGGTGTGCAGCCGCTGCTGGACGCGGTGGTCGACTACCTGCCCTCGCCGACCGACGTCCCGGACGTCAAGGGCGTCGATCCCGATTCCGACGAGCCCCTGACCCGAAAGAGCGCCGATGACGAGCCGCTCTCGATGCTGGCCTTCAAGGTCATGACCGATCCCTTCGTCGGTACCCTGACCTTCGTGCGGGTTTATTCCGGGGTCATTAAGACCGGCATCAGCGTGCTCAACACGGTGAAGCAGAACCGGGAACGGGTCGGACGCATGCTGCTCATGCATGCCAACCACCGCGAGGACATCAAGGAGGCCCACGCCGGCGACATCATCGCCATCGCCGGACTCAAGGCGACGACCACCGGCGAGACCCTGAGCGATCCGCAGAACCCGATCATCCTCGAGCGCATGGACTTCCCCGATCCGGTCATCGAGGTCGCGGTCGAACCCAAGACCAAGAGCGACCAGGAGAAGATGGGCGTGGCGCTGGGCCGCCTGGCCCAGGAGGACCCCTCGTTCCGCGTCACTACGGACCCGGAGAGCGGCCAGACCGTGATCAAGGGCATGGGCGAGCTGCACCTGGAAATCCTGGTCGACCGCATGAGGCGCGAGTTCAAGGTCGAGGCCAGCGTCGGCGCCCCCCAGGTCGCCTACCGCGAAACCATTACCCGTTCCGCCGAGATCGACTACACCCACAAGAAGCAGACCGGCGGCTCGGGCCAGTTCGCGCGGGTCAAGCTGATTTTCGAGCCGCTCGAGCCGGGCGAGGGCTTCGTGTTCGAGAACAAGGTCACCGGCGGCTCGGTGCCGAAGGAGTTCGTGCCCGGCGTCGCGAAGGGCCTGAATGCGTCCCGCGAAGCCGGCGTCCTGGCCGGCTTCCCGATGATCGATTTCAAGGCGACCCTGGTCGACGGCGCCAGCCACGACGTCGATTCCAGCGTGCTCGCCTTCGAGATCGCGACCCGGGCGGCGTTCCGCGACGGCATTCCCCGGGCGGCGCCGGTGCTGCTCGAGCCCATGATGCGGGTCGAGGTGGTGACCCCCGAGGAATACATGGGCGACATCATCGGCGATTTGAACAGCCGGCGCGGCAACATTACCGGCATGGACGCCCGCGGCAACGCCCAGGTGATCAACGCCATGGTGCCGCTGGCCAACATGTTCGGCTACATCAACAACCTGCGCTCCATGAGCCAGGGCCGGGCGCAATACACCATGCACTTCGACCACTACGAGAAGGTGCCCCAGGCGGTCGCCGACGAAGTGGTCGCCAAGCTGGCCTGAACCGCCAGTTCGTAATCGAGAGAGTTCAGCGACGGAGAACCAGGACCGATGGCAAAGGCGAAATTTGAGCGTACGAAGCCGCACTGCAACGTGGGCACGATTGGCCACGTTGACCATGGCAAGACGACGCTGACGGCGGCGATTACGAAGATATTGGCGGAGTCTGGCGGGGCTGAATTCACCCCCTTCGACCAGATCGACAAGGCGCCGGAGGAGAAGGCGCGGGGGATCACGATTGCGACCGCGCATGTCGAGTATTCGACGGAGAAGCGTCACTACGCGCACGTCGACTGCCCGGGTCATGCGGACTACGTGAAGAACATGATCACGGGGGCGGCGCAGATGGACGGGGCGATTCTGGTGGTGTCGGCGGCGGACGGTCCGATGCCGCAGACCCGCGAGCACATTCTGCTGGCGCGGCAGGTTGGGGTTCCGGCGATCGTGGTTTACCTGAACAAGGTCGATCAGGTTGACGACCCGGAGCTTCTGGAGCTGGTCGAGCTGGAGTTGCGGGAGCTGTTGAGCTCTTACGATTTTCCGGGCGACGACATTCCGATCGTGCAGGGCTCGGCGCTGGCGGCCTTGGAGGGCCGCGACGAGGCGACCGGGCGGGACTCGATCGTGGCGCTGATGGCGGCGGTCGACAACTACATTCCGCAGCCCGAGCGGGCCAAGGACCGGCCGTTTCTGATGCCGATCGAGGACGTGTTCTCGATATCGGGCCGCGGGACGGTGGTGACGGGGCGGGTCGAGCGGGGCACGGTCAACGTCGGCGAGGAGGTCGAGATCGTCGGCATCAAGGAGACCATGAAGACCACGGTGACGGGCGTCGAGATGTTCCGGAAGCTGCTGGATTCGGGCGAGGCGGGCGACAACATCGGGGCGCTGCTGCGCGGGATCGGGCGCGAGGAGGTCGAGCGCGGGCAGGTTTTGGCCAAGCCGGGCTCGATCACGCCGCACACCAGGTTCAAGGCCGAGGCCTACATCCTGACCAAGGAGGAGGGCGGTCGCCACACGCCGTTTTTCACCAATTACCGGCCCCAGTTCTACTTCCGGACCACGGACGTGACCGGGGTGGTGCATCTTCCGGAGGGCACCGAGATGGTGATGCCGGGCGACAACGTCTCGATGGAGGTGGAGCTGATCGCGCCGATCGCGATGGACGAGGGCCTGCGTTTTGCGATCCGCGAAGGCGGCCGCACCGTCGGCGCCGGCGTCGTCGCCGGGATCATCGAGTAACATTTAGGACGGCAGAGCGCCGATACCCACCGGATTGGACCGAAGATGGACAGTCAAAACATACGCATCCGCCTCAAGGCGTTCGATCACCGGGTGCTCGACCAGTCGACCGCGGAGATCGTCAGCACGGCCAAGCGGACCGGCGCCCAGGTGCGCGGGCCGATCCCGCTGCCGACCCGGATCGAGAAGTACACGGTGTTGCGCGGGCCGCACATCGACAAGAAGTCGCGCGAGCAGTTCGAGATCCGCACCCATAAACGGCTGCTCGATATCGTCGACCCGACCCCGCAGACGGTGGACGCCTTGATGAAGCTCGACCTGGCGGCCGGCGTCGACGTCGAGATCAAGCTCAAGGGCTAGGACCATGCGAACCGGTTTGCTCGCTCAGAAACTCGGCATGACGCGGATCTTCACCGCGGACGGGGAACACGTGCCGGTCACCGTGCTCAAGCTCGACAACTGCCAAGTG
This sequence comes from Pseudomonadota bacterium, assembly GCA_022572685.1. Classification (GTDB taxonomy): domain Bacteria; phylum Pseudomonadota; class Alphaproteobacteria; order Kiloniellales; family J153; genus JACZVL01. The sequence goes on from JACZVL010000010.1 coordinate 17,504, forward strand.
GTCGCGGTGCGGCGCCAGGACAGCGACGGCTACGACGCGGTCCAGCTCGGCAACGGCACGGCCAAGGTCAAGAACGTCGGCCAGGCCATGCGCGGTCATTTCGCCAAGGCCAAGGTCGAACCCAAACGCAGGTTGGCCGAGTTCCGGGTCTCCACCGACGCCTTGCTCGAGGTCGGCCAGGAGCTCTCGCCCGAACACTTCGTGCCGGGCCAGTACGTGGACGTGGCCGGCATCACCATCGGCAAGGGCTTCGCCGGTGTCATGAAGCGGCACCACTACCACGGCCTGCGCGCCAGCCACGGCGTCTCGCTCTCGCATCGCTCCGGCGGCTCGACCGGCAACAGCCAGGATCCGGGCCGGGTCTTCAAGGGCAAGAAAATGGCCGGCCACATGGGCGACCGCCGGAGGACCCAGCAGAACCTGCGGATCGTCTCGACCGACGTCGAGGAGGGGCTGATCCTGGTGCGCGGCGCGGTGCCCGGGGCCAAGGGCGGCTGGGTCCGGATCATCGACGCGGTCAAGCATCCGGTGCCCGAGGACGCGCCGTTCCCCGCCGGCCTGCGTGGCGGCGCCGAGGCGGCGCCCGAGACCGAGGCCGACGCTGATGCCCAGGACGCCGCCCAGGACGCCGCCCAGGACGCCGGTGGCACCGCGGACGAGGCCAAGGACCGGAAGGAATAGCGGCCATGAAGTGCGCGGTCACGACACTGGACAACAAGAAGGCGGGCGAGATCGATCTCGACGACGGGATCTTCGGCCTCAGCCCGCGGCCGGACCTGCTTGCGCGCATGGTCAACTGGCAGCTCGCCAAGCGCCGGGCCGGGACTCACAAGGTCCAGGGGCGCAGCGACGTCAAGGGCACGACCCAGAGGATGTACCGCCAGAAGGGCACCGGACGGGCCCGCCACGGTCCGCCCAAGGTGTCCCAGTTCCGCAGCGGCGGCCGCGCCTTTGGACCGCTGCTGCGGGACCATGCCCACAAGCTGCCCAAGAAGGTGCGCAAGCTGGCGCTGAAGAGCGCGCTCTCGGCCAAGGCGGCCGACGGCAAGCTGGTGGTGCTGGACGCGGCCAAGGCCGATTCGCCCAAGACCGGCGAGTTGGCGCGCAAGCTCGGTGCGCTGGGCTGGTCCTCGGTGCTGGTGATCGGCGGCGCGGTGCTCGACGAGAGCTTCCAGCGCGCGGCCCGCAACATTCCGGGCGTCGACGTGCTGCCGGAGCAGGGCGCCAACGTCTATGACATTCTTCGCCGCGATACCCTGGTGCTGACCAGGGACGCGGTCGAGGCCTTGGAGGCACGGCTGAAATGAGCGGCCCCAGACCCTATATCAAGCGGACCGTGACGGTCTCCAAGGAGCGGCTCTACGAGCTGATCCGCCGCCCGCTCGTGACCGAGAAGTCGACGCTCGGTTCGGAGCACAATCAGGTCGCCTTCGTGGTGCCCGTGGACGCCAGCAAGCCCGAGATCAAGATCGCCGTGGAAGGCCTGTTCTCGGTCAAGGTCAAGGCCGTCAACACGATGCTTCAGAAGGGCAAGGTGAAGCGCTTTCGCGGCCGTCTGGGCAAGCGGGCGACCATCAAGAAGGCCTACGTGACGCTCGAAGAAGGTCACAGCATCGACGTGACCACGGGAATCTGACGCCATGGCGCTCAAGAAATACAACCCGACGACGCCCGGACGACGTGGCCTGGTGCTGGTCAACCGCGCCGGCCTGTGGAAGGGCGACCCGGTCAAGGCGCTCACCGAGGGCCTGACCAAGAAGGGCGGACGCAACAACACCGGCCGGATCACCGCGCGCCGCCGCGGCGGCGGCCACAAGCGGCTGTACCGCATGGTCGACTTCAAGCGGCGCAAGTTCGACGTGCCGGCCAAGGTGGTGCGCCTGGAGTACGATCCGAACCGGACCGCCTTCATCGCCCTGATCGAGTACGAGGACGGCGAGGTCAGCTACATCCTGGCGCCGCAGCGGCTCGAGGCCGGCGATAGCGTGGTCTCGGGCGCGAAGGCGGACATCAAGCCGGGCAACGCGCTCCCGCTCGCCTCGATCCCGATCGGCACGATCGTCCACAACGTCGAGATGAAGCCGGGCAAGGGCGGCCAGATCGCGCGCTCCGCCGGCACCTACGTGCAACTGGTCGGGCGCGATGCCGGCAACGCCCTGCTGCGGCTGGGCTCGGGCGAGGTGCGCATGGTGCGGGCCGAGTGCATGGCGACCATCGGCGCCGTGTCCAACCCCGATCAGGCCAACATCAAGCTCGGCAAGGCCGGTCGCAAGCGCTGGCTGGGCAAGCGCCCTTCGGTGCGCGGCGTGGCCATGAACCCGGTCGACCATCCCCACGGCGGCGGCGAGGGCCGCACCTCGGGCGGCCGCCATCCGGTCACCCCTTGGGGCCGGCCGACCAAGGGCGCAAAGACGCGCCACAACAAGCGGACGGACCGGCTGATCGTGCGCCGCCGTCACAAAAAGCGTTAACGGAGGGCTCGCGTGGCTCGCTCTGTCTGGAAAGGTCCGTTCGTCGATGGCTATCTGCTCAGGAAAGCAGAGAAGGCGCGTGCTTCGGGCCGGAACGAAATCATCAAGACCTGGTCGCGGCGCTCGACCGTCATGCCGCAGTTCGTCGGCCTGACGTTCGGGGTGCACAACGGCAGAAAATTCCTGCCGGTCCTGGTGACCGAGAACATGGTCGGCCACAAGTTCGGCGAGTTCGCCCCGACCCGGACGTTCCACGGCCACGCCGCGGACAAACGGGCGAGGAGAGGGTAGCATGGGTAAGCCCAAGCACGAGCGGCGCCTGAGCGAGTCCGAGGCCATGGCGGTGGCCCGGAACCTGCGCGTCAGCCCGCAGAAGCTCAACCTGGTGGCCGAATCGATCCGCGGCAAGAGCGCGGAGGCCGCGCTCTCGGAGCTGACCTTCTCCAAGCGGCGCATCGCCGCCGACGTCAAGAAGACGCTGCAGTCGGCGATCGCGAACGCCGAGAACAACCATCAGCTCGACGTCGACCGCCTGTTCGTGGCCGAGGCGACGGTGGGCAAGGCGATCGTGATGAAGCGGTTTCGGCCCCGGGCACGCGGCCGGGCCGGGCGCATCATGAAGCCGTTCAGCAACTTGACGGTAGTGGTTCGGGAACGCGAGGAAACGGCGTAATGGGTCAGAAAGTCAATCCGATCGGGCTGCGGCTCGGCATCAACCGGACCTGGGATTCGCGTTGGTACGCCGACGCCGACTATGGCGATCTGCTGCACGAGGACCTGCGCATCCGCGCGTTCCTGCGCAAGCGCCTGCAACAGGCCGGCATCTCCAAGGTCATCATCGAGCGGCCGGCCAAGAAGGCCCGGATCACCATCCATACCGCGCGGCCCGGGGTGGTCATCGGCAAGAAGGGCGCCGACATCGAGAAGCTGCGCGTCGATTTGCAGAAGATGACCGACAGCGAGGTCCACCTGAACATCGTCGAGATCCGCAAGCCGGAAATCGACGCCACCCTGGTGGCCGAGAACATCGCCAACCAGCTCGAGCGGCGCGTCGCCTTTCGCCGGGCCATGAAGCGGGCCGTCCAGTCGGCCATGCGCCTGGGCGCCCAGGGCATCCGCATCCAGTGCGGCGGCCGCCTGGGTGGCGCCGAGATCGCGCGCACGGAATGGTATCGCGAGGGCCGGGTGCCGCTGCACACGCTGCGCGCCGACATCGACTACGGCGAGGCGACCGGGCGCACCACCTACGGCAGTTGCGGGGTCAAGGTCTGGGTGTTCAAGGGCGAGATCATGGAGCACGACCCCACGGCCCACGAAAAGAAGATACAGGAGACGCAGCAGCCGCGCTGAACCGGCGGCGGAGCGTTGAGGATACCAAGTCATGTTGCAGCCCAAGCGAACCAAGTATCGCAAGGCCCACAAGGGGCGCATTCACGGCAAGGCCAAGGGCGGCTATTCGCTGACCTTCGGCGCTTACGGGATGAAGGCGCTGACGCCGGGGCGCGTCTCCGCGCGCCAGATCGAGGCGGCGCGCCGGACCATCACGCGCCACATGAAGCGCGTCGGCAAGCTGTGGATCCGGATTTTCCCGGATGTTCCGGTGTCCCAGAAGCCGGCCGAGGTGCGCCAGGGCAAGGGCAAGGGCTCGCCGGAATGGTGGGCCGCGCGGGTCAAGCCGGGGCGGATCATGTTCGAGCTCGACGGCGTGCCGCGGGATGTCGCGCACGAAGCCTTCGTGCTGGCCGCGGCCAAGCTGCCGATCAAGACCAAGTTCGTCGCCCGCCTCGGTGAGGAGGGCTAGGCCGTGAAAGCAGCCGATCTTCGCACCAAGACCCCCGACGAGCTCAAGGACGCGCTCATGGGTCTGCGCAAGGAACAGTTCAACCTGCGCTTCCAGAAGGCCAGCGGGCAATTGGAGAACACGGCGCGCGCGCGCCAGGTGCGCCGCGATATCGCGCGCCTCAAAACGGTGCTGCGGAACGTGCAGCAGGCCGCTTCCTAGGAGAATTGACAGTCATGCCGCGTCGAGTGTTGCAGGGAGTGGTGGTGAGCGACAAGGCCGACAAGACGATCACCGTCTTGGTCGAGCGCCGGGTCATGCATCCCCTCTACAAGAAGATCATCCGGCGCACCAAGAAGTACCGCGCCCACGACGAAGACAACCGCTGCAAGTCCGGCGATCTGGTTCAGATCGAGGAATGCCGGCCGATCGCCAAGTCGAAAACCTGGCGGGTGATCGACGCCGGCGCCGCGTCGGCCTGAACCGCGAGAGGAGTTGAACCCATGATTCAGATGCAGACTCAGCTAGACGTCGCCGACAATTCCGGCGCCCGGCGCGTGCAGTGCATCAAGGTGCTCGGCGGCTCCAAGCGCAAATCCGCGGGCGTCGGCGACGTCATCGTGGTCAGCGTCAAGGAGGCGATCCCGCGCGGCCGCGTGAAGAAGGGCGATATGCACCGCGCGGTCGTCGTGCGCACCGCCAAGGAGATCCGGCGCGACGACGGCAGCACGATCCGCTTCGACAGCAACGCCGCGGTGCTGATCAGCAACCAGGGCGAGCCGATCGGGACCCGGATCTTCGGCCCGGTGACCCGCGAGCTGCGCGCCCGCAAGTTCATGAAGATCATTTCGCTCGCGCCCGAGGTTCTGTGATGGCCAGGAAGACCGCCGCCAAGCGCGCCAAGCTCAGGGTCAAGAAGGGCGACAAGGTGACCGTCATCACCGGCCGCGACAAGGGCAAGACCGGCGAGATTCTGCGCGTCGACCCGAAGCGGGGCCGCGTGCTGGTCCAGGGCGTCAACATGGTCAAGCGCCATCAGAGCCCGACCCAGACCAATCCCGGCGGCATCATCGAGAGGGAGGCGTCGCTGCACGTTTCCAACGTCGCCCACATCGACCCCAAGAGCAACCAGCCGACCCGGGTCGGCTACCGGATCGAGACGGGTGGCCGCAAGGTGCGCTTCGCCAAGCGTTCCGGCGAGCTCATCGATCTCTAGGCGAGGTGGGACAGATGACCCCGCGTTTTAAGGAACATTACAACACGGCGCTCAAGCCGAGCCTGTTGGCCGAGTTCAAGTACGCGAGCGCGATGGAAGTGCCGCGGCTGGACAAGATCGTGCTGAACATGGGTGTCGGTGAAGGCGTGCAGGACACCAAGAAGGTGACCTCGGCGGCCGAGGAACTGGCGCTGATCGCGGGCCAGCGGCCGGTCATCACCAAGGCCAAGAAATCGATCGCGGCGTTCAAGCTGCGCGAGGGCATGCCGATCGGCTGCAAGGTGACCCTGCGCCGCGACCGCATGTACGAGTTTCTGGACCGTCTGGTCACCGTGGCGCTGCCGCGGGTGCGGGACTTCCGCGGCGTCTCGCCCAAGAGTTTCGACGGGCGCGGCAACTTTGCCTTGGGGCTGAAGGAGCAGATCGTGTTCCCCGAGATCGACTACGACAAGGTCGGCGAGATTCGGGGCCTGCACGTCGCGATCTGCACCACGGCCAAGACGGACGACGAGGCGCGGGCCCTGCTCAAGGGTTTCGACATGCCGTTTACCGACTGAACGGCGAAAGAGGGAATGAACGGACATGGCTAAGAAGAGCGCCATCAACAAGAACCTGCGGCGCCGGAAGTTGGTGAAGCGATACGCGGAAAAGCGCGCCCGGTTGCGCGCCGTTGCGCGCGATCGCTCGCTGGCGCCGGAGGAACGGTTTCAGGCCTTTCTCAAGCTGGCCGAGATGCCGCGCGACGGCTCGGCCGTGCGGGTCCGGAACCGCTGCGAGATCAGCGGCCGGCCGCGCGGCAACTATCGCAAGTTCAGGATTTCGCGAATTGCCCTGCGCGATCTGGCATCGATCGGTCAGATCCCGGGCATGGTCAAGTCGAGTTGGTAGGGAGATAACGCGCGATGTCGATGAGCGATCCTTTGGGAGACATGTTGACCCGCATCCGCAACGGTCAGCGGGTCGGCAAGTCCAAGGTCTCGGCGCCGGCCTCCAGGCTGCGGCTTAACGTGCTCGATGTCCTGAAACGCGAGGGCTACATTCGCGATTACAGGAGTCAGGCGCAGAGCGTCGGCTTGGCCGAGTTGGAGATCGAGCTCAAGTATCACGACGGCAATCCGGTCATCCAGGAGATCTCCCGGGTTTCCCGGCCGGGCCAACGCGTGTACTCGAAGATCAAGGAATTACCTTCTTATTACAATGGCTTAGGTATAACCATCCTGTCCACGCCGCGGGGCGTGATGTCGGATCAGGAAGCTCGCGCCGCCAATGTCGGCGGCGAGGTGTTGTGCCGGGTATTCTAGAGGACGGAACGATGTCTCGCGTTGGAAAACATCCCGTGGAAGTGCCCAGCGGCGTCGAAGTCGCGGTCAACGGCCGCGTGGTGACCGCCAAGGGAAGCCGGGGGCAACTCACCTACGAGGCGACCGGCGCCATCACCGTCGCGCTCGAAGACGGCAAGATCGTGGTCCGGCCGATCGACGACTCCAAGCGCGCCCGCTCGATGTGGGGTACCGCGCGCTCGCGCATTCAGTCGATGGTGACCGGGGTCGCCGAGGGCTTCACCAAGAAGCTCGAGATCAACGGCGTCGGCTACCGCGCGGCGGTCCAGGGCAGCACCCTGAACCTGCAGATCGGCTTCAGCCACGACGTGGCCTATCCGATTCCCGACGGCATCGCGATCGTGTGCGAGCGGCCGACCGCCATCGCCATCTCGGGCGTCGACAAGCAGCAGGTCGGACAGGTGGCCGCCGATATCCGTGCCTACCGCCCGCCCGAGCCCTACAAGGGCAAGGGCATCAAGTATTCGGACGAGATCATTCTGCGCAAGGAAGGCAAGAAGAAGTAAGGCCATGTTTACCCTACAAGACACACACGCGCGGCGCACGCGCAGGGTTCGCGCCGACCTCCGGCGCAAGAGCAAGGACCGCCCGCGGCTGTCGGTGTTCCGATCCAGCAAGCACATCTATGCCCAGGTCATCGACGACAGTCAGGGCCGCACCCTGGCCGCCGCCTCGAGCATCGACAAGGCGCTCAAGAGCAAGCTCGCCAAAGGCACCGACAAGGCGGCGGCCGCCGAGGTCGGCAAGCTGATCGCGGAGCGGGCGTCGGCGGCGGGCGTCAAGGAAGTGGTCTTCGACCGGGGCGGTTATCTCTATCACGGCCGGGTCAAGGCCCTGGCGGAGGCCGCGCGCGAAGGCGGCCTGTCGTTCTGAGGAAATAGGTAATGGTACAGCAGAGACGAGATGGCCCGAGAGGCGGCGGTCCCCGGAAAGACGGGCGCCGCGGCGGTCGCGGCCGCGACGATCGCGGCTCGCGCGACGAACCCGATCTGATCGAGAAGCTGGTCGGGATCAACCGCGTCGCCAAGGTGGTCAAGGGCGGCCGGCGCTTCGGCTTCGCGGCGCTGGTGATCGTCGGCGACGGCCGCGGCCGGGTCGGCTACGGACACGGCAAGGCGCGCGAGGTGCCCGAGGCGATCCGCAAGGCGACCGAGCAGGCCAAACGCGGCATGATCCGCGTGCCGCTGCGTGAGGGCCGTACCCTGCACCACGACATAAAGGGCCACTTCGGCGCCGGCAACGTGGTGATGCGTCCGGCCGGGAAGGGCACCGGAATCATCGCCGGCGGCCCGATGCGCGCGATCTTCGAGTCCCTCGGTATCCAGGACGTGGTCGCCAAGTCGGTCGGCACCTCCAACCCCTACAACATGATCAAGGCCACCTTCGAGGGCCTGCAGCGCAGCTCCAGCCCGCGCATGGTCGCGCAGCGGCGCGGCAAGAAGGTCTCGGACCTGCTCGGCGAGCGCCGGGCCGCGACCGTGGAATCCGCGGAAACCTAGAAGGGGAGTAGGCGGCCATGAACGCGAGAGGAAAGACCGTCAAGGTGACCCAGACCGGGAGCCCGATCGGCCGCCCCAAGGATCAGCGGGCGACGCTGGTCGGACTCGGGCTGAACAAGATGAACCGGACCAGCGAGCTCGAGGACACCCCGGCGGTGCGCGGCATGATCGACAAGGTGAGCCACCTGGTGCGGGTCGAAGGCGAAGGCTAACTGAGCCGCGATCCGGCGGGCCCGAAAGGGCGCGCCGATCGGGCCGATAGGAACTGAGAACGATGAAGCTGAATCAACTGTCCGACCGTCCGGGGGCGCGCAAGGACCGCCAGCGCATCGGCCGCGGTATCGGGTCCGGCACCGGCAAGACCTGCGGGCGCGGCCACAAGGGCCAGAAGGCGCGCAGCGGCGTGTCGATCAAGGGCTTCGAGGGCGGGCAGATGCCGCTCCACCGGCGGTTGCCCAAGCGCGGCTTCAAGAACATCTTCCGCAAGAATTTCGCGGTCGTCAATCTGGGCCGGCTGCAGGCCGTGATCGACGCCGGCAAGCTCGACCCCAAGAAGCCGGTCGATTTGGCCGCCCTGCAGGCCGCCGGTTTGATCAATAACCCGCGAGACGGCGTGCGCCTGCTTGCAAAGGGCGAGTTGAAGACCAAAGTAGATATCACCGTGGCCGGCGCCTCGAAGGCGGCGGCGGCGGCGGTCGAGAAGGCTGGCGGCGGCCTGACGGTGCTCGCCGCCAGGAAGAGCGTGGCGCCAGCCGCCACCGAAGCCCCGGGGGCCTGACAGGCAAGGACGACCAGATGGCTTCCGCCGCCGAACAACTCGCCGCCACCATGAACTTCGGCGCCCTTTCCAAGGCGACGGAGCTCAAGAAGCGTATCTGGTTCACGCTGGGCGCGCTCATCATCTATCGCCTGGGGACCTACATTCCGGCGCCGGGCATCGATCCGGATGTCATGAAGCAGATTTTCGACCAGCAGTCCGGCGGCATCCTGGGCATGTTCGACATGTTCGCCGGCGGCGCGCTCGGGCGCATGACGATCTTCGCGCTCAACATCATGCCGTACATCTCGGCGGCGATCATCATGCAGCTCTTGACCGCGGTCTCGCCGACCCTGGAGGCGCTGAAGAAGGAAGGCGAGTCCGGGCGCAAGAAGATCAACCAGTACACCCGCTACGGCACCGTGCTGCTGGCCTCGGTCCAGGCCTACGGCATCGCGGTCGGACTCGAGAGCTCGGGCGGCGGCGGCGTCTCGGCGGTGCTGGATCCGGGGTTCTACTTCCGCTTCACCATGGTGGTGACCTTGACCGGCGGCACGATCTTCCTGATGTGGCTGGGCGAGCAGATCACCCAGCGCGGCGTCGGCAACGGCATCTCGCTGATCATTTTCTCGGGCATCGTCGCCAACCTGCCGCTGGCGCTCGCCAGCACGCTGGAGCTGGGACGCACCGGGGCGCTGTCGGCGGCCTTCATCATCATGCTGCTGATCATGGCGGTCTTCGTGATCGCCTTCATCGTGTTCATGGAGCGGGCCCAGCGCCGGATCATCGTCCAGTATCCCAAGCGCCAGGTCGGCAACAAGATGTTCGGCGGCGAGTCCACGCACCTGCCGATGAAGATCAATCCCGCGGGCGTGATCCCGCTGATCTTCGCCTCCTCGCTGCTGCTCATGCCGCTCACCGTGGCCGGCTTTTCCGCCGGCAGCGGGCCGGAGTGGCTGACCTGGGTGACCTCGCTGCTGGGGCGCGGGCAGCCGCTCTACCTGTCCGTCTATATCGGCCTGATCGTGTTCTTCACGTTCTTCTACACCACCATCGTGTTCAATCCGGCGGATACCGCGGACAACCTGAAGAAACACGGGGGCTTCATCCCCGGCATCCGGCCCGGGCGCAACACCGAAGACCACCTGCGGTTCATCCTGATGCGCCTGACCGCGGTCGGCGCGCTCTATCTTTCGATGGTCGCCCTGCTGCCGGAGCTGCTGATTTCGCGCTTCGCCGTGCCGTTCTTCTTTGGCGGCACCAGCCTGCTCATCGTCGTCTCGGTGACCATGGACACGGTGGGGCAGATCCACTCGCACCTCCTCGCCCACCAGTACGAGGGTCTGATCAAGAAGACCAAGCTGAAGGGGAGACGTGGGTGAACATCGTTTTCTTGGGGCCGCCGGGCGCGGGCAAGGGAACCCAGGCGAAGCGGCTCGAAACGAAATACAACATGGTTCAGCTCTCGACCGGCGAAATGCTGCGCCAGGTCGCCGCGACGGGCAGCGAGCTGGGCCAGGAGGCCAAGAGGGTCATGGACGCCGGCCAGCTCATGCCGGACACGCTGATGATCCAGTTGATCTCCGAACGGATCGATCAGGACTGTGGCGATGGCTTCATCCTCGACGGCTTCCCGCGCACGGTCCGCCAGGCCGAAAGCCTGGACCAGATGCTGGCCGAGAAGGGACTGAAGCTGGACGTGGTGATCGAAATGAAGGTCGACGAGGAGGCGCTGGTCGCGCGCATCACCGGAAGATTTTCCTGTTCCGGCTGTGGCGCCGGCTACCACGACGAGTTTCAGCGGCCCCAGGTGGCGGGCGTCTGCGACACCTGCGGCGGCTCGGAGTTCGACCGCCGCGCCGACGACAAGGAGGAGACGGTGCGCGCGCGCATGGAGGCCTACAATCTCCAGACCGTGCCGATTCTGCCGTATTACGGTGACAAGGGCGTCTTGCGCACGATCGACGGCATGGCTTCGATCGAGGAGATCGCCGGCCAGATCGAAGCCACCCTGGAGGTCGCATGAGAGTTGACTCGGTGCATCCCACGCCTATAATCCGCACGCCTCCGGCGCCGTTGCGGCCGGGCGGTTGCGGCTGTCCCCCTTTTGACCAGGTCCTAGACGCTTAAGGAGACTGCGACGTGGCACGTATCGCTGGCGTCAATATACCGACTCAGAAGCGCGTCGAAATCGCGCTGACCTACATTCACGGCATCGGCCGCACCAAGGCGAGCGAGATCTGCACCAAGGTGGGCATCCCCGCCGCGCGCCGGGTCAACGATCTGACCGACGACGAGGTGCTGCGCATCCGCGAGTCCATCGACCGCGACCACATCGTCGAAGGTGACCTGCGGCGCGAGGTGGCGATGAACATCAAGCGCCTGATGGATCTCGGATGCTACCGGGGCTTGCGCCACCGCAAGGGTCTGCCGGTGCGCGGCCAGCGCACCAGCACCAACGCGCGCACCCGCAAGGGCCCCGCGCGGGCGATCGCCGGCAAGAAGAAAACCAAGTAGGAACGGAATAGGAACGAGGATGGCCAAACCTCAGGCGCGCCTGCGCCGCCGGGAGAAGAAGAACATCACTTCCGGCATCGCGCATGTGAGTGCGACGTTCAACAACACCAAGATCACCATCACCGACGTCCAGGGCAACACCATCGCCTGGGCCTCGGCCGGCGGTCAGGGCTTCAAGGGTTCGCGCAAGTCGACCCCCTATGCCGCGCAGTTGGCGGCCGAGGATGCCGGGCGCAAGGCGCAGGAGCACGGCGTGCGGACCCTGGAGGTCAACGTCAAGGGTCCCGGCTCGGGCCGGGAATCGGCGCTGCGCGCGCTTCAGGCGGTTGGTTTCACCATCACCGCCATCCGGGACGTGACGCCGATTCCACACAACGGGTGCCGGCCACCCAAGCGGCGGCGCGTATAGGGTTTTCAGGACGGCCTGTCGCCGTGGCGCGAAACCCGCGCCCCGGGGCGGCGCCGGTAGACATAAACGGGACGGCCCCGGCGCACGGATTTGACGTGTATTTCGATGGACATGGCAGCTCGATCCCATTCATGAGCCCGTTCATGAGCCCATTCGTGAGAATGCGGAACGGCTCGCAAGCGGCGAGGACGCGGTAGTGCTTCAAAAAAACTGGACTGAAATGATCAAGCCGAACAAGCTCGACATCCAACCGGGTCAGGACGCCAAGCGTCTGGCCAAGGTGGTCGCCGAGCCGCTCGAGCGCGGCTTCGGGTTGACGCTCGGCAACGCGCTCCGGCGGGTGCTGCTGTCGTCGCTGCAGGGCGCGGCGGTGACCAGCATTCAGGTCGACGGCGTGCTGCACGAGTTCTCGTCCATCCCGGGCGTCCGGGAGGACCTGACCGACATCGTGCTCAACATCAAGTCGGTGGCGCTGCGGATGTTCGGCGATGGGCCCAAGCGCATGCGCCTGCGCGCCGAGGGACCGGGCGAGGTCACCGCCGATCAGATCGAAACCGGCCACGACATCGAGGTCATGAACCCCGATCTGGTGATCTGCACCCTGGACGACGGCGCGCGCATCGACATGGAAATGACCGTGGAAACCGGCAAGGGCTACATCGCGGGCTCGCTGAACCGGCCCGAGGACGCGCCCATCGGCATGATCCCGGTCGACGCCATGTTCTCGCCGGTGCGCAAGGTGGCCTACAAGGTCGAGAACACCCGCGTCGGCCAGGTCACCGACTACGACAAGCTGACCATGGATATCGAGACCAACGCCGCGGTCACGCCCGAGGACGCGGTCGCGCTGGCCGCGCGCATCCTCCAGGACCAGCTCCAGCTGTTCATCAACTTCGAGGAGCCCCAGACGCGCGAGTTCGAGGAGCATGCGGTCGAGCCGCCGTTCAACAAGAACCTGCTGCGCAAGGTGGACGAACTCGAGCTTTCGGTGCGCTCGGCGAACTGCCTCAAGAACGACAACATCGTCTACATCGGCGATCTGGTCCAGAAGAGCGAGGCGGAGATGCTGCGGACCCCCAACTTCGGCCGCAAGTCGCTGAACGAGATCAAGGAAGTGCTCTCGGTCATGGGCCTGCATCTGGGCATGGAGATCCCCAACTGGCCGCCGGAGAACATCGAGGACCTCGCCAAGAAGCTCGACGAGCCTTTCTAGACCGCCTTCGGCGAGGGCAACCCGGGGACGTCAGCGGGTCCCCACCCGGCCGTACACGTTTCTCCTCGCCAGAGGAAACGCGCGGCGGCGGGACGGAGACAGCGGTCTCGCGCGCGAGGCCATGGAGAGTAGGAGGAGGCAGGGGATGCGACACGCAAAAAGCGGCCGTAAGCTCAACCGGACGGCCAGCCACCGCAAGGCCATGTTCGCGAACATGGCGGTGGCGCTGATCAAGCACGAGCAGATCAAGACCACCCTGCCCAAGGCCAAGGATCTGCGGCGCGTCGTCGACCGCCTCATCACGCTCGGCAAGCGGGGCGGCCTGAGCGCCCGGCGCCGGGCGCTCGCCACGCTGCGCGACGATACCATCGCGACCAAGCTGTTCGACGATCTGGGCCCGCGCTACAAGGACCGTCCGGGCGGCTACACCCGGGTCATCAAGGCCGGCTTCCGCTATGGCGACATGGCGCCCATGGCGCTCATCGAGCTGGTCGACCGCGACCCCGACGCCAAGGGCCAGGATTCCGGCCCGACCCTGGACGGCGAGGTCGAAGACGAGGACGAGGGCTAGCCGCCGCCACTAGGGTAGGGCGGAGAGCCGGTTCGAGCGTAGAGAGGGCAGCCCCGCCAGGACTGCCCTTTTGCTTATTCGGGGTCCGCCCGCAAGGGCAGACGAGGGTGCTTCGATCATGAGATATCTTTTGCTGCCGGCCTGTCTGGGACTGTCGATCGCGCTCGCCGTGCCGGCGGCCTGGGCCCAGGACAAGGCGGTGCCGGAGGCCCGGGCCCAGGACAAGGCGGTGCCGGAGGCCCGGGCCCAGATCGAGCTGTCCTTCGCCCCGGTGGTCAAGCAGGTGGCGCCGGCCGTGGTCAACATCTTCTCCAAGCGCGTGGTGCGCCGGCGCAGCGTCTCGCCGTTCTTCAACGATCCCTTCTTCAAGCGCTTCTTCGGCAAGGACTTCGGCATGTTCGGCCTGCCGCGGGAGCGCATCCAGAGCTCGCTCGGCTCCGGGGTGATCGTTTCCGAGGACGGCCTGATCGTCACCAACCAACACGTCATCAAGGGCGCGACCGAGATCACCGTGGTGCTTGCGGACCGGCGCGAGTTCGCGGCCGAGTTGGTGCTCGAGGACGAGCGCACCGATCTGGCGGTGCTGCGCATCGACCCCGGCGGCAAGAAGCTGCCCTACGTGGCGTTCCGGGATTCGGACGAGGTCGAGGTCGGCGACCTGGTGCTCGCCCTCGGCAATCCCTTCGGCGTCGGCCAGACCGTGACCAGCGGCATCGTCTCGGCGATCGCCCGCACCCAGATCGGGATCACGGACTTCTCCTTCTTCATCCAGACCGACGCCGCGATCAACCCGGGCAACTCCGGCGGCGCGCTGGTCACCCTCGACGGCAGGCTGCTCGGCATCAACACCGCGATCTACTCGCGCAACGGCGGCTCGGTGGGCATCGGTTTCGCGATCCCGGCCAACATGGTCAAGACCGTGGTCGCCAGCGCGCTGCGCGGCGGCGAGCTGGTGCGCGCCTGGAGCGGCCTGATCGGCCAGAACCTGACCCAGGACCTGGCCGAGGGCTTCGGCCTGGAAACCCCGGGCGGGGTGATCGTCAAGAAGGTCTATCCCGGCGGCCCGGCCGATCGCGCCGGGGTCGGTCCGGGCGACGTCATCCTGAGCCTGGGCGGGCGCCAGGTCGCCGATGTCGAATCGTTCCGCTACCGCATCGCGACCCGCGAGCTGGGCGCCGAGGTCCGGCTCGAGATCTGGCGCGACCGCGCCGTCAGGACCCTGACCCTGGCGCTGATCGCCGCGCCGGAGAGCCCGCCGCGCAACCAGGTCCGGCTGAGCGGCAAGGTTCCGCTGGCCGGTGCGGTGGTCGCCAACCTCTCCCCGGCGCTCGCCGAGGAGCTACGACAAACATCACGTGAGCAAGACGCTGGCGTACCCGAAGGTCAAACAGTACTGGATCGTGTTCGAGAACGCGACTTCGATAAACTCATCGCCAACGAAATGTTCCGGCTTGATCCTATCACTGGTGAGCTCTCTGGTGCTGTCTCCTTCGCTCCTTCACCTGAACTAATTATGGCTGCTAAAGCTAATGGACTTGACTGGCCTAGTGAAGGACATATAATAGGACCCGACGGTGAGGACATGCTAGTAATATGGCCCCAAAGCTTCTGGGACACGTATTACCGTTCACTCTTAGAACAGACTATTGCATCAAAAGCTCGACGCGAGCAATCAGCTCTAGACATGTCTGAAGAGTTTATAAAGAATATACCCGGCGTGCCACTTGACGTAGCTTTTAATTTTGCTACTGGTAACTATGCCGCAATCTCACCTGAGAACCTTCAAGCCTAT
>JACZVL010000155.1 GCA_022572685.1 Pseudomonadota bacterium
GGCGAAGCGTGCCGCCGGCCACTGCTTGCCGGCCCAGTTGGCCGCCGGACCGATGGCGAGCACCGGCGCCCCGGCCGGCACCAGGCGCTCGGCGGCGGCCTCGTGCTCGGGCGCCAGCCAGACCCGGGGCGCGGGCGGCGGATCGAGGTGCAGCAGCGCCGCCAGCTCCTCGACCCTATGCCGGCTATCGTCCCGCTTGCCGGCGGTCACGCGCCGGCGCGCCGGCACCAGATAGGCGATCGCCGAGGCGCGCAGGTCGACCACCAGGTCCCAGCGGCGAAACGCGGTGGCGGTCCAGAGGTCCAGCCAGTGGCGCTTGAACGGCCGCTTGTCGAGGATCAACATCCGCTCGAGCCCGGGCACGGCGGCGAACAAGGGCGCCGCGGCCCGGCCCGCGGCGATGGTCACGTGCACGCCGGGATGGCGCTCCAGCAGGTGGCCGAGCAGGCCGCTGGAGAGCACGGCGTCGCCGATCCGGGTCGCGGTGATGAACAACAGGCGCATGGCCGCCGGTTATACGGTGCGCCCCACGGCCTTGCCAAGGCACCCTGCCATCGCCAAGTTCTAGGGGCGAAATGAAATCCTGATGGGAGTTCCGCGGACGTGAGCACACGCCATTACGTGATCCTGGAAGCGCGCGGCCTGTTGCGGGCCGCCGGCCCCGACACGCGCAGCTTCCTCCAGGGCATGGTCTCCAACGACGTGACCAAGCTCGGGCCCGAGCGGGCGATCTGGTCGGCCTTCCTGACGCCCCAGGGCAAGTTCCTGCACGAGTTCTTCATGACCGAGGAACCCGGGCCGGGCGCGGAGTCGCTGTGGCTCGATTGCGAGGCGGCGCGCCTGGACGACCTGCGCGGCCGGCTGGTGCGCTACCGCTTGCGCGCCAAGATCGAGCTGACCGACGTCTCGGAAGACCACGCGGTCGCCGCGATCTTTGGCGAGGGCGCCCTGGAGGCCCTGGGCCTGCCGGCCGAGATCGGGGCCGCCAGACCCTTCGGTGGCGGAATCGCCCATGTCGATCCGCGCCTGACCGAGCTCGGCGCGCGCGCGGTGCTGCCCCGGGCCGGGGCACGGGCGGCGCTCGAAGGCGCCGGGATCGCGGCCGCGACGCTGGCCGACTACGACGCGCTGCGCATCGGGCTCGGCGTGCCCGACGGCAGCCGCGATCTGGAGGTCGAGCGCTCGCCGCTGCTGGAGAACGGTTTCGACGAGCTGCATGGCATCGACTGGGACAAGGGCTGCTTCATGGGCCAGGAGCTGACCGCGCGCACCAAGTACCGGGCGCTGATCAAGAAGCGCCTGCTGCCGGTGGCGATCGAGGGCCCGGCGCCCGCGCCCGGCACCCAGGTGACCGCGGCGGGCAAGGACGCGGGCG
This sequence comes from Pseudomonadota bacterium, assembly GCA_022572685.1. Classification (GTDB taxonomy): domain Bacteria; phylum Pseudomonadota; class Alphaproteobacteria; order Kiloniellales; family J153; genus JACZVL01. The sequence goes on from JACZVL010000155.1 coordinate 1,376, forward strand.
TGCTGCGCTCCTCGGTCGACGGCGTCGGTTTGGCGCTCCTGCGCCTCGAGCACCTGGAGGCGCCGCTGCTCGCCGGCGAGGCGCGCCTGACCGCGAAAAAGCCAGACTGGCTGGATATCTGATCCGGGTTTTCAAGCGCCCCGCAAAGGACAATCCATCCCATGGAGGAACGTCGCTACGCCGCCGGAGCCACGATCTACAACCAAGGCGATCCGGGCGACGCCATGTTCATCATCAAGGAGGGCGGGATCGAGGTCCTGCGCAGCGTCGGCGAAGGCGACACGCGGCTGGCGGTGCTCCCCAAGGGCGCGATTTTCGGAGAGATGGCCGTGCTGCGCGACCGGCCGCGCTCGACCACGACCCGGGCGCTCGGCCCGGTCTGCCTGGTCGTGGTGCCGAAGGAGGCCTTTCTAAGCGCCTTCAACCGCGACAATCCGCTCGGTCTCAAGCTGCTTCGAACGCTCTGCGAGCGGCTCTCGCAAGCCGACGATCAGCTGGTACAGAACCGGCTGTTCAGCGAAGGCGCCTGGGTCCGCGAAGTGGATGAGATCCGCCTGCTGCCCGATTCGGCCGAGATGGAGCGCCAGATCGGCAGCGAGGGCGTGACGGTCGGCGAACTGCCGTTCGGCGTCGGACGCCAGCCGCAACCGGGCGACCCGACCCAGGTCGAGCCGGCCGAACTCGCCCTGCGCTCCAGCGGCAGCGAGCAAATCTCGGTGCGCCATTTTTCCCTCGTCGAGCACGAGGGCCGCCTGGCCGTGCGCGATTCGCAGAGCCGCCTGGGCACCATGGTCAACGGCGCGCGCATCGCCGCCTTCGAGCAATCCGATCTGGCCGAGCTCACGCTCGGGGACAACACCATTCAGACCGGCGGCACCGAATCGCCCTATCGCTTCCGCGTCATCGTGCGGCGCAAGGCGACCTGAAACCGGCGCTACCCACCCAAGACTTCCTGGTTGACCACATAGTCGGGCCGCAGCCGGCCGTCGATCGCATCCAGGCAGTTCCGCACGCTCTCCATGGCCATGCGCGCCACGCCCTCTTCGGTGAGCGAGCCGATATGCGGGGTCAGCACCAGGTTCTCGAGACCGAGCAGCGGGTTGCCGGGCTCGGGCGGCTCCTGGCGCGTGACATCGAGGCCGGCGCCGCGCAAGTGACCGCCGGTCAGCGCCTGGTGGAGCGCCGCCTCGTCGATCAGCGTGCCGCGGGCGGTGTTGACCAGGAAGGCGCCGGGCTTCATGGCGGCGAATTCGGCCCGGCCCAGGACCGGCGCGCCATCGGGCTGGCCGGGCATGTGCAGGGTGACGAAGTCGGCCTCGCCCAGGCCGTCGTGGAAGTCCTTCAGGTGCCGAAAGCCCGCGGCCTGGGCGGCGGCCGGCTCGGCAAAGGGGTCGGCCACGATCACGGTCATCTCCAGGGCGGCGCAGAGCCGTGCGACACGCTGGCCGATGCGGCCGAAACCGATCACCAGCACCGTCTTGCGCCACAGATCGGCGCGCTTGCGCCGCCCGCGCAGGCCGTAATTGCCGCCGCGCACCGCGGCGTCGTGGACCACCAGCTCCCGCGAGGCCGCCAGCATCAGCATCAGCGCATGCTCGGCCACGGTGACCGCGTTGGCGTCGCCCACCGTGGTCAGCGGGATGCCGCGGGCGGTCAGCGCCGCCACGTCGACGTTGTCGTAGCCGACGCCGAAACGCGACACCACCTTGAGCCGCGTGGCCTTGGCGATGGTCGCCTCGGTGAACGGCGTCATGCCGAGCAGGACCGCGTCGAGATCGGCGATACGGGCGTCGAGGTCCGCGACCGTGGGCGTCTCGATGACCTCGTAGTCGACGTCGCCGCGTTGGTCCAGGAGCGCGAGCGCGACGGGGTCGGTGGCGCGGCCGACGAGAATGGTGGCCATGTGTTCGCTCCCTGGTGTTTCGACTCCAGCATTTCGTACCCGATGGCGGAAAAAATAGATTCACCACAGAGGCACAGAGACACAGAGAACCAGAAAGAAGATTTACCACGAAGACACGAAGGCACTAATACCAAGAAAGCTTATCGCGCGCGAAGCGCGCAACAGAGGTTCCTTTGTGTCTTTGTGCCTTCGTGGTTCGCCTTCTCGCTTTCCGGTTCTCTGTGTCTCCGTGCCTCTGTGGTGAGTCTTTTCTTTCTGACTTTGCGGTGAAAATTCAACAGCCAACATCGGGGACCTTAGATTCTCTCCCCCCTTAGCCTTTGGCCGCCAGCGCGGCTTGGGCGGCGGCGAGGCGGGCGATGGGCACCCGGTAGGGCGAACAGGAGACGTAGTCGAGCCCGACCTCCTGGCAGAACCGGATCGAGGCCGGGTCGCCGCCGTGCTCGCCGCAGATGCCGAGCTTGAGCCCGGGTCGCGTGGCGCGGCCGCGCTCGACGCCGATGCGCACCAGCTCGCCGACGCCCTCCACATCCAGCGAGATGAAGGGGTCCTGGGCGATGATGCCGCGCTGCTCGTAGACGCCGATGAAACTGGCCGCGTCGTCGCGCGACAGCCCATAGGTGGTCTGGGTCAGGTCGTTGGTGCCGAAGGAGAAGAACTCCGCCGACTCGGCGATATCGCCGGCGCGCAGGCAGGCACGCGGCAGCTCGATCATGGTGCCGACCAGGTACTTGAGCTTGACGCCTTCGATCTCCTCTACCGTGCGCGCCGCCTCGTCGACCAGCTCCTTGAGGATCTCGAATTCCTTCCTGAGCGCGACCAGCGGAATCATGATCTCCGGCTCGACGGTCTCGCCGCTCGCCTTGAACACCTGGGCCGCGGCCTGGAAGATCGCGCGCGCCTGCATCTCGTAGATCTCCGGATAGGTGATGCCGAGGCGGCAACCGCGGTGGCCGAGCATGGGATTGGTCTCGTCGAGCTTGAGCTTGCGCGCGCGTAAGAGTTCGAGCGGGACGCCCATGGCCTCGGCGACCTGGGCCAACTCGGCCTCGCCGTGGGGCAGGAACTCGTTGAGCGGCGGGTCCAACAGCCGGATCGTGACCGGCAGCCCCTTCATGATCTTGAACAGCTCGACGAAGTCCTGCCGCTGCATGGGCAGGATTTTCTCGAGCGCCTTGCGCCGCTCCTCGCCGTTGTCGGCCAGGATCATCTCGCGCACCGCGACGATGCGCCCGGCCTCGAAGAACATGTGCTCGGTGCGGCATAGCCCGATCCCCTCGGCGCCGAAGCCGCGCGCGGTCTCGGCATCGAGCGGGGTCTCGGCGTTGGCGCGCACGCCCATGGTGCGGAACGCGTCGGCCCAGCCCATCAGCGTGACGAAGTCGCCGGACAGCTCGGGCTGCACGGTCGGCACCTGCCCCAGCATGACCTCGCCGGTGCCGCCGTCGATGGTGATGGTATCGCCGGCCTTGAGTTCGTGCCCGCGCACCCGCATGACCCCGGACCGGTAGTCGATCCGGAGCTCGCCGGCGCCCGATACGCAAGGCCGCCCCATGCCGCGCGCCACCACCGCGGCGTGGCTGGTCATGCCGCCGCGGGTGGTGAGAATGCCGCGCGCCGCGTGCATGCCGTGGATGTCCTCGGGCGAGGTCTCGACCCGGCACAGGATCACCGCCTCCCCGGTGGTGCTCCTGGTCTCGGCCTCGTCGGCGGAGAAGGCGATCCTGCCCGAAGCGGCGCCGGGCGAGGCCGGCAGGCCGCGGGCCACGACCTGGCGCTCGGCGTTCGGGTCGAGCGTCGGGTGAAGCAGCTGGTCGAGGGAGCCCGGCTCGATGCGCGCCACCGCCTCCTCCTTGGAGATCAAGCCCTCGGCCACCATCTCCACGGCGATCCGTATGGCGGCGCCGGCGGTGCGCTTGCCGCCGCGGGTCTGGAGCATGTAGAGCGTGCCGCGCTGGACCGTGAACTCGATGTCCTGCATGTCGCGGTAGTGGCGCTCGAGGCGCTCGCGCACCTCCATGAGCTGGCCGAAAACCTCGGGCATGATCTCTTCCATGGCCGGAAGCTCGGCGTGATTGTCCTGCTTGCCCTTCACCGTCAGATGCTGGGGCGTGCGGATGCCGGCGACCACGTCCTCGCCCTGGGCGTTGACCAGGTACTCGCCGTAGAAGGCGTTCTCGCCGGTCGAAGGGTTGCGGGTGAAGGCGACCCCGGTGGCGCAGTCCGCGCCCATGTTGCCGAACACCATGGCCTGGACGTTGACCGCGGTGCCCCAGTCCGCGGGGATGTCGTGCAGGCGCCGGTAGGTGCGCGCGCGCTGGTTCATCCAGGATTCGAAAACCGCGCCGATCGCGGCCCAGAGCTGGTCCTCGGGCGCCTGCGGGAAGGGCACGCCGGTGATCTCGACGATCTTGTCCTGATATTCGCCGATCACCTTGCGCCATTCGCCGGCGTCCAGATCGGTGTCCAGGACGACGCCCCGATCCTCCTTGTGCAGCTCGAGGATCTCCTCGAAATGGTGATGCTCGACGCCGAGCACGACATCGCCGAACATCTGGATGAAGCGGCGGTAGCTGTCGTAGGCGAAGCGCTCGTCGCCCGAATGGCGCGCCAGGCCGGCCACGGTCTCGTCGTTGAGGCCGAGGTTGAGCACCGTATCCATCATGCCCGGCATGGAAGCCCGCGCGCCCGAGCGCACCGAGACCAGGAGCGGGTTCGTGGCGTCGCCGAAGCGCATGCCGACCAGCTCCTCGACCCGGGTCAGCGCCGGGGCGACCTGCTCGGCAAGGCCTGGCGGGTAGGTCTTGCGGTCCGCCGTATAGGCGTTGCAGACCTCGGTGGTGAGGGTGAAACCGGGCGGCACCGGCAGCCCGAGCGCCGACATCTCGGCCAGATTGGCGCCCTTGCCGCCGAGCAGCTCCTTCATCGCAGCACCCCCCTCGGCCGCGCCCGCGCCGAAGGCATAGACCCACTTGGTCATCGACTTTTCCTCATCCGTCAGCCTTCGATTTTCGAGAAATCCGCGACCTGATCGAGGGTCGCGCCGATGCGCGCCAGGAGCCGCAGCCGGTTGGCGCGCAGCTCCGGGTTCTCGGTGTTGACCGTCACCCGGTCGAAGAAATCGTCGACCGGCTGGCGCAGCTTGGCGAGCGCCGCCATGGCGGCGGTGAAGTCCTCCGCCTCGAGCGCCTTCTCCGCCGCCGCCTCGCTGTCGAAGACGCGCAGGCCGAGCGCGCGCTCCGCCTCCTCGACCAGCTGGTCGATGGCGAGCTCCGCGCCATGGTAGCGCAGCTTGTCGCGCTTCTCCTCGATGCGCACGATATTGGCGGCGCGACGGTAGGCGATTAGCAAATTGACCCCGTCGTCGGTGCCGAGAAAACCCTGAAGCGCGTCGACCCGGGCCAGCAGGCGCACCAGGTCGTCCTCGCCGCCGACCGCGAAGACCGCAGAGACGAGATCGTGGCGCACCCCGCGCTCGCGCAGCGCCACCTTGAGCCGGTCGGCGAAGAAGTCGAGCAAGGACAGCACGTCGGTGTCAATCTTGCCCCAGCCGGGCACAGTTCGAGTAACTGTTGCCATAGCACTTATTTGGGAGCCACCCGCCTGTTTCGCCGCTTTCCGACTAGCGCTCAAGACCGACTCGGTCGCCAACCTGATGGACGATTCAATCAACTGCCGAAGTGGCAGGTGTACCTTGTTCTCGACAATCAGTCGGATCACCCCTAGTGCGGCACGACGCAATGCGAAGGGATCCTTCGAGCCAGTCGGCTTCTCGTCGACTAGAAATAAGGCGGCAAGCGTATCGATCTTATCGGCGAGGGCGACGACGACCGATACCGGTGCGCTCGGGCAGGAGTCGTCGGGGCCGCGCGGCGAGTAATGCTCTTTGATCGCTTGGGTTACTTCCGGGTTCTGATTGTCCTCAATCGCGTAGTAGCAACCCATGACCCCCTGTAACTCTGGAAACTCGCTAACCATCTCTGTCGTCAAATCTGCCTTAGCGAGCCGCGCCGCAACCTCGGTATTCGTAACGAAATCACCCGCCCGTTTCGCGGATTTTCGTGCCGCGGCATCACCGACCTCGGTCCATTCGAGTTTGGAAGTCTCCACTAAGGCCGCAATTTCGGTTGCTAGGCTTCGAATGCGCCGCACCTTCTCGCCGACACTACCGAGTTTGGCGTGAAAGACGACGCCATCAAGGTCATCAATGCGGCTCTCCAGCGTCTGTTTCCGGTCCTGGTCCCAGAAGAAGCGGGCATCGGCCAGGCGCGCGCGCAACACCCGCTCGTTGCCGGCGACGATCCCCTTGCCCCGGTCGGCGGTCTCCATGTTGGCGACCACCAGGAAGCGGTTGGCCAGCGCGCCCGACGCGTCGACCAGCGCCAGGTATTTCTGGTGCGCGCGCATGGCGGTGGTCAGGACCTCCGGCGGCAAGTCCATGAACTCGGGATCGATCCGGCCCATGAGCACCACCGGCCATTCGACCAGCCCGGTCACCTCGTCGAGCAGCGCCGGATCGTCCTTGAGCACCAGCTTGGCGCGGGCCGCCTTCCGCTTGGCCTGCTTGACGATGACGGCGCGCCGCTCGGCCGGGTCGAGGATCACCTTGGCGGCCTTCAGCTTCCTCTTGTAGTCGGCGAAGCTCTTGACCGTGAACTTCTTGGGCACCAGGAAGCGGTGGCCGACGGTGGTATTTCCAAAATCAATAGTAATTGAACTCTCTGCGGAACCTTCGCTTTGAGACTCGCTTCTGAGCCCTAGGCCAAAGCTCTGCTGCAGTACCTCGCCGTCAAAAATCGCCAAGACGCTGTGTAGCGGTCGTACCCAAGTAAATATGGTGTTCGCCCATCGCATGGATTTCGGCCATCGAAACTCGTTTACCGCCGCCATGACCAAGGGAGCCAACACACTAGCGCTCGGCTGCCCCTTCAACTTGCGGACCAGGAAGTAGAAGCTGCCTTTGTCGGTCTCGCGCACTTCCGCCTGGTCGATGGAGGCGAGATTATTGCCCCTCAT
>JACZVL010000011.1 GCA_022572685.1 Pseudomonadota bacterium
CGAGATCACCCTGCCCGCCGAATTCGAGACCGAAGCGGTGGCGGCCCCCGAGGCCCCCGAGGCGGTGGCGGTCGGAGCGGCCGGGGAATAGCCGGCGTGCGGCGGGCCGGAATCGGACGGGGCGGCCCCCTTGGCTGCCTCCGGGGCCACCCCGCGATGCCGGGTCTCGAGATCGACGCTTCCTGGTATTAGCTCTCGATCTCCCAGGCGCCGTCCGGCTGCCGGCAGGCGCGGCCGTAGGTGGTCTCGGTCTTGCCGCCGATGGTCGCGGTCGAAGTGTATTCGCGGCAGTAACGGTTCTCGGCCACCTGCACGGTCTTGGTCGGCGTGATCCGATAGCGGGCGCCGCTGTCCGGGTTGTTCCAGACGATCTCCTGGCCGTCCTCGGCGTGCTCCAGGCTCTGGGCCAGGCAGCTCTGGTCGGCTTGGTCCATGGAGCGGCCGATGTTGTTGCCGACCAGGAAGCCGAGCAGGGTGCCGGCGGCGACCGCGGCCAACTGGCCCCTGCCCTTGCCGATCTGGGAGCCGAGCAGGCCACCGGCGGCGCCGCCCAGCAGGCCGCCGATCAGGTCGCGGTTGCAGCGTCCCAGGCCGATCTCGTAGGGCGGGACGTAGGCCCGCTGCACCCGGTGCTTGTTCTTGCCCTTGTGCTTGGCCCGGTAGCCCCAGGCCGGCGCCCAGGGCGGCGGCTCGGCGCTGACCGGCGCGCTCCACACCGCGCCACAGGCCAGGATCAAGGCCGCGATGGCCACCCGTTTCGATCTGGAAAAGTTGCTCGTTCGTCGCATTGTCCTACCTCGCATCCGATTGCCTCGCCGAATCCCACGTCCTCATAGGGTATTACGGGGATCACGGGGGAATCATCCCCGCGACCGGTCGGGGCGCCTTAGTTGAATCCGGTCCGGCCCTTGGCCTCGCGGTCGAGCACGTCCTTGCGGAATGCGCGGACCGCGCCCTTGATGGTCCAGGGCTCATAGCCCGCGGCGCTGGCGTTTTCGGCGAACCACTTGCTGCGCAGCCGGACCAGGCGCAGGCGGGCGTGCTGGCGCAAGCCGGCCACGCTGCACAGCACCGTGAGGCCCAGAAAGATCAGGGCCAGACTGAGCGGCCACGCCATCAACCAGGCGATCGTCGGGCCGATGACCGGAAAGCTCAGATCCGGGCGCCCGAAGAAGCTGATCCAGGCGGCCAGGATCGAATAGGAGTTCCACGCATCCTCGGCGAACCAGCCGTAGAGCTGGTAGCCGAACAGCGCCACTCCATAGTATATCAGGCACAGACCGATCGTGATCATCAGAAGTTTCTCCGCCAGGCCACCCTATAGTGTATTTTCATAAAGTAAAGAATGTGTTAATTAAAATAATGACCGATATAATATTAACATAAATCGTCATTCATTTAAATACAATTCGATAATTATTTCCATTATGTGATACTTTCGTTGTAATAGCGCCCGTCTACCAGCGCAGGATCAGCCCCTCCTTCCCGACTTCATAACCTTCCAGCCGGCTCAGGAAGCTCATGCCGAGCAGCGAGGTGGACATCGGGGCCCGGATCACGGAGGCGCGCACGTCCTCGATCTCCAGGTCGCCGATCCGCAACTCGGACAGCAGCAGCGGGGCGCCCCGGATCTCGCCGTTGGCGGTTTGGAAGCGCTCGCTGAACTCCAGGAAATCGACCCGATGCCCCAACCGCTCGGCGTCCTCGGCCGTGAGGATGACCTGGCTGGCGCCGGTATCGACCAGGAACAGGATCTCCACGCCCTCGACCTCGGCGGTGACCGTGAAATGGCCGTTCCGGCCGGCTGGAATGACTATCTCCGCGCCGGTCGCCGTGGTTCGGGCGATCTGTCTCGGCGCCGATCCGGCGTTCCGCGACTGTTCGAGGGCGGGTTCGGCGACTCGCTCGCTGCCCCATTTCATGACTCCCAGCAGCAACAGGCTGCCGGCCAGCAGCACCGCGACATTGCGTGCGGTACGCCAGAGCACACCGGTGCCCGCGTCGTCCTGATAGGACTCTTGGTTCCACTGATCGTAGGAATCCGGCATGGCGCGACGTGTTTCCTGGTGGTGGCGGACGGGCCCGTTCGGCGCCTCGATTATCTCTCCGGTATCGATAAAAGTTCGCTAAGCCAGCGATTCATTCCCTCAGGTTTCTCGGGGATTTGGGCGGCTGGCCCAGGCAATCGGCCGTCTTCCGCGGGCCCTGCCGGGGCGGCGGTAAGCCTTCGTTAACCGTGGCGGACCTATCACGGGGCCTTGCGCGGGCCGCTCGGCCCGGCCGCTATCGGGAGAATCGTCATGAGCCGGATTCAGATGCCGCTAACCCCCGACCCCGAGATCCTGAACCCCGAAGCCGCCGGACCGGGAAACCGCCGCCAGTGGCCGCGTTACGCGCTCCTGAAACGCGACAGCTTCACCGTTACCACCGACGGCCACCCAGGCACCGACGGCACCTGCGCCATCGAGGACATCTCGCTGGGCGGCGCCCGGCTGCGCATGGAGGGGCCGGTTCTGGGCGGTCTGGAGATCCGGATCGAGCATCCACGCCTGGGCCATGCCTTTGCCCGGCGCTGCTGGAAGGCCAAGGATCATCTGGGCGTGGCCTTCGACCACTCCGAGCCCTCCCTCGCCTTCATCGCCGGCTGCGTGGCCGAAGGGGTCGAGATCGGCCCCGCGGAACCGTTGGCGGAACCGGCGGCGTAACCGCGAGAGCGCGGTATGAACCACCTCGACTTCACGGGCCGCCACGCGATCGTGACCGGCGGCGCCAAGGGCATCGGCTACGCCACCGCCGAGCGCCTGTTGGCCTCCGGCGCCGGGGTCACGCTCTGGGACATCGACGAGCCGCGCCTGACCCAGGCCGCCGAGACGCTCGGCGCGATAGGCGGCGCAGATGGAGGCGAAGTCCACAGCTTGACCGTCGACGTCGCCGACGCCGGCGCGGTCGCCTCGGCGATGGAGGCGACGCTCGACGCCAGCCCGGTGATCGACATCATGATCGCCAACGCCGGCGTCTCGGGGATCATCAAGAACGCCTGGGACTACAGCCTGGAGGAGTGGAACCACCTGATCCGCCAGGACCTGACATCGGTGTTCCTGTCGTGCCGGGCGGTGGTGCCGCAGATGGTGGCGCGCGGCTACGGCCGCATCGTCGTGGTCGCCTCGATCGCCGGCCTGGAGGGCGCGCCGACCAACGCCGCCTACGCCGCCGCCAAGGCCGGCGCCATCGGCTACACCAAGGCGCTCGGCAAGGAGCTGGCCAAGACCGGGGTGATCGCCAACTGCCTGGCGCCCTCGGCGATCGATACCGAGCTCCTCGGCGGGGTGACCCAGGAATATCTCGACACCGTGGTGCTGTCCAAGATGCCGATCGGCCGCCTCGGCCGGCCCGAGGAGGCCGCCGCGCTGATTTGCTGGCTGGCCTCGGAGGACTGCAGCTTCTGCGCCGGCGCGGTCTTCGACCTCTCCGGCGGCCGCGCGGTGTATTAGGGCGGATCGGGGTTGAGTGGATTCGCCGCCGGCGATTGAGGGCAAAGTCATTGACGAAGTATCCTTTACTGCTATCGCTGATCGTCATCCTGTTTGGCGTTGCGGGCCTGGGCGCGATATCGGCCAACCGCGACAACAACGCCGTCAGAATACTGTTCATCGGCAATAGCTTAACCTCCGCCAACAATCTTCCCGCCATGGTCGCGGCGATCGCCGACTCGCGCGGCGTCGAGGTGATCACCGATGCTCATACGCCGGGTGGGGCAAGGCTGCGTAACCATGCCGCCAACAAAAATGTTTTGCGGAAATTACGGAAACAATCCTGGGACTTCGTCGTTCTCCAGGAGCAAAGCCAGTCCCCGGGTTTTAATGACTGGCAACTCGCAAGGGACGTATTTCCCCATGCGACGCGTCTGGTCGAGGAATCCAAGAAGGCCAATCCCGAGACCAGCGTGATTTTTTATATGACCATGGCCCACCGCAACGGCGATCCCCAAAACCAAAATGTTTCGCCGGAACTGCTCACCTATGAAGGCACGCAAAGACGTATCAATGGAAGCTACTTAACGATGGCGCGGGACAATCAGGCGTTGGTCGCGCCCGTGGGCGAGGCCTGGCGGATTGTCCGCGAAGAACGGCCGGATATTGCCTTGTATGCCGACAATACCCACCCCAATCCAACCGGAACCTACCTGGCGGCCTGCGTATTTTACGCGACGCTTTTCCAAAGCCCGTGCACCGGTGCGGCAGTACCGCGTCAGGTAAACCAACAGATCGCGGAGTTTTTGCAGAAAACCGCCGATGACGTCGTGTTGACATCGGGAAAAAGATGGGACTGGCGGGAGTAATTCTTGGGGCTGTCCCAGATAACTACGCTCGACAGACCGGCCACTTCAGTCGAGGTTTTCCTCTTCCAGCAGCTTCGGGTTGACCTCGCGCAGGCGCGCCAGCATGGCGGCCCGTACGATCGCATAGATTTGGGCCTCGCCGTCGCGCTTGGCGCCGCGGATCTCGCTGGCCAGGCGCCAGTTGAGGCGCAGCAGGGTCTCCTCGACCGCCTCGGCCTCGCGCGCCGCCGGGGTCCGGGCTTCGCCATAGAGCTCGGCGAGGGCGTCCGCCTCGGCTTCCAGCGGCCCGGTCCCCGCGGTCTGCTCCGCCGCCGCGATTCCCAGGGCCTTGGCGATCAGGCGCGCCTGATGGCGCAGGTCCTCGGGCAGCGCCGGGAGCAGCGCGCCGAGCAGGAGCGCCCGGGCGTGGCGCAGCAGATCGGTGCCGTCCGGGCCGTCGCGCATTAGGCAACCCGCCAGGTTTCGGGCGCGGTCCGGCGCAGGATCTCCAGCTCCAGCTCCGGCGGGGTGAGGCGGCCGGTCAGCGCCAGCTCGAGCGAGACCTCGCCCCCCGAGAGGGTGCGCGCGCCCTGCTGCAGGGCGATCACCGCCCAGCGCAGGTGCGCCATGATCTCCCAGTAGGCGACCGCCTCGGGATCGATCTTGCGGCCGGAGGCGCGTTCGTAGCCGCGGTAGAAGGGCGCCCGCGCGGCGATGCCGCCGGCTTCCAGGTCCGGGCGGCCGTAGCGCCAGCACTTGGCGCAGAACCAGCCCAGGTCGCTGATCGGATCGCCCCAGGCGGCGAATTCCCAATCGAGCACCGCGGTCAGGCCGTGGTCGTCGACCAGGTAGTTGCCGCTGCGGAAATCCTGGTGCGTCAGCACAATCTCGCCCCTTGGCTCGCCCCCTGGCTCGCCGGCCGGCGGCGCGTGGGCTTCGCACCAGCGCAGGCCCCACTCCAGCCCGGGATGGGGCCGGCCGAGGCGGTCGAGAAAGACGCGGTAGGACTTGATCGCGTGGCGCGCCGGATCGGGCGACGGCTGGTCGAGGAACTCGAGGCCCGGCTCCGGCGGCGTGATCCGGTGAATCTTGGCCAGCTCCTCGCCGAGCCGCCCGGCCAGCGCCTCGCGATCGCCGCCGAGAGAGGTGTCGGCGACCACCTGGTGGCCGAGCGCCACGCCGGGGAGGTGGCGCATCAGGTAGAACGGCGTGCCGAGGATTTGGGAATCGCCGCACAGCCACAGCGGCTCGGGCACGGTGACCCCGGCGCGCCAGACCGCGCGCAGCACCGCGAACTCCTGGGGCCGGCTGAGGCTGGCGGCGATCTGGGTCGGCGCGTCGCTGCGCAGCACCAGGTCCTGGCGGCCCGGCAGCGCGCCGCCGTCGAAGTCGATCTCCAGGCGCCAGTTCTCCTGGATCGCGCCGCCGGTGAGCGGCGTCGCCTCGACGATCTCGGCGGCGCGGGCGCCCGAGCTCGCCCTGAGAAAGTCTTCCAGCGCCGGGCGCGCCTCGGCCAGGAGATTCAACGTCATTGCGAGGTTTTCTATATTACGAATTGAAATAATTACATTTTCGCGCTTTGACCGCCGTCGATCACGAGCACCTCGCCGGTCATGTAGCGGCCCGCCTTGGAGGCCAGCAGCAGGAGCGCGCCATCCAGGTCCTCGGGCCGGCCGAAGCGGCGCTGGGGCACGCGCTTGACCAGGGCCCGGCCGGCCTCGCCGCCGAGCAGCTCGCGGTTCATCTCGGTCTCGATATAGCCCGGCGCCAGTGCGTTGACCCGCACGTCGTGGCGCGCCAGCTCGACCGCCAGCGCCCGGGTCAGGTTGATCAGCCCGCCCTTGGAGGCGCAGTAGGGCGCCAACCGGCTGGCCCCGCCGAGGCCCATGATCGACGCAATATTGACGATCGAGCCGCCGTGACCGAGCTTGGCCATGTGGGCCGCGACCTCCTGGGCCATCAACCAGGCGCCCTTGAGGTTGGTGTCGAGCACCCGGTCCCAGTCCGCCTCTTCCTGCTCGAACACCGGCTTGTCGAGCGCCACCCCGGCGTTGTTGATCAGGATCGACACCGGCCCCAGCTCGGTCTCGGCGACGCGCACGGACTCGCGCACCGAAGCCGGGTCGGTCACGTCCAGCGGCACCGCGATGGCGCGGCCGTCGAAGGCCGCGATCTGCCGGACCAAGTCGTCGAGCGGTTCGGGGCGGCGCGCGGCGGCGGCGACCTTGGCGCCGTGGCGCGCGAGCGTCAGGGCGAAGTGCCGGCCCAGGCCGCTCGAGGCCCCGGTCACGATCGCGACCTGGCCTTCGAGATCGAACAGTCGGGCGGCCGCGCTCACGGTTCCAGCACCCGGGGTTCCAGCACCCGGGGCTCCAGCGCCCGGGCGCGCTCGCGCAGCACGAACTTCTGGATCTTGCCGGTCGAGGTCTTGGGCAGCGGCCCGAACACCACGGTCTTGGGCGCCTTGAAATGGGCCAGCACCTCGCGGCAGAAGCCGATGATGTCCTCGGCGCTCGCGTCACTATCCCCCCCTGCGCCATCCTTGAGGGTGACGAAGGCGCAAGGCGTTTCGCCCCAGATCTCGTCGGGCCGGGCGACCACCGCCGCCTCCAGCACCTTGGGATGGCGGTACAGGGCCTCCTCCACCTCGAGGCTGGAGATGTTTTCGCCGCCCGAGAGGATCACGTCCTTGGAGCGGTCCTTGATCTCGATGTAGCCGTCCGGGTGGCGCACCGCCAAATCGCCGGTTCGGAACCAGCCGCCGCTGAAGGCTTCCGCGGTGGCGCTAGGGTTTTTCAGGTAGCCCTTCATCACGGTGTTGCCGCGCAGCATGATCTCGCCCAGCGAGGTGCCGTCCCAGGGCAGCTCGGCGGCGCTCTCCGGATCGGCGACTTGAATCTCCTCGAGGGTCAGGTAGCGCACCCCCTGGCGCGCCAGCTTGCCGGCGCGCGTGGCCTGGTCCAACTTCTCCCAGCCCGGCTGCCAGGCGCAGACCGTGGCCGGCCCGTAACATTCGGTCAGGCCGTAGAGGTGGGTGACCCGGAAGCCGTCGTTCTCCATGGCCTCGATCACCGCGCTCGGCGGGGCGGCGCCGCCGGTCGCGATCTCGACCCGGTGGTCGAAGCGGACCTTGTCCGCGGCCGGCGCGTTGGCCAGCGCGTTGAGCACGATCGGCGCCCCGCACAGATGGGTCACCCGGTGCTCGGCGATCAGCGCGAAGATTCGCGCCGGCTCGACCTTGCGCAGGCAGACATGGGTGGCGCAGGCCGCGGTCACCGCCCAGGTGAAGGTCCAGCCGTCGCAGTGGAACATGGGCAGGGTCCAGAGATAGACCGAATCCCGGACCAGCCCGAAGGTGATCATGTTGCCGAAGGCGTTCAGGTAGGCGCCGCGGTGGTGATAGACCACGCCCTTGGGGTTGCCGGTGGTGCCCGAGGTGTAGTTGAGCGAGATCGCCTGCCATTCGTCGGCCGGCTCGCCGGGATCGGCGTTTTCGTCGCCCTCGGCGAGCAGCGCCTCGTAGTCGAGTTCGCCGATCGGCGCGCCGCGCTCGGCCAGGGCGTCGTCGATGCCGACCACCAGCGGCGGGTTCTCGACCCGGTCGAGCGCGGCGCGCACCACTTCGGAGAACTCGCGATCCACCAGCAGCACCTTGGCGCCGCCGTGCTCCAGGACGAAGGCGATGGCCGCCGCGTCGAGCCGGATGTTGAGCGGATTCAAGCTCGCGCCGGCCATCGGCACGCCGTAGTGGGCCTCCAGCATGGCCGGGGTGTTGGGCGCCATGATGGCGACCGTGTGCCCACGCCCGATGCCGCGCGCGACCAGCGCCGAGGCCAGGCGGCAGGAGCGCGCGTAGAGCTCCCGATAGCTGGTGCGGTGGGGCCCGTGGATGACCGCGATCTTGTCCGGATAGACCGCCGCCGCCCGGCGCAGGAAGTCGAGCGGGCTGAGCGGCGTCGAGTTGGCCGGGTTGCGATCCAGGTTCCGCTCGAACAGCGACACGTCTTGTGGTTCCCCAGGTGGTGGGCTAGGTGGCGGGGCCGCGATTTTGCGCTATGGTTGGGCCCGGCCCGGAAAAGGTCAACCCCGGCTGGGGTCAAGGCCGGGGCAACTTCGGGCCGGGGCAACTTCGGGCCGGGGCAACTTCGGGCCGGGGCAACTTCGGGCCGGGGCAACTTCGGGCCGGGGATGGGAGATCCCATGGAAATCGACATCTTTTCCGACACCATCTGTCCCTGGTGCTTCATCGGCAAGCGGCGCCTGGAGCGGGCGCTGGCCGAGCGCCCGCAGCCGAACCTGACGATCCGCTGGCGCACCTTCCAGCTCAACCCGAACATGCCGGAGGGCGGCATGGACCGGAAGCGCTATCTCGAGGTCAAGTTCGGCGGCCCGGTCAACGCCCAGGCGGTCTACGACCAGGTCCGCGCCGCCGGCGAGAGCGAGGGCATCGATTTTGCCTTCGAAGAGATGCGCCGCACGCCCAACACCATCGCCTCGCACCGGCTGATCCGTTACGCCGCCGGGGCCACCGAGGCCACCGGGGGGCCCGGGCGCCAGGACGCGGTGGTGCAGGCGCTGTTCGACGCCTACTTCCTGCGCGGCGAGGACATCGGCGACTTGGACGTGCTGACCGCCGCCGCCGAAACCGGCGGCCTCGACGCCGCGGCGGCCCGCGCCTTCCTGGAGGGCGATGCCGAGGACGACGAAGTCCGCGCCGAGGACCGGAGCGCGCGCCAGGCCGGCATCAGCGGCGTGCCCTGCTTCATTTTCAACGGCCGCCACACCCTCGCCGGCGCCCACCCGCCCGAGGTCCTGCACCGGCTCTTCGATCTGGCGATGCAGGAAGAAGTGGCCGAAGCCGAGGCCTGAAGCGCCCTCACCCTCCCGCTGACGCGGGTCCCTCCCTCTCCCGCAAGCGGGCGAGGGTAAGTTGATTGGTCCGACCGAAAAGATGGGTAATACTTTGGACCGGCGACATGGGTAACACTTTTTGCTCATCCCCGAACTGGTTTGCGCCGCGAGGATAGCGCGAAGGCGGCTAGCGAAAGCGTTGCGGCGGCAATCATGAATCCGATCATGGGATAAGGCGTTCCATTCTGCCACATGCCGGCCAATTGGGCGAAAAGGGCGGCGACCAGCATCTGCAGGAATCCCACCAATCCCGAGGCCGCGCCTGCGACCCGCGGATCGACCGAGATTGCGCCGGCTATGGCGTTGGGCATCGATATGCCATTGCCCAGTCCCAGCAGGACGACGGGCCCGAACAGGGACCAGGGGACCCAGCCGAATGTCAGAAGGCAGACCAAGCTCAGAAACGTGCCCAAGACAGCCAGGCCGCTGCCCAAATAGACCATGCGTTCGACGCCGACACGCTCGGAAATCCGGCCGGCGATGAAGTTTCCGATCATGAACGCGAATGAGATAGCAATGAAGAAAACACCGTACATACTGGCCGGACGACCCATTACAACGATGACGACGTAGGGCGCCGCCGCCGCGAAGGCGAAGAATGTGGCGATGGCAAAGGAGCTTTGAAGGGCAAAACCTCGGAATTCCGGGTTCCGCAGCAGTTGGGCGAAGACGACGATCATGTTGCGAACGCCGGCGAAGGATTCCCGCTCGTCATGGGTCTCGGGCAGGCGCGCGACCACCAGCGAAGTCACCAGGATGCCGGCCAGACCGACAAAAGCAAAATTGGCCCGCCAGCCGAAGTAA
Organism: Pseudomonadota bacterium; assembly: GCA_022572685.1. GTDB lineage: Bacteria > Pseudomonadota > Alphaproteobacteria > Kiloniellales > J153 > JACZVL01. The sequence continues at coordinate 10,034 of JACZVL010000011.1, forward strand.
TCGTTGATGACTCCGCCGATCGCGGGAGCCAGCATGGGGGCGATCACCATGGCGGTCGTGACATAGGCGATCATGCTGGCGGCCCGCTCGCGGCCGTAAATATCGCGAATGATGGTCCGGGTCAGCACCAGACCCGCGGCGCCGCCGACGGCCTGAATGGTTCGGCCGACGACCAGAGTGGTGATATCGGGCGCGAGGGCGCCCACCAGGCTGCCGACCAGGAACAGGGCCAAGCCAAGAATGAGCAGGGGCCGTCGTCCGAAGCGATCCGACAAGGGTCCATAAACGAGCATGGAAAAGGATATCGCGACCATGGACAGGCTGAGTACCAATTGGGCCGTGGCGGCGGAGACACCCAAATCGGACTGGATCAATGGTAGCGATGGCAGAAAAATCTGCATCGCCAAGGGTCCGAGCGCTGTGGCGGCGACCAGGGTGACGAGAAACAGCCGGGGTTTGATGATTTCCTGCACGCGACGATCCGATTCGATAGCGGCTCATTCGCGCATCCGCGAGCGCGAGAATTTCCAGGTCGCACCCCTTCGCCAAAGTCTAGGGTTGGTGGGTAGCCCTGTCCATCCACGCCAAATGCCGGCGTGCCTTCAACCGCCGGCGCCCGCCACCTTGGCCAATTCGTCGAGCAGTCTTCGGACGCCGAGGCCTGAGAACCGCCCTCACCCTCCCGCTGGCGCGGGCCCCTCCCTCTCCCGCAGGCTGGCGAGGGGCAGTTGGTTCTCCCTCTCCCCCCGGCGCGAGGCTTATTGGTTCATTTTCTCTTTGACGTCGTCGAGGATACGGATCGACTGGCCCATTTTGCTCATGTCGCCCTGCTGATGCGCTTCCTCGTGCATCAACGTGCCCAGACTGAGCTGCTCCAGCAGTGCGCCGAGGCGTTCGGACGGCAGGGTCGAGGACTGGAGCTGCTCGTTCACCTGGGGAAATTCCGTGGTGCCGCGGCAGGCGAGCGCCGATCCCGAAATCAGGACCAGGAAAACACCGGTTAGCACAAATAACCTCATGGTCCGTTCTCCTTCTTGTTGGTGACCAGCGCATCGCGACGACGGCACGCCGGGCCACCGGTGAGCTTTATCGCGTACCCGCAAATTTAGCACAAGACGCGGGGCGCGCCGAGGCCCGAATCCCTACCCCGCCACCTTGACCAGCTCGTCGAGCAGTCTTCTCACGCCGCGCAGGCGGGCGGGGGGGTCGTCCCACTGGCGCTGGTAGACCAGCTTGTGGTCGGGGCGCAGCTTGACCGCGCCGCCCTGGCGGCCCCCCTGGCGACCGATATAGGCGACCAGCTCGGCGGGTTTGGCGAATTGGTTCTTATGGAACGAGATCACCGCGCCCTTGGGCCCGGCGTCGACCTTGTCGACGCCTGCGGCGCGGCACAGGCGCTTGATCGCGATCACCTGAAGCAGGTTCTCGACCTCCTCGGGCAGCGGCCCGAAGCGGTCGATCAGCTCGGCGGCGAAACCCTCGATCTCGGCCTTGTCGACCAGGGTCGAGAGCCGCCGGTAGAGGCCGAGCCGGACGCCCAAATCGGCGACGTAGTGTTCCGGGATCATGATCGCGGTGCCGATGTTGATCTGGGGCGTGAAGGCCTCTTTCGGAGCCTCGACGTCCCGGCCGCCCTCGCGCGCCCGCGCCACCGCCTCCTCGAGCATCTGCTGGTAGAGCTCGATGCCGACCTCGCGGATGTGGCCGGACTGTTCCTCGCCGAGCAGGTTGCCGGCGCCGCGGATATCGAGATCGTGGCTGGCCAGGGTGAAGCCCGCGCCCAGGCTGTCGAGGGTCTGCATCACGCCCAGGCGCTTTTCGGCGGCCGGGCTCAGCAGCCGCCCCGGCGGCAGGGTCAGATAGGCGTAGCCGCGCAGCTTGGCGCGGCCGATGCGCCCGCGCAGTTGATAGAGCTGGGACAGGCCGAAGTTGTCCGAGCGGTGCACGATCAGGGTGTTGGCGTTCGGGATGTCGAGCCCGGACTCGATGATGTTGGTGCACAGCAGCAGATCGAAGCGGCGGTCGTAGAAGCCGCTCATGGTGTCCTCGAGCGCGCGCGGCGTCATCTGCCCGTGGGCGACCCCGAGCTTGATCTCGGGCACCAGTTTGCGCAGGCGCTCCTCGAGCTCCGGCAGATCGGCGACCCGCGGGCAGACGTAGAAGATCTGGCCGCCACGGAAATGCTCGCGCAGGATCGCCTCGCGCACCACCACAGGATCGTAGGGCAGCACGAAGGTGCGCACCGCCAGGCGGTCGATCGGCGGGGTCGCGATCATGCTCATGTCCTTGACCCCGGACATGGCGAGCTGGAGGGTGCGCGGGATCGGCGTGGCGCTGAGGGTCAGCACGTGGACGCCTTGGCGCAGGGATTTGAGCCGCTCCTTCTGCTTGACGCCGAAGTGCTGCTCCTCGTCGACCACCAGCAGGCCGAGATCGCGGAACTCGATCGACTTGCCGAGCAGCGCGTGGGTGCCGATCACGATGTCGAGCCGGCCGTCCTTGAGCCCGGCCTTGGTCTCGGCGCTTTCGCGGGGGCCGACCAGGCGCGAGATCTGGCCGATGTTCACCGGCAGCCCGGCGAAGCGCTCCTTGAAGGTCATGGCGTGCTGGCGGCAGAGCAGCGTGGTCGGCACCACGACGGCGACCTGCTTGCCCTCCATGACCGCGACGAAGGCGGCCCGGAGCGCGACTTCGGTCTTGCCGAAGCCGACGTCGCCGCAGATCAGCCGGTCCATGGGCCGGCCGGCGGCCAGGTCCTCCAGGGTGTCCTCGATGGCGCGCTCCTGGTCCTCGGTCTCCGGATAGGGAAAGCGGGCGGCGAATTCGTCGTACAGGCCGGGCGGCGACTCGAGCACGTCGGCCGTCTGCATGGCGCGCGCCGCGGCCAGCTTGATCAATTCGTCGGCGATGTTCTTCAGGCGCCGCTTGACCCGGGCCTTGCGCGCCTGCCAGCCGGCGCCGCCCAGGCGGTCGAGCTCGACCTCCGCGTCCTCGGAGCCGAAGCGCGACAGCACCTCGATGTTCTCGGCCGGCACGAACAGCCGGTCGCCGCCCTGGTACAGCACCTTGAGGCAGTCGTGGGGGGCGCCGTGCACGTCGAGCGCCACCAGCCCGTCGTAGCGGCCGATGCCGTGCTCCAGATGGACCACGTAGTCGCCCGCGTGCAGCGCCGAGACCTCGGTCAGGAAATCCTCGGCGCGGCGCCGCCGGCGCGGCGGCCGGGCGATGCGCTCGCCCAGGATGTCTTGTTCGGTGATGATGCTGAGCCCGGGCGCGCCGAAGCCGCGCTCGATCTCCAGCGTGGTCAGGCCCGCGGTCCCGGCCGGCAGCGCCTGGGCCTCGGCCCAGGTGTCGAGCGGCGCCAGCGGCGGCAGGCCGTGCTCCTGCAGCAGCGCGCCCAGGCGGTCGCGGGTGCCGGCGCTGTAGCCGACCACCAGGACCCGGCGTCCGGCCGCCTGCTCGGCGGCGATATGGGCGTCGACCGCGTCGAACAGGTTGGTCTCGGTGCTGGTCCGCGCCTCGGCGAAGTCGCGGCCGCGCCGGCCCTGGGCGTCGAACACCCGCTCCAGGTGCTCCGGCGCGTCGAATGGCGAGATTTGGCCGACCGCGCGGCCGGCCAATGCGGCATCCCAGTCCGCCGCGTCGAGATAAAGCGCCTCGGGCGCGAGCGGCTTGTAGACCCAGCCGCCGGCCGCGCCGCTGCCCTCCAGGTCCTGGCGGGCGCGGTAGTAGTCGGCGATGGTTTCCAGCCGCGCGCCGCGCGCCTCCTCGGCCTGATGGTCGAGGGTGACCGCGGTTCCAGTCCCGGCGGGCAGGTAGTCGAACAGGGTATCCAGGCGCTGGTGGAACAGCGGCAGCCAGTGCTCCATGCCCGGGTGCAGGCGCCCGGCGCTGACCGCCTCGTAGAGCGGGTCCGCGCCGCGCACCGCGCCGAAGGCGCGCAGGTAGCCGGCGCGGAACCGCTCGATCGACTCGGGCTCCAGGATCACCTCGTTGACCGGCTTGAGCAGGAGCGAGTCCGTGGTGCCGCTGCTGCGCTGGGTGAGCGGGTCGAAGCGGCGGATGCTTTCGAGCTCGTCGCCGAAGAAGTCGAGGCGCAGCGGCAGCTCCTCGCCCGGCGGGAAGACGTCGACGATGCTGCCGCGCAGGGCGTACTCGCCGGGCTCGCCCACGGTTTCGGCGCGCAGGTAACCGTTGCGCGCGAAGTAGCCGGTCAGCGCCTCCTGCGCGAGCCGCGCGCCCGGGGCCGCCGCCAGCACCCGCCCCGCCAGCGCCGAGGCCGGCGGCACCCGTTGCAGCAGCGCGTTGACCGTGGTGATGACCACGCGCGGGGCCTGGCGCGCGCCGTCCTCCGCCAAGCGGCCCCCGTCTTCCGCCAAGCGGCTAAGCGTGTCGATGCGCCGGGCCAGGATGTCGCGGTGCGGGCCGACCCGGTCGTAGGGCAGGCAGTCCCAGGCCGGGAACGTCAGCACCTCGGTCTCCGGCGCGAAGAAGCCCAGCGCCGCCTCGAGCCGCGCCATGCGCGCGTCGTCGCGGGCGACGTGGAGCAGCGGGGCCGGCGCCCGCGCGACCGCGAGGCCGGCCAGCAGCAGGGCGTCCAGGCCCTCGGGCGCGTTGGCGATCAGCGTCCGGCCGGGGCGCTCCAGGCGTTCGGCGAGCGTTTCGGTCATGGGCGTCGAGTCAGGGGGCGCAGGGTGAAATCTCTAAGTAACTGCAAGATGTCGGTGTCCAGCTCCGGTGGCGGGGCGTCCTGGCCGATGACCCAGGCGTAGACCAGCGGCGAAGGGGCCTCGAGCAAGGCTTCGAAGCGGTCGACCTGCCCCGCATCCAGGGCGTCCAGCCGCTCCGCGGCGAAGCGGCCGAGCAACAGGTCGAGCTCCTTGGTGCCGCGGTGCTGGCTGCGGTACTTCAGGCGCTTGCGGCGAATCTCGAGGCTTTCGGAGGTCACGGGCGGATTATCACAGGCTCTTGGGTTCGGGCTAGGGTATAAAGCGTCAAGCGCCGTCTGTCAGTGGCTGTCCCGGGAAAAAGCCTTGCGACCCGAGATTCTGTTTCCCCTCTTCGCTCCGGTCACCAGCCTGCCCGGCGTCGGGCCGCGCAGCGCGAAATCGATCGAGGCCCTGGCCGGTCCGCAGGTGGTCGACCTCTGCTGGCACCTGCCCAGCGGCGTGATCGACCGCCGCTACGCGCCCAAGATCGCCGAGGCGGAGCCGGACCGGGTCGCGACCCTGATCCTCCGCGTGGGCCAGCACCTGGCGCCGCGCAACCCGCGCCAGCCCTACCGGGTCGCCTGCTTCGACGACAGCGGCGAGATCTCCCTGGTGTTCTTCCACGCCCATGCGGACTACCTGACCAAGGTGCTGCCCGAGGGCGAGACGCGGGTGGTCAGCGGCAGGCTCGAGCGCTTCGGCGGGCGGCTGCAGATGACCCACCCCGATCACATCGGCCCGCTCGAGGAGCTGGCGCGGATGAAGCGCGTGGAGCCGGTCTATCCGCTGACCGGGGGGCTGACCCTCAAGCCGCTCGGCAAGGCGATCCGCGCCGCCCTCGAACGCGCGCCGGAGCCGCCGGAATGGCTCGATGCGGCGCTGGTGACGCGCGAGCGCTGGCCGGCCTGGCGCGCCGCGCTCGGCGCCGCCCACGCGCCCGAGGGACCGGAGGCGCTGTCGCCCCTGACCCCGGCGCGCCGGCGCCTGGCCTATGACGAGCTGCTGGCCAACCAGCTGGCGCTGGCCCTGATGCGCCACCACCAGCGCAGCCAGCACGGCCGGGCGCTGCGCGGCGACGGCCGGCTCTGCGACAAGGTGATCGCCGCCCTGCCTTTCGAGCTGACCGCCTCCCAGCGCCAGACCTGGTCCGAGATCGCCGCCGACATGGCCAGCGAGGCGCGCATGCTGCGCCTGCTCCAGGGCGACGTCGGCAGCGGCAAGACCGTGGTCGCCCTGCTCGCCATGCTGGGCGCCGTCGAGGCCGGCGCCCAGGCCGCGATCATGGCGCCGACCGAGATCCTGGCGCGCCAGCATTTCCATACCCTGGCGCCGCTGGCCCAGGCGGCGGGCGTCGGCATCGAGCTGCTGACCGGGCGCGACAAGGGCAAGGCGCGGGAGGCGGCGTTGCAACGCCTGGGATGCGGCGAATCGGCGCTGGCGGTCGGCACCCATGCCCTGTTCCAGCAGGAGGTCGAATTCCACGATCTCGCGCTCGTGGTCATCGACGAGCAGCACCGCTTCGGGGTGCACCAGCGCCTGACGCTGGCCTCCAAGGGCCGGGCGGTGGATGTCCTGGTGATGACCGCGACCCCGATCCCGCGCACCCTGGTGCTGACCTCCTACGGCGACATGGAGGTGTCGCGCCTGACCGAGAAGCCGGCCGGGCGCCAGCCGATCGACACCCGGGTCATGCCGCTCGAGCGCCTGCATGACGTGATCGAGGGCGTCGCCCGCGCGCTCGACGGCGGGGCAAAGGCCTATTGGGTCTGTCCGCTGGTCGAGGAATCCGAGGTCAGCGACCTGGCCGCGGCCGAGGCGCGCGCCGAGGAACTCAAGCAGCGCTTCGGCGCCCGGGTCGGGCTGGTGCACGGGCGCATGAAGGGCAAGGACAAGGACGCGGTCATGAAGGCCTTCGCCGAGGGCCCGCTCGCGCTCCTGGTCGCGACCACGGTGATCGAGGTCGGAGTCGACGTGCCAGCCGCCAGCATCATGGTGATCGAGCACGCCGAGCGTTTCGGGCTGGCGCAGCTACACCAGTTGCGCGGGCGCATCGGCCGCGGCGCGGCGCGCTCGACCTGCCTGCTGCTCTACCAGAGCCCCTTGGGCGAGACCGCGCGGGCGCGCATCCAAATCCTGCGCGAGACCGACGATGGCTTCCGCATCGCCGAGGAGGACCTGCGGCTGCGGGGCGCCGGCGAGCTCCTGGGCACGCGCCAGAGCGGCTTTCCCGAGTTCCGCCTGGCCGACCTCGCGGTTCACGGCGAGCTCCTGGCGCTGGCGCGCGACGATGCCCGGCTGATCCTCGGCACCGACCCGGATTTGACCGGCCCGCGCGGGCCTGCGCTGCGCGTGCTGCTCTACCTGTTCGAACGCGACGCGGCGGTCAAGTACCTGCGTTCGGGATGAATGAAATCGCCGCGCTTACGCGCTTTCGGCGATCTTGGGTTCCTCGTCCCCGTCCCCGCGCCCGTCCGCTGCCTCGGCGCCGGCCGGCGGGGTCACGATGCCGCCGGAGACCACCATCTTGATGCCCTCCTCCACGGTCATGCGCAGCGTTTGAATCTCGTCGCGGGGCACGAACAGCAGGAAGCCCGAGGTCGGATTCGGCGTGGTCGGAAGGAACACGTTGACCACGCTCTCGGCGGTCTGGTTCTGGATGTGGTCCACGGTCTCGCCGGTGACGAAGCCGATCGCCCAGCTCTCCTTGCGCGGATACTGGAACAGGATCACCTGCCGGAATGCCTTGCTCTGTTCCTTGAGCACGGTCTCCAGCACCTGCTTGACCGCGGCGTAGACGCCCCGAATCACCGGCATGCGGTCGAGCAGGCGCTCGCCCAGGCCGACCAGGTTGCGCCCGACCAGCCCGGCGGTCAGGAAGCCGATGGTAACCAGGACGAAAACGGCGACCAGGACGCCCAGGCCCGGCAGGCTGAACGGCAGATAGGTCTCCGGGTTCCATTGCGCCGGGATGAAGGGGATGACCCGGTCGTCGATCCAGGACACCAGGGCCCAGCCGATCCAGATGGTGATGCCGATCGGCGCGGTGACCAGGATCCCGGCGAAGAAATAATTGCGCAGCCGCATCAACGGGCCCAGCGCATCGGCGTGGTGCGACTCTGCGTCCCCTGCTTCCGCCGGTTTGGCCGGTCGGGCCTCGGTTCGGCGCTGGCGGGCGTTGGCCGCCTCGAGGAACTCGGCGGCCTCCTCGGCGTTGCGCCGGCGCGGCACCAGGATGCCGCCGGAGATCACCAGCTTGATGCCCTCCTCCACGGTCATGTCGAGGCGGTGGATGTCACGCTCGGGAATGAACAGCAGGAAGCCGGTGGTCGGGTTGGGGGTCGCCGGAATGAACACGTTGTAGACCGTCTCGGCGGTAAGCTTCTGGACCTCGCCCACGGTCTGGCCGGTGATGAAGCCGACCGCCCAGATGCCGCGGCTCGGATACTCGATCAGCACGACCTCGTTGAAGGCCGTCGACTGCTGGGACAGCACGGTCTCGAAAACCTGCTTGGTCCAGCTGTAGATGCTGCGCGCGATCGGCACCGCGGCGACCAGGCGCTCGCCCAGGCGCACGATGGCGCGGCCGGCGATTCCGGTGGCGATGAAGCCGGCGAGGGTCAGGAACACCACCGAGACCACCAGGCCCAGGCCGGGCACGGAGAACGGCAGGTAGGTTTCCGGATTCCAGCGCGGCGGCACCAGCGGCGTGACCTGGTTGTCGATGAAGCCGATCACCTGCCAGGCCAGCCAGAAGGTGATGCCGACCGGCGCGGTGACCAGGACGCCGGCGAAGAAATAGTTGCGCAGGCGCGCGACCGCACCGGGACCGGCCGACGGCTTGGGCCGGGCTGGATCGGCGTCCTCCGGGGCGTCGTTCTGGGCCGTTTTCTGGTTCACACTCCGGGATTCCTGAAATTCGGCATGGGCGACCCCACTATAGGGGCCTGCCCCCAGCTTGCCAGCACTCCCTTAAGGAATTGGAGTCGCTAGAGGAATTGCACCAACTCGGCGAGCGTCTCCGCCGGCGCCTCCTCGGCCAGGAAATGGCCGCAGGGCAGCGCCTTGCCGCGCACGTCCCGGGCCCGCTCGCGCCAGATTTCGAGCACCGGGTAGCTGCGTTCGATCACGCCCCCGGCGCCCCATAGCACGAGCAGGGGGCAGGCGAGCTTGCGGTCCAGGTCGGCGCGGTCGTGCTCCAGGTCGATTCCGGCGGCGGCCCGGTAGTCCTCGCAGGTGGCGTGGATGGTCGCCGGATCGCGGAAGCAGCGCTGGTACTCGGCCAGCGCGGCCGCGTCGAAGCTGCCCGCGCTCTGGCTCCACTTGCCGAGCTTCTTTTCCAGGTAGTAGTCCGGGTCGGCGCCGATCAGGCGCTCGGGCAGGTCGTAGGGCTGGATCAGAAAAAACCAGTGGTAATAGGCGCTGGCGAAGGCCATGTCGGTGCGTTCGTACATGGCCAGCGTCGGCGCGATGTCGAGCACCGCCAACTTGGTCACCCGCTCCGGGTGGTCGAGGGCCAGGCGGTGGCCGACCCGGGCGCCGCGGTCGTGGCCGACCACGGCGAATTTCTCGAAGCCGAGCGCGGCCATGACCTCGACCTGGTCCTGGGCCATGGCGCGCTTGGAATAGGCTTCGTGATGGTCGCCGCCGGGCGGTTTGGCGCTGTCGCCGTAGCCGCGCAGGTCGGTCAGCACCACGGTGAAGCGTTTCGCCAGGGCGGGCGCGATCCTGTGCCACATGACCTGGGTCTGGGGGTAGCCGTGCAGCATCAGCAGCGGCGGCCCCTGCCCCGCCTTGCGGACGTTAATTTCGGCGCCGGAGGTGGCGATGCGGGTCTGTTCGAAGCCGTCGAGCACGGGAAATCGGTTCTCCGTTCCGCGAATTGAAGCTATACTGGTCGGTGCCAGTCTAGTGGAGTTCGTGAGCTCGCGTCACATGCCGTTTCCGGCCCGCCTGGTATCGCTCGCCACCGCCGTGCCCCCCTTCGTTCTGCGTCAGGACGAGGTCCGGGCCGAGGCCCAGAATCTGTTTCGCGAGCGCGGCAACCTGATCGCACGTATGCTGCCGGTCTATGACAACGCGGGCGTCGAGACCCGTTACTCCTGCGTGCCGCTCGATTGGTACCGGTCGACCGGCGGCTGGAAGAACCGCAACGCGCTGTATATCGAACACGCGGTGGAGTTGCTCCGCCGCGCCGCGCAGGACTGCCTGACCCGCGCCCAAGTCCCGGCGGAGCGCGTCGACACCATCGTCGCGGTTTCGAGCTCGGGTATCGCGGTGCCGAGTCTCGATGCCCGAGTGATGGCGGCGCTGCCATTCCGTCACGACGTGCAGCGGCTGCCGATCTTCGGCCTGGGCTGCGCCGGCGGCGTGCTCGGCCTGGCGCGCGCGGCCGCCATGGCGCGCGCCGCGCCCGGCAGCATGATCTTGCTCCTGGTGGTCGAACTTTGCGGCCTGACCTTTCGGGACAGCGACGCCGGCAAGAGCAACATCATCGCCACCGCGCTGTTCGGCGACGGCGCGGCGGCGGCGCTGGTCACCTGCGACCGCGACACGCCGGGCCCGGAGCTGGTCGGTTGGGGCGAGCATACCTGGCCCGACACCCTCGATGTCATGGGCTGGCGCGTCGAGGAGGACGGCTTCGGGGTGCTGTTCTCGCGGGCCATCCCGGGAATCGTGCGCGAGCGCTACGGTGCGGCGGTCGACGGTTTCCTGGCCCGCCAGGGCTTGGGGCGCGAGGATCTGGACGGCACCCTGTGCCACCCGGGCGGGGCCAAGGTGCTGGACGCGCTCGAAGCGGTCTTCGACCTGGCGCCGGGCGCCATGACCGACGCCCGCGCGGTGCTGCGCGACTACGGCAACATGTCCGCCGCCACGGTGCTGTTCGTGGTCGAGCGCGCGCTGGCGCGCGGCCTGCGCGGCCGCCACCTGGTGTCGTCGCTGGGGCCCGGATTCACCGCCGGATTCCTGCTCCTGGAGGCGTGAGCCGTGATCGGCCTGCCTCAGATCATCGCGCTCTTGGTGGCGGTGCAGCGCCTGGGTGAGTTGGCCTACGCGCGGCGCAACACCAGACACCTGGTGGCGGCCGGCGGGGTCGAGCACGGCGCCGGCCACTATCCCCTGATCGTCGCCCTGCACGGCGGCTGGCTGGTGGCGCTGTTCGCGCTGGTGCCGCCGGACGCGCCGCCGAATTGGGGACTGCTCGGTGGCTACGGCCTGCTCCAGCTCGGCCGGCTCTGGATCATCGTCAGCCTGGGCGCCCGCTGGACCACCCGGGTGATCGCCCTGCCCGGCGCCCCGCCGGTCCGGCGCGGGCCCTATGGTTTCCTGCGTCATCCGAACTACCTGGTTGTGGCCCTGGAGATTCCGCTGCTGCCGCTCGCCTTCGGCGCCTGGCAGATGGCGCTCGGCTTCGGACTCGCCAATCTCGCGCTCCTCGCCCACCGCATCCGCGTCGAGGACCGCGCGCTGGCAGGGTCCCGCGCTCCCTGGGATCAACTGGACAGGTAGTGCCGCGCCATCAGGAGGACGGCGAGCGTGTTGCCGAGCACGATCAGGGCGATCATGAAGAACAGCACGATATAGCTGTGCAGCCGGCCTTCGCGGGCGGCCTCGGCGCCGCCCAACTGGACGAAAATGTTGGAGAAGCGGGCGCCGATCTCCTGCATGCGGTGCAGCTCGGTGTTCTGCCAGACCTGGTAGACGATCAGCAGGTAAATCGCCCCGGCGCCGATCAGGAAGCTGGCGAGCACCAGGCCCTTGGCCGCGAAGGTGGAGATATCGACCAGCTCCGGCACCGCGACGGTGGCGGCGAACAACAGCAGCGTGCCGCCGACCAGTTTCCACTGCCGCTCCCGGGCGAAGCGGACCGACATGCCGGAATCCTGATAGAGAACGCGCAACTCGGCGTGGGTGCTCTCGTCGAGCTCGGAGGGCGTGACGCCCGGACCCGATTTGCCTTCGCTCTCGTCGGCCATGGCCGCTCCCCCTGGTTCGCCCGGCAATGGTTCGGCTCGCGCCGAGTCGCTCAGGTGGGAATCATGCCGTATCGGGACCGGGCGCACAACCACGCGCCCAAAGGGCCGCCCGGGGGGGCGACCAGGGGGCCCGCCAAGGGGCTTGGTGCGGCTGAGAGGACTCGAACCTCCACTCCCTTGCGAGAACTAGCACCTGAAGCTAGCGCGTCTACCAATTCCGCCACAGCCGCGTGGCACCAAGTCCGGGGCCCCCGATATATCGGGCCGGTCCGTCGGTCCGCAAGGGTTATACCAAAGGTCCTTAGTAATGACCCATAGAGACGGCTTCCCAAGGCTTTCGGCAAGGAGCGCGTGGCGTGGCGATGCGGGGCATCGCGAGCCATGCGGGACGCCGTCCGAAAACCTTGGGAAGCCGCCTCCGGTCGCGCGGGCGAACCGCCGGGGGCGTCGGGAAGCCTTGCCGATGTCCCACATCGCCGGCGGCTCCCCTCCTGCCCGGCGGATCGCCCGCGCGATCTCTATGGGTCATTACTAAGGACCTTTGGTATAAATGGTGCGGCTGAGAGGACTTGAACCTCCACGGGGTTTCCCCCACAGCGACCTCAACGCTGCGCGTCTACCGTTTCCGCCACAGCCGCCCGCTCGAACTTCGCCGGATCCTTTGGCACGGAGCCGGTTTTATAGCGTCCGCCCGCCAAAGGGCAATTGAATTCTACCGATTTTGGAGGCGAATTCGAGGTTCGGTGGGGCTTTACGGCCGCGCCACCGGCACTATGCTGGATTCCGGGGCCGAATCCGGCCGCCGCCGGAGGACGCGCGGCCACGGCCGCACAGCCTTGGAAAGCCCAGCCATGAGCGACGGCAGCGACATCGATCCGGAAGCCGTCCGTGCGGCCTTGATCGCGCGCCGCGAGGGGCTGCTGCGCCTGGTGGGCTCGAGCGCCGAGGCGCGCCGAACCGTCGTGCTCGACCAGAGCCGGGTCGGGCGCCTGTCGCGCATGGACGCCCTGCAGTCCCAGGCGATGGCGGTGGAAACCGATCGCCGCCGCAAGGTCGAGCTGCAACAGATCGAGGCGGCGCTCGGCCGCATCGAGGACGGCGACTATGGCACCTGCGCCGGCTGCGGCGAGGCGATCGCGCGAAAACGCCTGGCGCTCAATCCGACCACGCCGGTCTGCATCGATTGCGCCCAGTCCGCGGGCCGCTAGCCGCTCCTTGGTATCAGCCCTGGCGCCAGACCTGGCTCGACTTGCAGCGCTTGCAGATGCGGTTGTGCGGGCCGGCGGAGCCGAACCTCTCGCCGCACAGCAGGCAGCGGCGCAGGCAGGCCGGGTCCTTGTGGCTCTCGGTCTCGGGCTCGGTGGGCTCGGTCTTGGGCTCGGTCTTGGGCTCGGTCTTGGTCGTCTGGGACACGGTGCATCGGCCTCCAGCCTCCTAGGTAGGGGGCGATGCGGTCGAAACCTTGTCCGGATTGGGGCAATCCTGGGATGGTGGCCCTGGGGTCGCGGGCGACGCCGGCAAAAAGGCTGGAATTCAGCGGGTCTTGGGCTGCCACTGTTGCGCCAGGCGCTGGGCCTCGTTGAGCTGATGGGCGCTCATGCCGCGGGCCAGGGCGTCGCGGCGGCGCGCGGCATCGGTGCGCGCCTGGCCCGGCGCAAACCGCGCGGCGGCGAGGTTGTACCACTTGTAGGCCTGGACCAGGCTGACCGGCAGGCCGGCGCCGCCGTGATAGAGTTTCCCGAGCGCCAGTTGCGAGTCCGGGTCGCCCTGCTCGGCGGCCAGTCGATACCACTTGGCCGCCTCGGCGTAGCTCTGGGGCACGCCCTGGCCGCGCGCGGACATGGCGCCGAGATAGTGCTGCGCCACCGCCAGGCCCTGCCCGGCGGCCAGCCGCCAATAGCGGATCGCCTCGATGTCGTCCTTGGGCACGCCCAGGCCGTTGGCGTACATGTAGGCCAGATTGTGCTGCGCGTCCGGATGGTCCTGCGCCGCCGCCAGTTGCCACCAGCGCACCGCTTCGCCGTAATTCTGGCGCACCCCGCGGCCTTTCTCGTAGAGCACGCCGAGGTTGGACTGGGCCGCCGGCTGGCCTTGAAAGGCGGCCTTGGTCCACCACGCCGCCGCCTGGGCGTAGTCCTGCGCGACCCCGAGGCCCTTCGAATAGAGGTAGCCGAGATTGGTCTGCGCCTCGGCGGCGTCCTGTTCGGCCGCCTGGCGCCACCAGGCGGCGGCCTGGACGTAGTCTTGGGGCACGCCGAGGCCGCGCTCGTAAAGCGCGCCCAGGGTGGTCTGGGCGCCGATGTGACCCTGGGCGGCCGCCTTGCGCCACCAGACCGAGGCCTCGGCAAAGCTCTGCTCGACGCCCAGGCCCTTCTCGTAGTGGGCGCCCAGCCGGGTCTGGGCCTTCACGTGGCCCTGGTTGCCGGCGCGGCGATACCATTCGGCGGCGGCCGCGTAGTCCCGCGCCACCCCCTCGCCCCGGGCATAAAGCTCCGCCAGGTTGAACTGGGCCTCGGCGTGGCCCTGTTCGCCGGCCAGCCGGTACAGCCTGACGGCCTCGGCCGAATCCTTTTCGACGTCCTCGCCGGCGGCATAGAGCCCGGCCAGGTGGACTTGCGCCAGCACGTCCCCAGCTTCCGCGAGCGGGCCCCAGATTTCGACCGCCGCGGCATAGTCACCGCGGTCGGCCGCTTCCAGGCCGGTCTCGAAGCTCGGGGTCGGGGTCTGGCAGGCCGCCAGGCCGAGCGCGGCGGCGATCGCGAAACACGCTAGGAGACGTCGCATCATGGTCCAAAATCCTAAGTTTTTCGGCCTTCTGTCCTAGTGTGGGTCCGCGCTGTTATAGGCCCGCCGGGGCCGAGGGGGCAACCGCCGGGGCCTGGGGACGCCCTCACCCAGGTTTCGATTCAAGTTTGCCCGGGGGGTCGGCCTCCACTTGAGAGAATCGTCTGCAGAGGTATAATTCCGAGGTTAATAATGCGTTACCGGTGCGCGTAGCCGTTGGGGGCAGAAAATGTTGCTGGCGCAGCTTTTCCGCAGCAATCGTCAAGCGTGGCGAACCGACCGTCGTCGACGGCAACGGCCGGACACGCCACCATGGCGATCCCGGGGCGGCGGCTATAGCCGGCCGGTGGGACCTGCCCGGATATCGGAACCGCGGAGGAAGCTCATGAAGCGGCCGGCGCTTGCCGTCGCGATCTTGGTGGCGGCGAGCTTTCCGATTGCCTCGGCTGGGGCCGGGGGCCACGTCGAGGCCGGACGCAAAATCGCCGAAACCCACTGCGCGCGCTGTCACGTGGTCGGCGATTTCAACCCCATGGGCGGCATCGGCTCGACGCCGTCGTTCCAATTGCTGGCCAAGCGCGACGATTGGCTGGAGCGATTCCAGACCTTTTTCGAGCGCCGGCCGCATCCGGTCTTCGTGCGCGTGCCCGGCGTGGCCCGCTGGACCACGCTACCGTCCCACGTCAAGGAGTTCATGGTGACGCCGGCGAACCTCGACGACGTCATCGCCTTCGTGGAGACGCTCCGGCCCGAGTGACGGAAGGGATTCGGAGTGGACGACCGGCCCAGCCCCCGGCCCCGGCCTAGATCGACCAGCCCGCCAGATAGAGATTGTTCGCGACCAGCAGCACGTAGGCCACGCTGACCACGGCGCCGGTGGCCAGCATGCGTTTGGAGGGAATCCACAGCACCAGATAGGCGAGTGCCAGGTGGAACGCCATCTTCGGGAGCGACCACCAGGAGCCCAGGTCCAATTGCATCGAGCGCAGCAGCGGGTTGCCCTCGATTTGACCCGCGGCCAGCGCTACATTCGTCGAGACCAGGTCCAAGCCACCCACGATCACCATGGTGAAGGCCAATACCCGGCCCCAGCGCCGGAGCCGGTGGTCGTTTCGTGATGTGCGCGCGATACGCCGCGCCAGATCCAAACGCATGACCACCCCAGTTCGCTTCTCGCCTGACCGATCGATTAACCATAGCGGTTAAGCATGTGATATTCCAGCCGAAATAGCTCAACTTTGGCGGGAAAGCAGGGTCTGGAGCGGCCCGCGCCGCCCGCGTTGCTCCGTCGATTCAAGGAAATACGTCAGGGCATTGATATTACTTATGTTTATTGCAGTTGGACTCGGGTTTGGGGGCCACGTGGCGGGAACCCGGGACCAGGCCCCTATCGCCACCACCGCCCGTTCCTGGGCCGCACGTCCGGTTGGGCCTCGGCGCCCGCGCTGCCCGCAAACGAGAGATCGGCGGCCGCCGCGGCTCGGCATGAGCCCGCGCTAAATGATGAACTGTTGCTTCCTCCGGTGAATGAGGATGCGATTCACGAGGCCCAGCTTTTTCTCGAGCTCGTCCAGGGAGAACGGTTTCTTGATGTATCCGGTCACACCAAGGGACTTCGCCTCGGTGACCGAGTCGTAGTCGGCCAGGCCGGTGATCATAAGGAACGGCATGTCCGGATCGCAGGTCCGGACCTGTCTCAACAGCTCTACACCGGTCAACCTCGGCATGTTCCAATCGCAGAGCACGAGGTCGATCTCGCCCTCTTCGGTGAAGATGCCCAGGAGGTCCAGTGCCTCCATCCCGTCCTTGGCGGTGAACACCTGGGTAATGCCAAGGTCCTTCAGCATGTTCCGGATCAGGTTCATGGACTCGAAGCTATCCTCGACCAGGAGGATCTTCAATTGGTTCAGGCTCATGTCAAGCTGAGACATTGCTTAGCATCCTCTCGCCTCGACCGGAATGTGGACTGCCACTCCGATCGAGTTCGTCGCGGATCTCCCGGGCGAGTTCCTCCGGTGAAACCGGCTTGCTCAGGAAGGGCGTGCTCTCCGGTATCTCGACGCTGCCGGTACCTCGCGTCGGATACCCCGAAATGAACACGGCCTTCAGCTCCGGACGTTTCTCCAAAAGGATTTTGTAAAGCTCGAACCCACCGAGCGACGGCATCACCACATCGCTGAGCAGCAGGTCGATGGACCGGTCGAGGTTCTCGTCGAGCTCCAAGGCCTCCAGACCGTTGCCCGCCACGAATACGGTGTATCCCAGATCGCACAGCACTTCGTGGGTCAGCTCCAGAAGCCGGTCGTCGTCCTCCACCAGGAGGATCGTCTCGCCCTTGCCCCGGTGCTCCAGCGCCACCTGCGCGGCCGCGGCCACTTCCGGCGCCTGTTCCACGACCGGCAGGTAGATGTGGAAGGTGGTGCCCACGCCGAGTTCGGTGGCGACGTCGATCGTGCCGCCCGACTGCTCGACGAAGCCATAGACCATCGCCAAGCCCAACCCGGTCCCCTTGCCTTGTTCCTTGGTGGTGAAGAACGGCTCGAACAGGTGCGCCATCGTGTCTTCCTCGATTCCGGTTCCCCGGTCCGTCACCGAGATCCTTACGTAGCGCCCGGGTCCGATTTTCCCGTGTAGCCAGGTGGCCGCCTCCGTCACCTCCTCGATGCGCGCGCCGATCGTGATCTCGCCGCCCTCGGGCATGGCGTCGCGCGCGTTGACGGCGAGGTTCATGATGGCCTGGCTGAACTCGGACTGGTCGGTCTTGACGCAGACCTTCTTGTCCGCGACCTCGATCCAGACGTCGTGGGATTCGCCGACCGAATGCACCAGCAGCCCCTTGATCTCGCCCAGGGCGTCGGCCACCCGGAACACGCGCTTCTCCATGATTTGGCGGCGGCTGAACACGAGCAGCTGCTTGGTCAGGCTCGCGGCCTTTTCCGTGGCCGAGAGGATTTGTTCCAGGGATTTTCCGGCCACCTCTATGTCGTCGGGATGGCTCAGTATGCGCCGCGCGTAGCCCGAGATGACCATGAGAAGATTGTTGAAGTCATGGGCGATGCCGCCGGTCAGCCGGCCGACCGCCTCCATCTTCTGGGCGTGGTTGAGCTGCTCCTGGATCTGCTTGCGTCCCGTGACTTCGCTGCCGTAAAGGTTGATATAGGTTTCATCCTCGACCGGACAGATCGTGAAGGTGAACGCGCGGCTTTCGGCTTCGAATTCCAGTTCCCCGCGGCCTCCCGATTCCAGGGCCTGCCGCAACGTGGTTGCCAGCGAAGCGCCCAGGACCTGCAGATCGGCGGATTCGAACAAGGCGCCGAACTCGCGGGCCGCCGGGTTGGCGTAAAGGACCTGTCCGGCCGCGGTCACGCGCAGCACCGGGCTCGGGTTCTCGTTCACGAACTTGGCCATGTCCAAGATGCGTTTGCGGGCCAGTGTTGACTCGGTGATGTCCCGAATGATGACCGTGAATATCTTCTCGCCGTTTCGGTCGATCTTCGAGATCGAAGCCTGGGCCGGAAACACCGAGCCGTCGGCGCGCAGTCCCGATATGTCACCTGTTTCGTCCATCATGCGGACGGCGGTCGTGGCGTTCCCGAATCTCCTCAGATACCTTTTATAGATTTCCCGAAACCGCATCGGAATCAGCAAATCGAAGGGTTGGCCGATTATCTCCTTCGCGGCATGGCCGAACATGGCTTCGGCGCCCTTGTTGAACAACTCGACGACCCCGCCGGCATCGACGGCCATGATCGCCTCGGGCGCGATTTCCAGGATCGTCGCAAGGCGCTCCTCGCTTGCCTGCAGCGCCGCCTCCGCCGCGCGGCGCTCGATGGCGTTCTGCCGGAAGATCCGCACGGCCCGGGCCATGGCGCCGATCTCGTCGCGCCGGTCGAGTTCCGGAATCTCAGCGTCATGATCGCCCTCGGCCAGCCGCGACATGGCGTCGCCGAGCGCCTTCAGCGGCCGGGTCAGCCGGACCCGGGTGAACAGGTAGAACCCGATCAGCAGGACCGCCACCAGGGTCCCGACGATCACGGACGAGATCACCAAGAGCTGGATCACCCGGCTGGTCGCGGCGTAGACTTGCTCGCCGCTTTCTTGACGCGCCGCGCGCAGTTCCGCCTCGAGGGTATCGAAGGCCTCCAGCGCGGCGCTGTCGTCGATGCCGCTGGTCAGGTGGATGTCTTCCGCGGCAACCCCATCGAGAACCAGGCGCTCGGCCAGGGAAACGCGCGCCCAGTGTTCGTCGATGGCGGTATTGACGGTGTCGAGCGCGACCCGTTCCCTCTGGGTCGTTCCCAGCGACTGATATCGGGTCAGGGCGATCGTGGCCCCGCGCAGGCTCTTCTGCACGTCGATCAGGCGGCGCTGGTCCCGGCGCAATATGAAATCGCTGATCTGATGGATCATGCCGCCGTATCCGAGCGCGGCCCTCAGGTCACCCAGTACGATCGCCTTGGTGGCCGCGCCCTTGTCGAAGCGCTCCCAGGTATCGGACATGTGGCGCGCCTCGACGAACACCATCGTCGACGACAACCCGACGACGAACGCGGTGATCAGCAAGGCCGCGTTGATCGCGTTCCCGATGGTTTGAATACGGACATGTTGCAGCCACTCGAACATGGTAACGCCTCGCCCTTCACGCCGCCGTCAAGACCGGGATTTCGCCAAAATGGACGCCAGCCGACGGTGCGCCAGATCGACCAGGCCGTAGACATGAGAGGGTGTCTTGCCGCGAAAACTGTTGCGCGCGTAGAACTGTGTAATCGGCAGTTTCCGGTTGCCAAGTTCGAGAATATGGCCCACCAGGTCATCGAGCACATGGCCACTCTCCAGAAACACGTCGCTGGGCGTCACGGTCCGCTCGCCTCCGTCGCCCGAGGGCGTGCCTGTTCGGCGCCCGGGTGACTCGTCGTTATGCGGTGAATGGAAGTCGTGGAACCGGGATTGGAAAGCCTTCACCAGGGCCAGGACGTCCCTGGGTTGCTTGCCTTCGAACGGCTTTGGCGCGGTCGCGGAGAGCTCGCCGACCCAGCGCTCGTCGTCCGAGGTAAGGCCCCCGACCGCGAGCAGACTGTTGTTGATGTTGACCCAGAGCCCGAACACCTGGCTGGGAGTCAAGCCCAACTCCAGCGCGCGCGCTTGGCCCGGACTCGCAACCGTCCCCAGAGCCACTGCCCCCAGAACCGTTGCCATCGCCAAGGCGATCGTCTTCAGCATCGGAACCCTCGCCCTTGGTTGCGCCGGGACGGCCGGCAGAGATGCCGTCACCGTCCCGGTCGCCGTTGCCCCAGACCTGGCCTCGTCGAGGCCACGCCCTCTCGTACCCCTCGCCGCCCGGTCCCGTTGGCCCGGCCACGGCCACCAGCCGCCGGCCCGAACGAGCCCGGGCGCGATCGGCGGAAACCTCCCGCCGTCGCCCCAGCCAGAAAATAATCTGGCATCCGGCTACAGTAAGTAGCGGTTCGATTTTAAAATTGACTTAACATCCGACAGTCGTTACGTAATTATATCGTTGATAATAGTAGGAGCTATAACTATTGATATACTATATACTAATCTTGTCAGGCAACCTATCTAGATTTGCAGGTGCGCCCGGCGCGCGGTTTCGCCGGCGCCGGTGATCGGGCCTGGACACTGGGAGTGGAGCCGCGTGATCGGGTTCGGCGGCGGCCCGCACCGGTGCCCAAATCGGAGATGTTGTTATGTCAGGGCAATTTCATATTGCACGGTCCGAAGGTGTGACGGATAATCGCGACAGTAGCCCCTGTGGACCGGAACTCTTCGTCCAAGTTGAAAGGTCGGCCACTCGCAATGCCAAGATCGCTGGCGGAATCATGGAATTCGGCGAGTGGCCCGTGCGGATAGGTGTGGGGAGTTGCCAATGCGTGTATTGATCGCCGACGACCACCCCATGGTGGCGGACGCGCTTTCCGTGTACTTGCGGGAGGTCGATCCCGACACCGAGATCACGATCTCGCAGAGCCTGGATCAAGCGCTGAACGTGGTGCGGGAAGACAGCCGATACGACGTCGTGTTTCTCGACAAGAACATGCCGGGCATGCACGGTCTCGATGGCCTGACGCGGTTTCGGAAGTGTTTGCCGGACACCCCGACGGTGATCATTTCCGGCCTCGCCTCCCGCGCCGATATTCTGGAGGCCTTCGAGCGTGGCGCCGTCGGCTTCATCCCCAAGGATATGTCCTCCGACGCGATCATCAAGGCGCTGGGGCTCGTCATGGCCGGCGAAAAGTACGTGCCCTTTCAGATCATCGGCCCGAATGACGCCGCGGGAGAGTCCGGCCGCGGCGGCAACGATCCGGACTGGGGACCCGACAACCCGCTCGCCACCCTGACGCCGCGCGAGCGCCAGGTGCTGTCCCAGGTTTTGGATGGATGCTCGAACAAGGAGATCGCCCGCGAACTCGGCGTGAAGGAGATCACCGTGGCGTTTCATCTCAGGGGCGTGTTCAAAAAGCTCGGTGCGTCGAACCGCACCCACGCCGCGACCCTCGCCCTGAAGCTGGGCTGGAGCTAGATGGCGACTGCAGGCTCGACGAAGCCGGGGCGCGTCCGCGGCGCAGCGCGTCGGCGGGTCGCCAAGTCCTGACGGTGCCCGGCCCACTCAAGGTGCTGATCGCCGAGGACGATCCCGCGGACGCGGAAGTCCTGCTTCGTGAGCTCGTCCGCGGCGGTTTCGAACCCGATCATCGTCGCGTCGAAAACGCGGCTGAATTTCGGAAAGCGCTCCTGGAATCGTCTTGGGACATCGTGATCTGCGATCACGCCATGCCGTCGTTCGATTCCTTCGCGGCGCTTAAGATCGTGCGCGAAATGGTCGCCAGCCTGCCTTTTATCGTGGTATCCGGATCCGTTGGCGAGGAAATCGCCGTCGAGGTCATGAAGGCAGGCGCCAACGACTACCTGATGAAGGACAAACTGATCCGCTTGGCGCCGGCTGTCGAGCATGAGCTGCGCGAGGCCGAGGCGCGGCGTCGGCATGATGCGGCCGAGGCGGTCTGGTACCGCTTGGGCCTGGCCGTCGAGGGGATCGCCGAAATCGTGACGCTCTACGATGCCGACGACCGGCTGGTCCTGTTCAACCGGGCCTTCCGGAATTTGAACGCGAAGGTCGCGGACGACATCCATCTCGGCATGACGTTCGAGGAATTGATCCGAGTCCTGGTCTCCGGCGGCCTGGTGCCGGAGGCCACCGGGCGGGAAGAAAGCTGGATATCGGAGCGCCTGGAACGGCACCGAAATCCCGGGCGCCCCCTTGAGATCGCACGCCAGGACGACATCTGGGTGCGTACCAACGAGCAACGACTGCCGGACGGCGGGT
Source organism: Pseudomonadota bacterium (assembly GCA_022572685.1). Taxonomy (GTDB): domain Bacteria; phylum Pseudomonadota; class Alphaproteobacteria; order Kiloniellales; family J153; genus JACZVL01. Next base: position 31,843 of record JACZVL010000011.1, read on the forward strand.
CGATCTCCATCAGCCTGGACATCACCGAGCAGAAACGAGCCGAGGCGGCCCTGCGCGAGAGCGAGGCGCGCTATGCGCGCGCGGTAGCCGGAACCAGCGACGGCATATGGGACTGGAACCTTCAGACAGACGAATGTTATTTCGCCCCGCGCTGGGCCGAGATCCTCGGCTACGCGCCGGACCAGCTCGCGCCGGTCAGAAAGACCTTCGTGGACCTGCTCGACCCCGTCGATCGGGACCGGGTGTCCGAAGCGGTGCGCGCCCACGTCGAAGACAAGCAGCCCTATGATCTGGAGCTTCGCCTTCGCCACAAAAGCGGTGAGTACCTGTGGATACGGATCCGGGGACAGGCGGTCTGGGACGAGGACGGCCGGCCGCTCCGCATGGCCGGCTCGATCGCGGATATCACCGAGCAGCGGGATCTCGAGCAGCAGCGGCGCCAGGCCGAGAAGATGGAGGCCTTGGGTGTTCTCGCCGGCGGCATCGCCCACGACTTCAACAATATGCTGTTCGCGATCATCGGCTTGACCGAATCCGTCCGCAACAAGATCCCGGACGGCGATGCGCGGCGGCGCACCCTCGACGGCGTGATCGAAGCCAGCGAGCGGGCCAAGGAGCTGGTGCGGCAGATTCTCGCCTTCAGCCGCCAAGACGAGCCCTCGCCACGCCGGATCGATCTCAGCGTCGTCGCCGAGGAGGCGCTCAGGCTGATCCGGGCCACGCTGCCCAGCACCATCGAGATTCGCCACAAGCTCGACCCGAACTGCGGGGGCGTGGTGGCCGATCCGACCCAGATCCATCAGGTAATCGTCAACCTCGCCGCCAACGCCGCCGATGCCATGGAGGGCCGGCCCGGCCTGCTCGAGGTGGGTCTCGATCGGGCGGTCGTGACGCCCGGCGCCGGCCATCGCGGCGCCGGGCCGCCGCCCGGTAGCTACGCCCGGTTGACGGTAAGCGATACCGGACGGGGCATGGACGCGCGGACCAGGCGCCGCATCTTCGATCCGTTCTTCACCACCAAGGAAATCGGTTTGGGGACCGGT
>JACZVL010000156.1 GCA_022572685.1 Pseudomonadota bacterium
GGCAGGATCAGGCCGTACGCCGCGACCACTGCGACATCGAGATCGAGGGCGGCGAAGGCCGCCGGTTCCGCCGGCTCCTCGAGGCTTACGGGCGTGCGCGCCGGCCAGCCCCGCGCGAGCGCGAGCGCGTGGACCGGGCAGGGCCGCTCCTGGTGGCCGCGTCCGGAGGCGCGCGGCGGCTGGGCGTAGACCGCCGCGATCTCGTGCCCGGCGTCGGCCAGCGCCCGCAGGCTGGGCAGCGCGAAGTCGGGGGCGCCCATGAAGGCGAGGCGCAGGGGCTTCATGGGCGGCGTCATGGTCCGAATCCCCTGGGTGCGGAGTCCCTTGCTGCGCACCCCCCGGGCCAGCTTTTGCCCGCCGGCATCATTCGGCGGCGACCGGCGCTCCCGTCGGTATCTTGTCCGGCGTCTTGTCCGCCTTCTTGGCCTTGGTCAGCTTGCGCAGGATCATGTTTCGCTTGAGCGCGCTCAGGTGATCGACGAACAGGATGCCCTCCAGGTGATCCATCTCGTGCTGGATGCAGGTCGCGAGCAGCTCTTCGGCGTCGAGCTCGCGGATCTCGTTCTCGTGGTCCAGGTAGCGCACCCGGATCCGGATCGGGCGCACCACCTCGGCGTAGTGCTCGGGCAGGGACAGGCAGCCCTCCTCGTAGTGGGCGTCCTCGTCGGAGACCTCGATCAGCTCCGGATTGGCCATGCACAGCGGCGCGCGTTCCTCGTCCTTGGCGGAGGCGTCGACCACGATCACCCGCTTTAGCACGCCGACCTGGGGCGCGGCCAGGCCGATGCCCGGCGCCTGGTACATGGTCTCGAGCAGGTCGTCCATGAGCTGGCGGACTTGGTCGTCGACGCGCGCGACCGGCGCCGCGATCTGCTTCAGGCGCGGGTCCGGGGCGATGATGATCGGCAGGAGGGCCATGGCGGCGAGTGTACTTCGGAATCCTTGCTGCTTTCCCGGGCCTTTAGGTATTGCCTTCCCGCCGGGGCGTCAAGCTGGGCCCCCCGCCCGGGAGTGGGTCGGTGGGAAATTTGATGAATATACGGCAAAGGCGCTACCTGCATCTCTTCGATGGTGAACCGGTCCCGATTCTTGAGACATTCGATCAATACCTGATCAGCGCTTTTTCTTAACTGACAGGGAGTGTTTGACGCTCATTACCTAGAATTTGATCCCATGATATCATGCAGTTGTCAATCATTTGATTGACAAACCCGACGGTTTGCAGTATATTGGATATTATTAGCAGCTGATATATGGAGTAAAACGATGAACGACACCGTGCAATCAAGAGTGTCGCCAGAGCTTAAAAAGGATGCCGAGAGGGTGTTTCGGGCCATGGGCCTGAAAACCTCTGACGCGATCCGATTGTTCTTGCAGCAAACCGTGAATGTCGGCGGTTTGCCGTTCCGTCCAACGGCCTCACTGCCGAATGCGGAAACCGCAGCGGCCATGAGAGAAACGCAAAGCGGTGAGAAATTATCTTCCTATGACAGCTTTGACGGCATGAGGAAGGAACTAGACATTTAAAATGCTCATGCTGAAACCAACAAAGCAGTTCAAAAAGGACTTAAAGAGTGCGAAAAAACAGGGTCAGGACATAGACGAGCTAGGTAATGTCATTGGTTCCTTGCAGCAGGGCCAAACCCTGGCTCAACAATACCGGGACCATGGCCTCACAGGAAACTGGAAGGACCATCGGGAGTGCCATGTCGCTCCTGATCGGTTGCTGATCTACAAAACCACCGATGATGAATTGCGGTTAGCACGCGTAGGCAGTCATTCAGAGCTTTTTGGATAACCGGGTGAACCGCCGGGGCGTCAAGCCGAGGGGCGGCCGTGCCCGGTTCGGCCTTTCTTCCGCTCGGGCGGTGGCGAATTGCGTTATGTCAAGGAAACGGACCGCGGGACGTGGCATGGGTGCTGGATGCTGGGGGGAGGACCGCGAAGACCATGGCGATTCCGGGACGGCCGGCACCGCTGAGCCCGGCCCTGCTGGCGGGATGGGCGGCACGGCCGCTGCCGCCGGCGGCGCTTCAGCCGCTGTTGACCCTGGCGATGGCCGCCGTGGCGCGGCGCCACGGCGAGGTCTTCGCGCGCCTCGACGGGCTTGGTGACTGCGTCTTTCTGATCGATCCGGTCGATCTGCCGCTTGATTTCCTGCTCCGGCCGGCCGCCAACCCGCCCAGCCTGACTGTCGTTCGAAGTGGCGCCAGCGAGTTCGAGCCGACGGCGACGATCCGCGGCTCCCTGCTGAGCCTGATCGATTTGCTGGAGGGGCGGGTCGATGGGGATGCCCTGTTCTTCTCGCGCGCGCTCGCCGTGGAGGGCGATACCGAGGCGATCCTGACCCTGCGCAACGCGATCGACGGCGCCGGTATCGACCTGATCGACGTTGCCGCCTCGGCGCTCGGCCCCTTCGCCGGGATCGCGCGCCGCCTGCTGGGGCCGGCCGAGACCCTGATCCGGCGCATGACCCGGGACCTCGAGACCCTCCAGGAGACGCTGCTGTCGCCGCTGGCGCGGCGCTGCGACGCCCAGGCCGCGGAGCTGGACGAGCTCCGGACCAGGCTGGACGAGCTGCAGCGCCGGATGCGGCGCGGCGGGGAGCTCCGCACAGTGACGGCCAGGCGATTGGAGCTGGTCGCGCCGGCGGGCACGCCGGCGGCGCTGCGCGCGGCGGTCGACGCGCGCGCCGATGCGGTCTACCTGGGCTTCCGGGACCAGACCAACGCGCGCAACTTCCCCGGCCTCAACTTCGACCAGGCGGCGTTCCGCGACGGCCTCCGCTATGCCCACAGGCGCGGCTGCAAGGTCTTCGTCGCGATCAACACCTTTCCCGCGGCGGGCCGGCCCGGACCCTGGCACCAGGCGATCGACCGGGCCGCCGCGGCCGGCGCCGACGCGCTGATCCTGGCCGACATCGGCCTGCTCGACTACGCCGCGCGGAAATACCCCGCGCTGCGCCGCCACCTCTCGGTGCAGGCCTCGGCGTCCAATCCGGAGGCGATCCGCTTCTACCACGAGGCCTTCGGGATCAAGCGGGTGGTGCTGCCGCGCGTGCTGGCGCTGGAGGAGATCGCCGCGCTGAACCGGCAGGTCCCGGTCCAGACCGAGGTCTTCGCCTTCGGCGGCATGTGCGTCATGGCCGAGGGCCGCTGCTCGCTGTCGTCCTACGCCACCGGCCAGTCGCCCAACATGAACGGGGTCTGCTCGCCGGCCAGCCACGTGCGCTACGAGCAACAGGGCGCGGCGCTGGTCTCGCGCCTGGGCGATTTTACCATCGACCGCTTCGCCCCCGGCGTCCCGGCCGGCTACCCGACCCTGTGCAAGGGCCGCTTCGTGACCGGGGGCTCCGCCGCCTACCTGTTCGAGGAGCCGACCTCGCTCAACGTCATCGGCATCCTGCCGGAGCTGGCCGCGGCCGGCGTGACCGCGCTCAAGATCGAGGGCCGGCAGCGCGGCCGCGCCTACGTCGAGAGGACCGTCACCGCGTTCCGCCGCGCCCTCGAGGCGGCGGCGCGCGGCGAGCGGCTGGACTCGGGTGAGATCGCCGCGCTCACCGAGGGCGGCCGGGACACCCTCGGCGCCTATAAGAAGGCCTGGCGGTGATGCCGCCGGGGACGCCCCGCGCCGCCAAGCTGACCCTCGGCCCGCTGCTGTTCAACTGGCCGGCCGAGCGCATGCGGGACTTCTATTTCCGCATCGCCGAGGAAGCGCCGGTCGATACGGTCTGCATCGGCGAGGTGGTCTGCTCCAAGCGCGCGCCGTTCCACGCGCCCTATCTGCCGGCGGTGGTCGCGCGCCTGGAAGCCGCCGGCAAGGAGGTCGTGCATTCCGCCCTGGCCCTGGTCATGAGCGAGCGCGAGCGGCGCGACCTGGCCGCCCTGGCCGCCGCCGAAGACCTGTTCGTCGAGGCCAACGACCTGGCTGCGGTCGCGCTGCTGGACGGCCGGGACCACGCCATCGGGCCTTACGTCAACGTCTACAACGAGGGCACGCTCGCCTTCCTGGCCCGGCGCGGCGCCCGCCGGGTGAGCCTGCCCTTCGAGCTGCCGGCGGCCGCGCTCGCGGCCCTGGCCGGCGCGGCCGCCAAGATGGAGTCCCGACCCGAGCTCGAGGTGCAGGTCTTCGGGCGGACGCCGCTGGCGATCTCGGCGCGCTGCACCCACGCCCGCGCCCAGGGCCTGCAGCGGAACAACTGCCAGTACGTCTGCGCGGCGGACCGCGACGGCATGGCCCTGGAGACCCTGGACGGCCACCCCTTCCTCGCGGTCAACGGCACCCAGACCCTGTCCTTTGGGGTCGGCAACCTGGTCGGCGAACTCGCCGCGCTCCGCGCCCTGGGCATCGGCCGCTTCCGCCTGTCGCCCCAGGACCTCGACATGGTCGCCGTCGCCGAAGCCTTCCGCGCGGTCCTGGACGGCCGCCTGGAGCCCGAGGCCGCCCTCGAAAGGCTCGCCGGGCTGGCCCCCTTCGCGCCCTTCATCAACGGCTTCTACCGCGGCGCCGAGGGCGCCACCCGGGTCGGCGCCGATCCCCTGGGCTCCGAATAGGCGGGCCGCCGCTCGCCCGACTCCGGCCCGCCGTGCTAGGCTGCGCGCTCACAAACCAAGGGACGGCAGGCGGCGATGGACCCGATTACGATTGTGGCGATTTTGGCGGCGCTCGCACTGGGCGCGCTGTCGATCTATCTGGCGACTCGCGGGCGGGGTCGGAGCGCGGCGGACACCGGCGAGATCGTCGGCCGCCTGGCTCAGATGGCCGAGTCCCAGGCCGCCACCCAGGCCCAGCTTTCCGAGCGCCTGCAAGCCCAGGAGCGCTCGGTCACCAAGGCGGTCGAGGAGCGCCTGACCGAGTTCTCCAAGCGCCTCGGCGACCGGCTCAAGGAATCCTCGACCCAGAGCCAGACCACCCTGACCGACCTGCGCGAGCGCCTGGCGGTGATCGACAAGGCCCAGAAGAACATCACCGAGCTCTCGGCCCAGGTGGTCGGCTTGCAGGACATCCTGGCCAACAAGCAGGCCCGAGGCGCCTTCGGCGAAATCCAGTTGCGCGACATCGTCGAGTCGATCCTGCCGCCGTCGGCCTACCGCTTCCAGGTGACGCTGGGCAACGGCAAGCGGGTCGACTGCCTGCTCGACCTGCCCAACCCGCCGGGGCCGATCGCCATCGACTCCAAGTTCCCGCTGGAGAGCTACCAGGCCCTGCGCGAGGCGCGCGAGGAGCCGGCCATTGCCGCCGCGCGCCGGGCGCTTTCGGCCGACGTGCGCAAGCACGTGCGCGACATCGCCGAGAAGTACATCGTGCCCGGGGAGACCGCCGAATCGGCGCTCATGTTCCTGCCCAGCGAGGCGGTCTACGCCGAGCTCCACGCCAGCTTCCGCGAGGTGATCGAGGAGTCGTACCGGGCCCGGGTGTGGATCGTCTCGCCGACCACCCTGATGGCCACCCTCAATACCATGCGCGCGATCCTCAAGGACGTGCGCATGCGCGAGCAGGCCGGCCTGATCCAAAACGAAGTCCACACCATGCTCAAGGACGTGGCGCGCCTGGACGACCGGGTCGGCAAGCTGCAGAGCCACTTCAGCCAAGCGAACGAGGACCTGCGCCAGATCCGCATCTCAACCGAAAAGGTCACCAAGCGCGGCGACAAGATCGCCCAGGTCGAACTCGGAGAGCAGGAAGAGCCGGAAGAGCCGGAAGAGCTGGAAACAGCGCCCGAAAGCGAGGCGACCGCGCCCCAACTGAAGGTCATTTCGGACGATTGACGGTCATCCCTTTCGCTGGATTAATAAGCTAACGTGGAGGCATGTCGGCACAACAAACTCCAAAACTTGTCCGGCTCGACTTCGGGCCTCTGCCGGTCGATCTCATCAACCGAACGACCGGGCTTGAGTTGGAGACCGGCCATGTTTTCTTCAGCATCAACGCCCAAAAACATGCGGCCAGGCGGCACCCCTTAGTCTATTCGAAGGCGTTGCCGCATGTTGCCGCCGTTATCGCGGACCCAATGTACCTGGGCGACGACTTTCATAACCATGGAAAGATCGAACTGGTCGCCCGCATAGCGGCCCTGGGGAATGCCCTGCTTGTGGCTGTTGAAGTCACAAGGGACGATAAGGGACGCTACAACGTCACCTCGTTCTATCCAATCTCCCAAAAGAAGATCGATAATCGACGAGAAAAGGGCCGCCTGCTGATCGTCAAGAAGCGTTAGCCGCCTGCTGATCGTCAAGAAGCGTTAAAGGCTCCGCCGGAACGGAGCCTTTAACGGGATAATAGCTCAAGCCGGGGCGCCCATCGTCCGGATCTCTTCACCCTCGCGGGCTACTGTACCAACCTGGCCGCAGCCAGACTGGTGCGTGAGGAGGCCGTTCTCACCTCAAGAGCCGATATCTCTTAGGAGAGGTTATACCAGCCCAACCCTTTGTCAATTGTCAGCAGAAAATTAATTTTCCGGTTAGCTTTGATCCCCCAAGCATTAGGTCTTCGTATGGCAGCGATCTACCGTACCGCATGACTCGAAGTTCCGGCAATTAACCGATGTTTGATTAACGATCTCTATCCGACCATCCTCGGCATGGTTAAAATTCGTTTTCCACCTCTATCATATTGTTAAGTAGAATAAAATCTTGAATTAACTGTTTTTCGCTTAACTTACCGGGCGGCGGGCCTTGAAGGCGGCGCTCAGGGTGCCGTCGTCGAGATAGTCGAGCTCGCCGCCGACCGGCACGCCCTGCCCCAGGCGCGAGACCGCGACACCCAGGCCCTCCAGGCGTTCGGCGATGTAGTGGGCCGTGGTCTGGCCGTCGACCGTGGCGCTCAGCGCCAGGATCACCTCGCCCGGCTGGCCCGCGCCCGGCTGGCCGGCCCCGGGCGCACCACCGGCCCCGGCCTGGACCCGCGCGACGAGGGTGGCGATGTTGAGCTGCGCCGGGCCGCGCCCGTCGAGCGCGGAGAGCGTGCCGCCGACCACGTGGTAGAGGCCCTTGAAGGCGCCGCTGCGCTCGATCGCCCAGAGATCGCCGACCGCCTCGACCACGCAGATCACCCCGGCGTCGCGGCCCGGATCGCGGCAGATCGCGCAGGGGTCGCCGGCGTCGAGATTGCCGCAGGCCGAGCAGGCGTGGATGTTCTCGGCGGCCCGCTCGAGCGCGGCGGCGAGCGGCAGCATCAGGGTCTCGGGCTTCTGGATCATCCTGAGCGCGGCCCGGCGCGCCGAGCGTGGCCCCAGGCCCGGCAGCCGGGCCAGCAACTGGATCAGGCGGTCGATATCGCTGACGGTCATGACGTATTCATGCTTCGCACAGTCAGCCCCGGCCCGCACCCCCCGGCCAGCCATAGGATACTGAGTCTTGGGGTTGGTTCGGCCGGCCAAGCCAACCCCGAACCTGGTGGCCGGGGGGTGCGGGCCGGGGCGCGTTCCGCGATAGCGGAACCTGAAACAAGACCATCGGCGGCCCCTAGAACGGCAGCTTGAAGCCCGGCGGCAGGCTGAGTCCGCCGGTCAGCTCGCTCATGCGCTGGGCCGCCTGGGCCTCGACCTTGGCCCTGGCGTCGTTGGCCGCGGCCACGATCAGGTCTTCGAGCACCGCGACCTCGTCCGGGTCCACCAGCGCCGGGTCGATCTCGACCTTGCGCATCTCGCCCCTGCCGTTGAGCGTCACCTGAATCATGCCGCCGCCGGACGCGCCGGTGACCTCGACTTCGGCCAGCTTCTCCTGCATTTCGGCCATCTTGGCCTGCATCTCCTGGGCCTGCTTCATCATCTGGCCGAGATTCTTCATGGACGCTCGTCTCCCTCCTCGGATGTCTTTGGATCGCCGGCCGAGCGGTCGGGATCCGGATCGACCGGCCGGTCCCGTCGATCGACCATCTTGGCGCCGGGGAAGGCCGCCATCGCCGCCTGGACCAGGGGATGGCGGAGCGCCGCCTGGTCCAATTCGGCCTTGCGCTCGCGCGCCTGCTCGGCGAGCGAGGGCGCGCCCGGCTCGCCGGACACGCTGACCATCCAGCGCGCCCCGGTCGCGGCCTGCAGCAGCGCGCCCAGCTGTCCGGCCAGGTTGCGCGGCGCGGCCTCGGCCGGGCGGAACTCGATGCGGCCCGGCTCGAAGTGCACCAGATGCAAATCGCGCTCCAGGTGGTTGGCCAGGATGGTCTCCCGCTGCGCCCGCACCAGCGCCACCACCGCTTCGAAACTCTCCAGCCGGGGGTCTTGAGGCGCTTCGTCGACCGGCTCCCCGG
>JACZVL010000157.1 GCA_022572685.1 Pseudomonadota bacterium
GAGCCGGCGCGCCGCGTCGTCGTGCCACAGCGGCGGGCTGGCCATCCGGGTGGAGCCGATGCCGCGCTGCTCGCGCAGCAGAATGTGGCGCCCGCCCTTGCGCCAGGGCGCGAGCGGGATGTTGAAGGACCGCCAGCGCTCCGGCCCGCCGACGTGCCACTGCCCGGCGCCGTTGTGGTCGTGCAGCGCCAGGGCAAAGTGGGGTTCGCCGTTGACGATCCGGAAGTAGGCCTCCTCGCAGACCAGCACCCGGCCGCCGGCGGCCTCGAAGCTGCGCGCCGCAGCCTCCTTGGGACCGCGGTGCACGGTCCAGGTAACCAGCAGGTCCTGGGGCCCGCGCGGCATGCCGAAGCCGCGCCGCAGGCGCCAGCCGGCCGCCGCCAACCCGCGCTCGATGGCCTGGTGGCGGCCGTCGGCGAAGCGCGCCGGCAGGATGCTAAACGCAGTCGGCAAGGGCTCGCTCCAGGGGAAGCTTGTCGAACGCTTCGAGCGCCGAATCCGGGGTGCAGTTGACGACCGCGACGCCGACGGCTTCGAGTTCGCGCGCGAGGCCGGGGAAGTGGGGCAGCATCACGGTCTCGAAGACTTGCGCGCGCGTCGGCCAGTCGGCGTGATCGCCGAACCAGTGGGTCCGTCCGCAAGCGTCGGGCTTCATGTCGTAGCCGAGCAACAGCACGCGCGCGGCGCCCAGGTGGACCGCCAGGTTGATCGCCTGGTAGCCGCCGTTGCGCCCGGTGCGCAGGCCGCCGGGATCGCGTTCCAGCCCCTCGGTGCCGGTGTTCTCCAGGATCTCGATGTCCGGATAGGCGTCCAGGTGGCCGCGGCTGTTGGAGAGCGTCACCTTGAGCCCGGCGAAGTCCGGCGCGCCGCCGGCCTTGCGCCACCAGCGCCAGTCGCAGGCGTAGAGCACCTCGGCCCAGGGCGCGAGCCGGTAGGCGTCGTTGACCGCGATGACGCGCGCGCGCCCGCGTACGAGATCGACCTGGGCTTGGGTCAGGCTCGGCCCGCCGCCCAGGCACACCACCGTCGCCCCCGGCCACAGCCGCGGCGCGGACCAGGGAGCGGGCACCGGGTATCAGAGGTCAGGTATCAGAAGTCAGATGACAGGGAACGGACAACAAAAGTCAGCCGTTCGTACCGCCGCCGTTGTGGCCGCCCGGCACCACCTCGGGCGTCCAGCGCGGCGCGCGCCCGCCTTCCGCGCCGGCCTCGGCATCTTCCAGGGATTTCGCGAATGCCAGAAGCCGGGCTCTGCCGTCGCCGGGGAGAGCGTCCTCCGCAGTCCTCCGGCAGGCCTTCGCGATCTCGGAGGGCGCGATCACGCCTATGCCGATGAGCGCGAAGACGAGGCTTTGAAGAATGCAGTGATCCGTGAACATCGCCTCGCCAAAGCTTGAATAAGACATGGCCTCACCATCCTCCGAAAGCGCGGGCGATGTTGCCGCCGCGGCCGCGGGCGTAGGCCATGGCGTCGACGGCGCGCCGTTCGAGAGTGTTGTTGACGTAGCGGACCTCGGCCTTCACCTCCCGGACCGCCGCGGCCAACTGGCGCATGCCGTCCCGATCCGCGCCGCGGGCGTCGATGAAAAACTGCATCGGGGGTCCGGATGCCGCGGCCGGCGTCGGCGCCGGCATCGAGACCCCGAGATCGCCGTTGGCCAGCCGGGTCAGCGGCAGCACCGCCTCGGGCCCGGCCTCGCCCATCAGCCCCATGCCATCGGCCATGGGGAACAGGGTCGGCCGGTCGACGATGGAATTGGTGAAGGCGCCGCCACGGGCGAAGCTGGCGAGCCGGGCGTTGGTGAAGACGAGGCCCTTGGCGCCTTTGTGTGGCCCGCTCTGGCTGCCGGCGGCCGGCAGAACCGTAGAGGTGAACAGCCCGCCCAGGATATCGAATATGCCGCCGATCCCCTTGGTCTTGACTTCGTTCAGGGCGAGGTTGGCGAGATCGCGGCCCAGGCTCTTGAGCACGTCGCCGAGGGACTCGCCGCGCCGAATCGCGCCCTCGAAGGCGTCGAGGAAACGATCCCCGACCGCCTGAACCGCTGCATCGAGGCGCTCCGCGCCCACGGTGCCCGAGTCGAAGACGTCGACCAGTTGACGCCCGATGTCCGGCAGCAGCACCCCCAGCCCGCGCAGCCGATCGGCCTGGCTGCCGAACAGAAAATTGGTATCCGCAAGCCCGGTAACCAACGTCCCGGCCACGGCCCTATATCGCTCCATCTCGTCATTCAGTTCGGTGAAGCTCCCTTGCGTATCATCGGTCGTCACGCCGAGCTCCCGCAGCGTGTCCCGAAGCCTGTCGGAGCCCGCGCCGCCGAACAGCACGTCGTCGCCGGAACCGCCGCCGAGGGAGAGCGGCCTGATATTGTCGTCGGTCAAAGGTCGGCCAAGAATATCGCGGCGCGGCATGACGCGTGGATCGGTCCGTGGCACACCGAAGTCGTCGAGGTAGGGCGCCAAGGGCGCCGAGGGCGCCTCGCTTGCGGACCTCGCAAGGAACTCCTGAAGTCGAGAGAGCTCCTTCAACACCTCGGGGTCATTGGTAACCTTCGAGATTGCGGTGAGGGCCCCTTCGATAGCGTGAAGGCCGTCGACGACCTCTTGCGCCCGGGCGGGGCTGACCGAGATTCCCGCAAAATCCTTTATAAGGTTCCATGTTGTCGTCAAACGTTTCTGGGCATCCGCGATTCCAGCAATGATGGCTTCGTTTTCGAACCTCGCGGCATTCTGCGCGTCAATCAATGGATCCAGATCTTTGATGAAGCCATCTATGTCGAGTACACCTCCATTGGCAGCCGCGTTGGCCTTTCTTGCTATTGTTTTCAGATTATTGTCGTAGGCATCCAACGCCTCGTTTAGCGTCAGAACGCGCGAAACTGTTTCGTCCTCTCCATGGTCCAAGAAGCCCTTCCCAATGAGTCCCGTACCCATGACTCCTAATGCAATCGCCGCCGGAACCCCCGCCGGACCAGCAGTAAGTGCGCCGATACCTCCAATCGCCGTCGCCGCGCCCGCTTGCATCAGACCGGTGCCATCGACTTTCCTTCCGGTCTTTGTGTTGGCTATGATTGAAAGTTCGTCAGCGATTTTCTTGGTATTTTTGCCAATTTCACCGAGAAGCGATTCAGACTTGGTTGGGGGCATCGTTTCTATCCGCCGTGGCTAGAGTGATGAAGGGCCTGCTCACGGCACGACCAGGCCGCGCCAAGGCACGCAGAATCGAAGCCTCGGTCGCGAGGCACCGCGGATGAAGGCAAGCTTGCTGAAAACCCGGATACGCTATACTTTTGTTCCTAGACTAGGCTTGAACCAGAGTTCTTCGCCATGGCCCTGATATCTTGCAAAGACTGTGGAGAGCAGGTGAGTTCCAGCGCCGATCATTGTCGCCATTGTGGACGTTTCATGCTTTGGGGCCGATTGGAAGAGGTGTCTTACCAAATGTTGGTGGTTCTCGTTGCCGTGTTTTTCGTAACTATTCAACTTGTGATATACGATTTATCGTAGGATGCCGATCTGCGCCGCCTGGCGACGGCGGCATTGACCAGCAAATAATCTTTCGCTTTCTTTGATCGGAATCGAAGAGGGTTTGAATTATGGCGATGGAATCTTGCCCCGACTGCGGGACACAAGTAAGCAAGTCTGCGTTAAATTGCCCGAACTGCAGGCGGTGCACATTTTGGAGACGGTCGTTTTTCTGTTATCGAGCGATGTTTATTTTTTTGATCATGGTGTCTGTTGTTAGAATTCTAATTTTCCATTCGTGAGACTACCGTTCTCTATTATCTACGAATCAGTCCCGGAGAATCTTTGGCTTACTTTGCAAAGTCCCGCCTCTCGCGCCGCGTCCCTCGCGCATTCACCCGAACCTCGCTCCGCACGTTCGGTTGTACTGAGTCGGGATGCGAATCGGGCGCATTCGGATCTCCCGTTTCGGCAGCAACCACGTCCGATTCTCTTTGCGCACCGAAAATGTAGATGCGGCAATATTCGGTGAGCGGCGCGAGCACCGTGGCGGTGCCGGCCTCGACGATCAGCTCCGCGAGGCGTTCGCGCGTCACCTCGTAACCCGCCTCGGCGATGCAGGCATGGGCGAAGTCGATGAGTTCCACCGCCGAAATCTGCGCCGATTCGAGCCGCTGACCGAGCTGGAAGAGATTGGTGCCAATCCTCTCCTCGATCCCGCAGACCGCGCCGAAGCTGGGCACCAACACGTAGCTCTCGCCGCCGATCGCCAGCGTCACCTCTCTACTTGCCGTATCTGCCATAACGATTTCCTTTTCCTGTTACGCGAACGCCACCTTGCGACCACGACCACCGAACAGGCCGGTCTTGACTTCTTGCAGCGCCAACTCGGCCAGATCGCGGGCCAGGCTCTTGAGCACGTCGCCGAGGGACTCGCCACGCCGGATGGCACCCTCGAAGGCGTCGAGGAAACGTTTCCCGACCGCCGCGACCGCCCGGTCCAAGTCCTCCGCGCCCTCGGTGCCTGAGTCGAAGACCTCGATCAACTGACGCCCAATATCCGGCAACAGCCCACCTACGGCGGTCAGCAGATCGGCCTGGCCGCCGAGCTGAACATTGGTCTCCGCGACCCTATCGGCCATCGCCCCCGCCAGCGCCTCGAATTGCTTGCCCTGTTGGGTCAACTTGCCGATGCTTTGCGCCGCGGCCTCGGCATTCCCTCCGAGCCGCGAAAGCGAGCCCCCGGCCGCGTCGGAGCCCGCGCCGCCGAACAGCACGTCGTCGCCGGAACCGCCGCCGAGGGAGAGCGGCCTGATATTGTCGTCGGTCAAAGGTCGGCCAAGAATATCGCGGCGCGGCATGACGCGTGGATCGGTCCGTGGCACACCGAAGTCGTCGAGGTAGGGCGCCAAGGGCGCCGAGGGCGCCTCGCTTGCGGACCTCGCAAGGAACTCCTGAAGTCGAGAGAGCTCCTTCAACACCTCGGGGTCATTGGTAACCTTCGAGATTGCGGTGAGGGCCCCTTCGATAGCGTGGAGGCCGTCGACGACCTCTTGCGCCCGGGCGGGGCTGACCGAGATTCCCGCAAAATCCTTTATAAGGTTCCATGTTGTCGTCAAACGTTTCTGGGCATCCGCGATTCCAGAAATGATGGCTTCGTTTTCAGAAGAGGCGTCAAACTGAACTTTTTCAAGGATCGAGCCCCTGATGGTGCCATCTTTCGCGACCGATCCTTTCTTGAATTCTCGTGCGGCACCGCGAAAATCATCAAAGTTTTTTCGGAAAGTTTCCAACGCCTGGCTGATCGTGAACGTGCGGGAAACCGTCTCATCCTGCTGACGGAGATGGTTGGCCAGCGCATAGGACCCAACGGCTCCAGCCCCCAAAATTGCCGCGGCCGGCCGCCCTCCTGGGGCCGGGGAAATACCCGCGCCGATGGCAGCCCCCGTGAGCAGATCTCCCGCCCTTTCCAGACCGGCGACATCTTTTTTCTTGCCGGTTCTTGTGTTGGCTATGATTGAAAGTTCGTCAGCGATTTTCTTGGTATTTTGCCGATTTCGCCGAGAAGCGATTCAGACTTGGTTGGGGGCATCGTTTCTTTCCGCCGTGGCTAGAGTGATGAAGGGCCTGCTCACGGCACGACCAGGCCGCGTCAAGACACGCAAGATCGAAGCTTCGCCCGCAAGGCGTCGCGGATGAAGGCGATCTTGCTGGAAACCCGGGTCCGTTATACTTTTGTTCCTAGACCAGACTTGAACTGGAGTATTCGCCATGGCCTTGAAACCGTGCCGGGACTGTGGAGAGCAGGTGAGTTCGCGTGCCGACTATTGCCGCCATTGCAGCCGATGGATGGTATGGGGCCGATTGGATGAGATAATTGGTCTGCCGTTGCTGCTCCTCCTTCTCCTAAATTTTTTTCACACTCAATTTCCATGATGGGAGCGTTCATAAGATACCGGTTCGCGCCTCCTGGTGACGGCGACACGGAGAAGCACGCAATCTTTCGCCTGCCTTGTTGGCCTTAGAAGAGGGTATCAGCCATGTCGATGAAATCTTGCCCCGATTGTGGAACACCAGTGAGCAATAACGGCCGGAACTGTCCGAACTGCAGGCGGTGTTTGCCGGACAGGCTGCTATTCATGTTTCTTCGTTTGGTGATGATTTTTGGGCTAGCCCTAGTTACTTTTTAATCTGACGTTTTCAACTGACTGCAATTTGAATTCGAGTAACCATTAACTTCTTTTGCAAAGGCCAGATTCTCGCATCAGGCCCATCGCACATTTACTCGAATCTCGTTCCGTGCGATCAGCTATACCGCGTCAGGATCCATGTCGGGCGTTGCTGGTTTTTTCGTCTCGGCATCGACCGCTTCCGAGTCTCTTCGCGCACCGAAAATATAGATACGGCAATACTCGGTGAGTGGCGCGAGCACCGTGGCGGTGCCGGCCTCGACGATGAGTTCTCCGAGGCGTTCGCGCGTCACTTCGTGGCCCGCCTCGGCGATGCAGGCATGCGCGAAATCGATGAGTTCCGTCGCCGAAATCTGCGCCGATTCGAGCCGCTGACCGAGCTGGAAGAGATTGGTGCCGATTCTTTCCTCGACCCCGCAGACCGCGCCGAAGCTGGGCGTCAGCACGTAGTTCTCCGCGCCAAGTTGCAACGTAACCTCTCTTCTTGCCTTGCCGGCCATGATGATTTCCTTTCCCTCTTACGCGAACGCCGTCTCGCGACTGCCGCCGAACGGCCCGCCCGTCTTGGCCTGTTGCAAGGCCAGCTCGGCCAGGTCGCGGGCCAGGCCCTTGAGCACGTCGCCGAGGGATTCGCCGCGCCGGATCGCGCCCTCGAAGGCGTCGAGGAAGCGTTCCCCGACCGCCTCGACCGCCCGATGAAACCCCGAGCCGCGCGTCGAGCCGCCCTCGCGCCGCGCCCTAATCGGGAAACCGCCGTTTCATGTCCTCGAGGGTGGCGATCTCCTCGTCGTCGAGGGGGCCGCCGGGCTGCTTGGGGGCGTGGAGTTCGGTCCAGCCCTCGATGGCGGACCAGAACTCGTGCGGGGTCGCGGCCCAGAACACCGGCGGGGCCCAGCCGAGCCGCGCCAGCGCCGCCTTCAGGCAGGCGCGGACGAACGCGCCGGGTTTGGCGTCGGCGCGCTTTCCTCCGTCGCGCTCACCGTTTCCGGCGCCGGGTCTTTTTTTTCGCGCCGCCCCCCGAAGGCGTAGTTGGCGCAGAACTCGGCCAGTACCGCCATCACCTCGAGGGTGCCGGCCTCGAGGATGGCCGCGCCGAGCGCCGCCTTGTCCGGCTTGGCGCCGGTCTGGGACAGGCAGGCATGGGTCAGGCAGGCATGGGCCAGGTCGATCACCTCGCGCGCCACGATATCGGCAATCGCGAGGCGGCGGCCGAGAGTGAAGAGATTGGTGCCGAGCGCATCCTCGATCTCGCAGACCGCGCCGAAGCTGGGCGCCAGCACGTAACTCTCGCCGCCCAACTCCAACGTCACCTCGCCGCGTTCCTTGTTGGCCATGGCTTATTCCTCCAATTTCGAGAAGTCCGATTACTGCGCCTGGGTCAGCGCGCGGAAGCGTTGCACGCCGTGGCGGGTCAGGCCGTCGGGGTCGAGGAAGGTGGCGCCAAATTCCTGGCGGATCAGCACCAACTCGTGGCCGCTCACGCTCAGGCTGGCGCCATCCAGAGCGTCCGTGACCGCGGCCATGAGCTGCTTGGTCTCCTTGAGCCCGCGGTAGCGCGACCAGGAGTGGATGGTCAGGCGGTGCTCCATGCCGGACTCGGTCTTGGTGTCGAAGGGGCCGGTGGTGTCCTCGCCGATCACCAGATAGGGGAAGGCGCTGTCCTGGGGCACCTGATCGAAGATCCGCGCCGGGTCGCCGAGCAGGGCCTGAAGCGCGGCATCGCCCGAGAGCGCGGCATGCAGCGCCCATTGCAGCGGCCATTGGGAGTCAGCGGTCATGGGTATTTCCAACGATTGAATTGCGACAAAAGAAAAAGGGCGCCCGGAAAGAGCACCCTCACTCTGCCTCCACCTCGTAGGCGGATGCGTCGCAGACGGTCTAATTATCTGGCTCTTCAGCGGAATCTGTGGGTCGCGGGGCCAGGTTGAGCGCAACAGGCGACCAGGTGGAAGTTTGAGGGAGCACCCCGTTCCAGACTCTGAGAAGATGGAGTTGCTAGACAACGATCGTCTCG
>JACZVL010000158.1 GCA_022572685.1 Pseudomonadota bacterium
ATGATCGACGCCGTGATCACCAACTGTCCGACCCGCGCGCTCAGCCTCAACGACGACGATACCCTCGATATCGACAACAAGAGCTGCGTGCGCTGCATGCACTGCATCAACGTCATGACCAAGGCGCTCTCGCCCGGCAAGGACCGCGGCGTGACCATCCTGATCGGCGGCAAGCGGTCGCTCAAGATCGGCGACCAGATGGGCACGGTGATCATCCCGTTCATGAAACTGGAGAGCGACGAGGACTTCGAGCGGCTCACCGAGTTCGCCGGCGAGGTCATCGAATTCTTCGCCGAGAACGCGCTCGAGCACGAACGCATCGGCGAGACCATCGACCGCATCGGCCTGGCCAACTTCCTCGAGGCGCTGGGCATAGACGTCGACCCGAACATGATCAGCCACCCGCGCACCAGCTCCTACACCCGCACCGACGACTGGGAGCAGGAGGCGGCCAAGTGGTATGCCCGCAAGGCCGCCAAGAAGGCCGCGGCGGCCGAGGCGGCCGAGGCGGCCGAGTAGGCGCCCCAGGGGGAAGACAGGATCGAACCGGACTACGGAGACCAGCATGAGCCAGGCGAGCCAACCGCGCCGACCCGACGAACACGGGGTGATGGATCCCTTCCCCCATATGCACCCGGTGATGCGCAAGAACTACGGCCAGTGGAAGTGGCACGACCGGCCGCGCCCCGGCGTGCTGCACCACGTCGCCCACGGCGGCGACGAGATCTGGACCGTGCGCGCCGGCACCCAGCGCCAGATGGACGTGCACACGATCCGAAAAATGTGCGATATCGCCGATACCTACGCCGAGGGCCATATCCGCTTCACCAGCCGCAGCAACGCCGAGTTCATGGTCTCCACCGAGGCCCAGGTCGCGCCGCTGATCGAACAGCTGGAGGCGGCGGGCTTCCCGATCGGCGGCACCGGCAATTCGGTCTCGATGATCTCCCACACCCAGGGCTGGCTGCATTGCGACATCCCGGGCACCGACGCCTCCGGCGTGGTCAAGTCGCTGATGGACGAGCTCTATCACGAGTTCACCCACGAGGAGATGCCGAACCGGGTGCGCATCACCACCTCGTGCTGCCAGGTCAACTGCGGCGGCCAGGGCGACATCGCGATCAACGTCCAGTACACCAAGCCGCCGAAGATCAATCACGACCTGGTGATCAACGTCTGCGAGCGGCCGGCGGTCATCGCCCGCTGTCCGGTGGCGGCGATCCGCCCGGCCATGGTCAACGGCAAGCCCTCGCTGGAGGTCGACGAGAAGAAATGCATCTGCTGCGGCGCCTGCTATCCGCCGTGCCCGCCGATGCAGATCAACGGCCCGGACTCGACCAAGCTGGCGATCTGGGTCGGCGGCAAGCACTCCAACGCGCGCAGCAAGCCGGCCTTCCACAAGCTGGTGCTGGCCGGCCTGCCCAACAATCCGCCGCGCTGGCCCGAGGTCGCCGAGGCGGTCAAGACGATCCTCTACGCCTACAAGGATAACGCACGCGACTGGGAGCGCATGGGCGAGTGGATCGACAGGATCGGCTGGCCGCGGTTCTTCGAGCTGACCGACATGCCGTTCACCAAGCACCACATCGACGATTGGCGCGGCGGGCGCGGCAGCCTGAACGCCTCGAGCCACGTCTACCTGTAACCGGCAGACGCAACCACGCGCCGCAACCACGCGCGCGAGCGGAACCCATCGATCCGGCGGCGAGAACAGGAACGGCAGTGAATGAAGCTTGGAATTCTGGTGAATGAAGGCCCGTTTACCCATCAGGCGTCGGATACCGCCTACCGCTTTACCGAGGCGGCGCTGGCCAAGGGCCACGAGATCCCACGGGTGTTCTTCTATCACGACGGGGTCAACAACGCGAACAAGCTGTCCGAGCCGCAGAGCGACGACCGCAACCTGGTCAAGCTGTGGTCCGAGTTGGGCGAAAAGCACGGTCTGGACCTGGTGGTCTGCGTCGCCGCCGCCCTGCGCCGCGGCATGACGGACGAGCTGCTGGCCGCGGGCTTCCGGATCTCGGGCCTGGGCCAGTTGATCGAGACCGGAATTGAGGCCGACCGGCTGGTCGTGTTCGGCGACTGAGCGGGGAGTTACGGAACATGCCGGACGAAAACGAATTCGAAGGCGAATATCAGGGCGGGACGGTCAAGCGGTTTCTGTACGTCAACCGCCGCGCGCCCCACGGCACGATCTACCCCCACGAGACGCTCGAGATGGTGCTGATCGCCGCCGCCTTCGACCAGGACGTGACCGTCGTGTTCCTGGACGACGGCGTCTATCAGATCAAGAAGGATCAGGACACCAAGGGCATCGGGATCAAGAATTTCACGCCCGCGTTCCGGGCGCTCGACGACTACGACGTCGAGAAGCTCTACGTGGAGAAGGAATCGCTGGAGGCGCGCGGACTGACGGCCGAGGACCTGCTGGTGCCGGTGGAGGTGGTCTCCACCGAGGAGCTGCGCGAGATCATGGCCGAGCAGGACGTGGTGCTTGGCGGGTAGAGAGGTCTTACGGGATGGCTTCGCGAATGCTGCATACGGTCAACAAGTCGCCGTTCGAACGCAACAGCTTGAACAGTTGCCTGCGCCTGGCCAGGAAGGGCAGCGCGGTGCTGCTGATCGAGGACGGCGTCTACGCCGCGGTGGCGGGGACCTCGGTCGCGGAGCGGGTCTCCGAGCGCATGGCGGAGCTTTCCTTCTACGTGCTCGGTCCCGACGTCGCCGCGCGCGGCCTGGGCGGCGCGCCGCTCATCGAAGGCTTCCGGGTCGTCGACTACGATGGTTTCGTCGACCTGGTGGCCGAGCACGACGCGACCCAGGCGTGGCTGTGACGGAAATTTCGGAATCTAACCGGTATTGAGAGGAAGCAGAGCCAATGCCCTATGACTATAACGGAGCGGTCGTGGAAGCCGACGAGGAAGGCTACATCCAGGACATCAGTCTCTGGACCCGTGAACTCGCCGAGTTGATCGCTAGGGGCGAAAATATCGAGATGACGGGCGATCATTGGGAAGTGGTCAACTTCCTGCGCGACTACTACGAGGAGTACCAGATCGCGCCGGCCGTCCGGATCCTGACCAAGGCGATCAAGAAGACCATGGGTCCCGAAAAGGGCAACAGCAAATACCTCTACGAGCTGTTCCCCTACGGTCCGGCGAAGCAGGCCTGCAAGATCGCCGGGCTGCCCAAGCCGACCGGCTGTATCTAATGCCGACGACCGCCGGTTCATGCTGACCGCGGGTTACGCGCTTCTGTTCTACGCGGCCACGGCGCTGCTGCTGGGGGGGCTGGCCCATAAGGTCCGGCAATACGCCCGGGCCCCGGTGCCGCTCAAGATTCCGATCATGCCGGCGCCGACCACCAAAAGCGGCGTGGTGTGGCGCATGGCGCGCGAGGTGGCCCTCTTCGAGAGCCTGTTCAAGTCCTGCAAGTGGACCTGGCTGTTCGGCTGGATGTTCCACGCCGCGCTGCTGCTGGTGGTGCTGCGGCACCTGCGCTACTTCACCGAGCCGGTCTGGGGCTGGGTGGTGCTGCTGCAGCCGTTCGGGCTCTACGCCGGCTTCGCCATGCTGGCGGGTTTGGGCGGGCTGTGGCTGCGGCGGCTCGCGGTCGAGCGGGTGCGCTACATCACCGGGCCCTCGGACCACCTGATGCTGGCGCTGCTGGCCGGCATCGCGGTCACCGGTTTCGCCATGCGGTACGTGGCGCGCACCGATATCACCGCGCTCAAGGCCTTCGTCCTGGGGCTGATCTATTTCGACTGGCAGCCGATCCCTGCCGAGCCGCTTCTGCTCCTCCATCTGGGCCTGGTGGCGGCGCTGATGATCGTGTTCCCGTTCTCCAAGCTGTTGCATGCGCCGGGCGTGTTCTTCAGCCCGGCCCGCAACCAGGCCGACGACACCCGGACCCGGCGCCATCTGGCGTCTCGGCTCGAACGGGCGGGCCGGTAAGCCATGGCCGATTTCGAGGTCCCCACGCTCGACGAGGTTCCGCGGGTGCCGCGCCTGGTCGAAGGCGCCATGCGCCACTCCCGGCCCTTCGCCGCCGCGCCGGAGCACCAGGAGGCGCTCGGCTTCCCGGGCCAGCTGGTCGAGGACTGGCACGACAAGGCGATCGAGAAGTTCGGCGAGATCCTGGACCGCTCGCGGCCGCTCCGGGTCTACATGGACGCCTGCGTGAAATGCGGCGCCTGCACCGACAAGTGCCACTACTTCCTGGGCACCGGCGACCCCAAGAACATGCCGGTCGCGCGCCAGGACCTGCTGCGCAAGGTCTACCGGCGCTACTTCACGCCGGCGGGCAAGTGGCTGCCCTGGCTGGTCGGCGCCGAGGACCTGACCGAGGAGGTGCTGGACGAGTGGTACAGCTACTTCCACCAGTGCTCCCAATGCCGCCGCTGCTCGGTCTACTGTCCCTACGGCATCGACACCGCCGAGTTCTCGATGGCCGCGCGCGAGATCATGGACCACATCGGCAAGGGCCAGAAGTACTGCAACGAAATCCTCGGCAAGGTCCATCAGATCGGCAACAACCTCGGCCTGCCGGCGCCGGCGCTGGCCAACACCCTGGAGGGGCTGGAGGAGGACATCGAGGAGGAGACCGGGGTCAAGGTGCGCCTGCCGCTCGATGAGGCCGGCGCCGAGGTCCTGCTGGTCACCCCGAGCGCCGACTTCTTCGCCGAGCCCCACGTCGACGGCCTGATCGGCTACGCCAAGGTGTTCCACCAGGCGGGGGTCTCCTGGACCATCAGCTCCTATGCCTCGGAGGCGGCCAACTTCGCCATGTTCATCGGCTCCTACGAACAGATGAAGAAGGTCGCCGAACGCATCCGCAAGGCGGCGCTGGAGCTCGGCGTCAAGCGCATCGTGGTCGGCGAGTGCGGCCATGCCTGGCGCGTCGCCTACAGCTTCTGGGACACCCTCGCCGGGCCGTTCGACTTCCTCGACCCCAACTACCCGGTGCCCCAGCACATCTGCGAGTTCACCTACGACCTGATCCAGCGCGGCGAGCTGACCCTCGACAAGTCCGCCAACGACCACATGACGCTCACGTTCCACGATTCCTGCAACGTGGCGCGCGGCTCGCGCATGGGGGATGCGCCGGGCGGGCAGTTCGAGATCCCGCGCGCCATCATCAAGGCCTGCTGCAACAACTTCGTCGACATGGCCGCCGACACCATCCGCGAGGCCACCTTCTGTTGCGGCGGCGGCGGGGGCTTGCTGACCGACGACCTGATGGAGCTGCGGGTCAAGGGCGCGCAGCCGCGCATGCAGGCGCTCAAGCAGGTCGCGGACGCGCAGGGGGTCACCCACATGGCGGCGATCTGCGCCATCTGCAAGAGCCAGTTCGCCAAGGTGATGCCCGAATACGGCTTTGCGATGGACGCGATCGTCAGCGTCCATCAACTGGTCAGCAACGCGATCGTGCTGGACGGCCAGAAAACGACCTAGGTAGGGAAGAGAGAAATCATGGACGAGACCCTTCTGACCCAGCGCCGCTATAAGGACGGCGACAACGCGCACCTGCCCTGGCAGGAGGAGATCTTCATCGCGGACACCTCCCACCAGTGTCCGACCTACGTCCACCGCACGCCGCCCTGCCAGGGCAGTTGCCCGGCCGGCGAGGATATCCGCGGCTGGCTCAACATCGCGCGCGGCCTGGAAAAGCCGCCGGCGGGCGTGAGCTGGCAGGTCTACGCCTTCTCCCGGATCGTCGACTCCAACCCGTTCCCCGCGGTCATGGGCCGGGTCTGCCCGGGCCCTTGCGAGGACGGCTGCAACCGCAACGAGGTCGAGGACCACGTCGGCATCAACGCGGTCGAGCAGTTCATCGGCGACTACGGCCTCGAGCACGGCCTGAAGCTGCACCCCGCCGGCCCCGACACCGGCAAGAAGGTGGCGATCGTCGGCTCCGGGCCCGCGGGCCTGGCCTGCGCCTATCAGCTGCGCCGCAAGGGCCACGCCTGCACCCTGTTCGAGAGCCACGGCGAGCTCGGCGGCATGATGCGCTACGGCATTCCCGGCTACCGCGTCCCGCGCGACGTCCTGGACGGCGAGATCCAGCGCATTCTCGACCTCGGCGTGGAGGTGCGCGCCAACACCCGGGTCGGCGTCGACGTGACGCTCGAAGAGCTGGAGGCGGCGTTCGACGCGGTCTATCTGGGCCTCGGCGCCCAGTCGGGCACGGCGCTGCCGGTGCCCGGCGGCGAGGCCGCCAACTGCATCTCCGGCATCGCCTTCCTCGAGGCCTTCAACGACGGCCGGCTCCGGCATTCCGCCCATAAGGTGCTGGTGATCGGCGGCGGCGACACCGCCATGGACGTCGCCGCGGTGGCGCGCCGGCTCGGCCACATCCGCCACAGCCACGACAAGGACCGCCCGGAGTACGTGGTGCTCGGCCAGACCGTGCACGACGTGGCCGGAGTCGCCAAGCGCGAGGGCGCCGAGGTCACCATCGTCTACCGCCGGCCGATCTCCAGGATGCCGGCCACCAGGATGGAGATCGCGCACGTCCAGCAGGAGGGCGTGGTGATCCGCGAGTCCCTGGTTCCGGTCGCGGTGATCCAGGACGCGGACGGGCGCGCGGTCGCCCTGCGGGTCGCCGAGGTCGACTGGAGCAGCGGCAAGATGGAGCGTGAGGAAGGCTCCGAGTTCGACATCGAATGCGACCTCATCGTCGCCGCCATCGGCCAGGTCTGCGACTTCGCCGGCATGGAATTTCTCGACAACGGCCGCGGCCTGATCACGGCGGACAAGGTCTACCGGGTCCAGGGCCGGGACCAGCTGTTCGCCGGCGGCGACGTGCTGCGGCCGCACCTGCTGACCACCGCGATCGGCCACGCCGCGATCGCCGCCCAGGGCATCGACCGCCTGCTGAGCGGCGGCGAGCCCGGGCGCCGGCCCAAGGTCGACGTGCACCACTACGACTTGCTCGACAAGCTGCGCGAGACCGGCCTCGAGCCGGGCGAATACGATCACCGGCAGGCCCGCGGCACCGACGGCGAGAGCTATGCGGTGCACAACTACGAGGACCGCTCCCACGTCGCGATCGTGCCCTCGGACGAGTGTTTCCTCGCCCATTTCGCCTACACCGCGCGCCACAAGCGCGAGGAGAAGCACATCGATCCCGCGACCGTGCTCGGATATTTCGGCGAGCGAATCGAGGGACTTAGCGAGGAGGAGGCGAGAGAAGAGGCGGACCGCTGCATGTCCTGCGGCATGTGCCTGGAGTGCGACAACTGCGTCATCTTCTGTCCGCAGGACGCGGTCCACCGGGTCGAGAAGGGCGCGCGCACCATGGGCCGTTACGTCGAGACCGACTACGTCCGCTGCATCGGCTGCCATATCTGCGCCGACGTCTGCCCGACCGGCTACATCCAGATGGGCCTCGGGGAGTAAACCATGGGCCGCGGTGCCGTCATTGGCTTGGCCCTTGTCATGGGACTGGTGGCACTCACCGGGGCGCCCTGGGGCGGGGCGATCCAGGCCGCCTGCGCGGCCGGGGACCGCGGCGTGCCCTATCCCGACATCCCCAGGGGCAAGGGCGAGCCTTGCGTCACCGAGACCGATTTCATGCTCCGCAACCACATGAACCTGCTGGGCCACCAGCGCGACCAGACCCTGCGCGAGGGCATCCGCGGCGCGCTTCAGCCTCAAGGGCTGCGTCGCCTGCCACGCGGTTCCGGGGCCGGACGGCACGCCGGTCGGCGCCGACGACCCGCGTTTTTTCTGCACCTCCTGCCACGAGTACACGGCGGTGCGCATCGACTGCTTCGAGTGCCACGCCTCGCGCCCGGAGGCGCCGGGCCAGGCCCGCGCGACCGGCGCGACCGGCGCCCTGTCCATGGTCGGGAGGGACTGGAAGTGAGCGGCCCGGGCTACGACCCCAAGCGCCGCCGCTTTCTCTCCGCGGCGGCCGCGGCCGCGGGGGTGGCGCTGGCCCCCGGGGTGACGCTCTACGGCATCGCCGGGCCGGACCCGGCCGGAGCGCGCACGCCGGAGGAACCCGCCTCCGCGACGGTCCG
>JACZVL010000012.1 GCA_022572685.1 Pseudomonadota bacterium
TTGCCGGAGAATCCGGTCGTCTCGGCAATATGCTCAACCACAGTTCTCAGCCCGGAGTCAGTGAGCGTGACCATGATGGTGCCCGAACCGTTCGTGAACGGCGGTGTCGCGGTGAGAACACCCGTCTCGTCGCCGCTCGCGAGGGTCACACTCCTCGGCCCGGCGCCCGCGAAGATGAGAGCCGCCGCCAGAGCCGCCAACGCACTTTTCGCGGGCGCGAAGACGCGTTTTCCGCGCCCGCGAGAAAACACGCCCGCGCGGAGCAAAAAAAGTAAAAACCGGAATGCTCGAGCCGAGTACTCCATACCGCCAGATTAAATTCAACTCGCACCGGCGACATGTGGCCCAGAACGCACTCACGCGCGTGACACACCCACACGCGAAGTTGCGTCAACGTGCAACCGGACGACCCGCCTTCGACCGGACAACTGACAGATGCAGCAGACGCTCCGCCGGAAATCTGGCGCCGGCCCCTGCTTGCCGCGCTGCGCTGGAGTTCTTTTCACACGGATCGCGGCAAATGCGGTAATCGGCTGTATCACGCGCGCCAGTGACGAAACACTTAGCTAGAAAATCTCAAACACCGGGTAGATGCATACACGCATCCGTGTTAACGTCGGTCTCGCCGATTAGCGCGCGGCGCGAACGCGCCCACCGATAAATGGGGGATGGCGATGACTAGACAAGACGCATTAGACGAGATTGTGCAGACCCTTGGGGCGGTGCCCAGTTGGATCCAGGACCTGCCCGAAGATCTGATGGAGCACCAGTGGGCCGTAACCAGATGGTTCCTCGGCGATTCAGCGTTGTCCGCACGGGACAAGGCGCTGGCCGCATACGGAGCCGCGGCGGCCAATCAATGCCAGTATTGAATTGCCTTTCATACTGAGCAGTTAAGGCTCAGTGGGATGTCCGAAGAGCAGATTCGCGACGCCGCTGCTTCTGCGCGAGGACCAGGTGCTCGAGCTGAACTGCGTGTGGAACACGGAGGCGCGAGACGATTTCACCCGCTGGGGCGAGGGCAGCGACGACGCGTTTCAACATAGGTTCCTCCCCAAACAAGACCGTGGCGTGCAAGGTTTCGCCGGCCGGCCGCCGTTACGATCCAGACTCCGCCGGAAGCCGCGCGAGCATCACGCCGAACAGGCCCCAGAAGTGATCCTCGCCGGAATAGCCGACGATGCGTCCGATTTCACGGCCGCCATCCATCAGAACGAAGGTCGGCGTGTAGATGATGTCGGGCAGCGCGGCCAGCTCGGGCGGACGCGGATCGCCGATGTCGAGCCGCCGCAGCGGCGCGGTCCGCCCCTCCGCGGTCTTGTGGTAGATGATCCCGACCTCAACGTCCCAGGCCATGCACCACGGGCAGCCCAGGGCCTCGAACATGACCAGCTCGGCCGCCTGGGCGCTCCCCGGGGCGCTCCCCGGGGCGCTCCAGGGCGCCGCAAACAGAAAAGCCAGGGCCAACGCCCCGGACACCGCCAATCTAGCGAAGGATTTTCGCCGGTCCGGCATGGACAACTGCGCTCCCCAAGGGTAGTATTTTCCAACACTTGCGCGTCGCGGAATATATGGCCCGGATGGTGCCCGAGGCGGCCCTCGAATACAAGGACGCCATCGACCGAATGTGACCGCGCCGGCCACCCCGACGACTGACTCCCCGGGGCCGGAGGGTGAGGATTGAAAGGCTTACAGCCGGAGGAGGAGCGACCCATGATGGATAGGCGGCAGTTCGGAATAACGGCCCTGGCGGCCGGGCTCGGCGCCGGGATCGCGGGCGGGCTCACGGGCGCGGCCGGCCGTGCGGATGCGGCCACCGACCGCATCGAGCCCATCCTGGGCGAGGACGGCATATACCGTCAATCCTGGTTCGTGAACTCCTTCCTGGACCTCAAGGAGGACTTGGCCGAGGGGGCCGAGGAAGGCAAGCGCTTCGTGGTGATATGGGAGCAGCGCGGCTGCCCCTACTGCCGGGAGACCCACATGGTCAACTTCGCCCGGCCCGAGATCAACCGGTACATCCGGGAGAACTTCGCGGTCCTGCAGCTCGATCTCTGGGGCTCGCGCGAGGTCACCGACTTCGACGGCGAGACCCTGGAGGAGCGGGCGCTGGCGCGCAAGTGGCGCATCGTGTTCACCCCGACCATCATGTTCTTCGCCGATGGCGTGGCCAAGGTCGAGGGCAAGACCGGCGCCGAGGCCGAAATCGTCCGCATGCCCGGCTATTTCAGGCCGTTCCACTTCATCTCCATGTTCGAATACGTCAAGGAGAGCGCCTACGAGCGCCAGCACTTCCAGAAGTTTCTCCAGGCCAAGGGCGACCGCATGCGCGCCCAGGGCGTCGAGGTCAATCTCTGGTAAGCTGATCCACCGGATCGTCGACCGGCCCGCCCCCGGCCCGCCCCCGGCTTGCGGCGCCGGGTTTAGCCGCGCGCCAGGATCGCCTTGAAGGCGCCGCCGAAGCTGCCCTCCTCCAGATACTTCATGCCGAAGGCGCCGCCGGCGACGATCGACACCAGCGCGATCACCGAGCCGATCGCCAGCGTCGACAGCCCGGTGACGCCCTGCCCGATGGTGCAGCCGAGCGCCATGATCCCGCCCATGCCCATCAAGGCGCCGCCGATCATGTGGCGCTGCATGTCGCCCGCGTCCAGGAAGGCTTCGATCCGGAACTGACCGCTCGCCTTGGCCGCCAGGAAGCCGCCGGCGATGACGCCGCCGACCACCGCGATCCCGAAGTCGATGGTCGAACCGGTGAAGGTCATGAGGTACTGGATCGCGTTGCCCGCCGGCGCGACGAAGGTGTAGGAGGTGAGCGGCAAGGGCTCGAACTCGTCGTACCCGATGACGCCGGTGGCGTACCAGCCGGCCGGCACCAGGGCGCCGAGGATGAGACCGGTGGCGATGTCGCGCTTTGATCCGCGGAACGCGGCGCTGCTGAAGCAGAACCACAGCAGCCCGCCGGCCAACACCACGACGGTCGCGCCGCGGGCCGCCGCCTCGGGCAGGCCGAGGAGCGCGCTCAGGATGTCCGGAATCCCCTGGCTCTCCAGGCCCAGGGCCTCCAGATCGAGGTTGCTGAAACCCTCGATCTGGACCCGCGCCATGCCGGTGAGGCCGCGCAGGGTCATGTAGGCGAAGATGCCCATAAACAGAATCGCGATCACCGATTTCAGGTTGCCGCCGCCGATCCGGACCAGGGCCTTGTTGGCGCAGCCGCCGGTCATGGTCATGCCGAAGCCGAACACCAGCCCGCCCAGGATCGCCCCCAACCAGCCCAGGTTGGTGGTCAGGTAGATGGTTTCGCCGAGCTCGACGGTCTCGCTCACCTGCAGGGCCTGGCTGCCCAGGACCGCCACCGCGATGGCCAGCATCCAGGCGCGGAAGCGGTTCCAGTCGCCCATCAACACGATGTCCGAGATCGAGCCCATGGTGCAGAAGTTGCTGCGCTGGACGGTAATCCCAAAAACCAGGCCGAGGCCGAAGCCCAGGCTGGCGACGACGGTGGTGATGGGCAGGTCTTCCATCGGGTGCGGCTCTCCTCGCTCTCAGGTCTCGCGCCGACGCCATCTCACATGTTTGGGCCGTTGGGGGAAAATCAAGACGGGGCGATGGCTAACCGATCCTGCCGAGGCTGGGGAAGGTGTCCAAGATCCAGAATGCGATCTCGCTCATGGATCCGGTGATGAACAGGATGCCGGTGATCACCAGGGCGACGCCGAGCACCCGCTCGACGGTCCGCACGCCGCCGCGGAAGCGGCGCATGAACTTGAGGAACGGCCCGGCGGCGAAGGCGGCGGCCAGGAACGGCACGCCGAGGCCGGCCGAGTAGGTGGCGAGCAGGGAAGTGCCCTGCCAGATCGATTCCTCGGTGCCGGCGACGAACAGCACGGCGGCCAGCACCGGCCCGACGCAGGGGGTCCAGCCGAAGGCGAAGGCGAGCCCGACCACATAGGCGCCGGCGATCCCGGCCGGCTTGCTGTCGATGTGAAAGCGCACCTCGCGGAACAACAGCGCGATGCGGAACACGCCCAGGAAATGCAGCCCGAGCACGATAATCACCACGCCGGCGATCTTGGCCAGCACGTCGAGATACTGGGCGACGAACTGGCCGACGAAGGTCGCGGTGGCGCCGAGCGCGATGAACACCGTGGAGAAGCCCAGCACGAAGGCGAGCGCGGCCCAGAACACGCGCCGCGAGGACGCGGTCCGGGCGGACTGCTCCTCGGCCAGCTGCTCGACGGTCATGCCGCCCAGATAGCACAGGTAGGGCGGCACCAGCGGCAGAACGCAGGGTGAGAGGAAGCTGAGCAGGCCGGCGATGAAGGCGCCGCCGTAGGTGATATCGAACTCGCCCATCCGGCCTCATGCCCCCTCAGGAATTCACGATCCTGACCGTCTGGTTCTCGGGAATATCGACCACCCGATGGCGCTCGATATGGCGCGCCAGGACGTCGTAGACCGGCGGCCCCTCGGTCCCCTCGTTGACCGAGGCCCAGCCGGAAACCATGTAGCTCTTGTCCGCCTCGATCGGCTGGCCGGTGCGGATCAGGGTCATCTCGGAGATGCGCTGGCCGATCGGCTTGGCGATATCGATGGCGTAGGCCATGCCGCCGACCCGCACCATGTCCCCGCCCTGCTGATAGTAGGGATCGGGATTGAACAGGTTGTCGGCCACGTCCTCGAGGATTTCCTTCAGGAAGGCGCCGGTGAACTCGGTCCGGTAGGCGTTGGGATAGGTGATGGCGGTCTGGCTGTAGATGTCCTCGACCGTGATGTCCTGCCCCGGCAGCAGGGTGGCGCCCCAGCGGAAGCCCGGCGAGAGCGCGATCTCGGCGTCGCGTTCCTCGATCAGCGCGCGGCAGATCAGGTCGTCGAAGGTGCCGTTGAAGTTGCCGCGCCGATACAACAGGCCCTCGGTGCGCCCGAGCACCCGGCTGAGTTCGGTGTCAAAGGGGGCGCGGATCTTGCCGACCAGCGCCGCCATCTCCGGGTCCGGCGCGATGGCGTCGGACAACACCGGGATCAGCCGGAAGCGGTAGCCGGTGACGCGGCCGTTCCCGACCTCGAGATCCAGCCGCGACAGGAACTTGCCGTGCGAGCCCGAGGAAATCATCAGGGTGCCGTCGATCTCGAGCGCGACCGGCACCGCGTCGTGGGTATGGGCGCTGAGCAGCACGTCGAGGCCCTCGATCCGCCCGGCCAGCTTGCGGTCGGTGTCGAAGCCGTTGTGGCTGAGCAGCACCACCAGCCCGGCACCCTCGGCGCGGGCCCGCTCGACCCGCTTGCGGACCAGATTCTCCCGGATGCCGAACGACCAGTTCGGTATCTTGTAGCGCGGATGGGCCACCGGCGTGTAGGGGAAGGCCTGGCCGATCACCACGATCTTGACGCCGCCGCGCACGAAGGTGGCGGTCGCGTCGAAGACCTCCTCGTCCCACTCGGTGTCGCGCACGTTGCCGGCCAGGAACGGGAACCCGAGTTCGCCGATCAGCTCCTCGACCCGCTCGGTGCCGTAGGTGAATTCCCAATGGGCGGTCATGACCTCGACGCCGAGCGCGTTCATGACCTCGACCATGTCCGCGCCCCGGGTCGCGAGCGAGGTGTAGGAGCCCTGCCAGGTATCGCCGCCGTCGAGCAGCAGGGTCTTGCCCGGCCGCTCGGCGCG
Organism: Pseudomonadota bacterium; assembly: GCA_022572685.1. GTDB lineage: Bacteria > Pseudomonadota > Alphaproteobacteria > Kiloniellales > J153 > JACZVL01. Next base: position 5,669 of record JACZVL010000012.1, read on the forward strand.
GACCGCTCCGATCAGGGTCGCCAAGCGGTCGACGCCGCCGACCTTGCCGTAGGCACTGGCCAGGGCCGCGTAGTTCTCCGATGTCAGGGCGTGGGCCTCGGCGGTGCCCGCCGCCATCCCGAACTCGCGCAGGAAATCGCCGCCGGTGAGGTGGGGCAACTTACCGCGCGCGGCGCCGACCCCGATGTTGACCGAGGGCTCGCGGAAGTAGAGCGGCACGAGCTGGGCGTGGATGTCGGCAAAGTGCAGCAGGGTGACCTGGCCCAGCGGCTCGAAGCGCAGCAGATCGTCCTGGGTGACCTTTTGCTGAGCCAGCGCCCGGTTCAGCCCGGACCCTGCGCCGGTGAGCACGCCGGGGAGCGCGACGGTCGCGGCAGCCAGTTGGAGGAGATCGCGGCGGTTCAGCATCTTGGTAAAAACTCCATCGTGCCGGATAAAAGAAAGGGGATGCGCGGCTTCCGCATCCCCTTTCCGGATTGGTCGTCGCCATTCCGAGGAAAGACTTAGTTTACATTCGAACCCCCGGCGTTTCCACCGGCAGGCCCATGCCGCGGTTGGCCACGAACAGCTCCAGGTTGACGTATTCGTCGGAACCGTAGCCATAGGGCGCGGCCCGGACCTGCTTGTTACAGCCGCGGAACCTGCGGTGCAGGGAGCCCAGCTTCTGCCACTTCAGGCGATAGAGCGGGAAGCCGTTGCTCTGCCCCTGGGAGAGCAGATTGGCGCGGATCATGTTGCCCGCGTTGCCTTCGTGACAGTTGGCGCAGGCCATGTCGAGCTGGCCGCGGCGCTGGAAGTAGAACGCCTTGCCCTTCTCGTAGAACGGCGCCATGGGCCCGTCGATCTGGACCTGAACCGGCATGCCGCGCGACTGGCTCTTGACGTAGGCCGTCATGCCCAGGAGCTCGCGCGATTCGTACTTCCATGCCTTGGCTTGCATGTTGTCCACGCGGCACTTGTTGATGCGCTGCTCCAGATTGATCGGCTTGCCCAGCTCCGCGTTATAGACGGGGTAGCGGGCGCCGACGCCCTTCATGGTGTCCTCGGCGGCGCCGTGGCAGTCCGAACAGGCCTTGCCGGCGTCGCCGCTCGGGTCCTCCCACAACTCGACCGCGTAATCGACCCAGAGGAACGCCGGGTTCGCGAAATCGTCGTCCTGGATCGCCTGGGTCTCGGGCGTGGCAAAGGTGTAGCCGGTCCGCAGATCCCCGACGAAATACTTGGCCATCTTGCCGTCGCCCTGGGCAAGCACCGCGCCGTACGCGCCGATGAACAGGCCGAATCCCAGTACCACCGCTATCGGACGCCACCGCATGATGGTCTCTCCCTTCCCTCGGTTTTTCGTTTTGTTGTTATTCTTGACTTCACTGCACCGTGATTTTCGCCGACTTGGTATATGTCGAGCCCTCGTCGTCCACCCAGGTGAACTCCAAGGTGCCGCTTTCCGTGGCCACCGTGTTGAACGCCATATAGGGGTTGGTCGAGATCGCCGGGTGCCAATCGGCGCTGAACACCTCGACACCGTTATAGGTGCAGGTGAACTTGTTGATGATCATGCGCGGGATCTTCTCGCCGGTTTTATTGTCCTTGCGCTGACCGCTTTCCATCTTGTGCGAGATCAGGGTCTTGATCTCGATGATTTCGCCCTTGGCCGCCGTCTTGGGCACCTTCACCCGCGGCTTGACATTCTTTGCCATTCGTCTTCTCCCTTGCCCGCGCTCAGCCGCCGCAGCCGCCGATGGTGACCTTGACCTCGGTCTTGGCCATATACACGCTGCCGTCGCTCATCTCCGCCACGGCCACGATGTTCTGGGTCTTCAACATGCGCATGCGGGTCGAGGCCCGCGCCTTGCCGCTGCGCGGCGTGAAGTAAAAGCTCGCCACGTCCGGCAGCGGGTTCTGTTCCGCGAAGATATGCACCACCTTGACGTAGTCGCTTTCCGTCATCGGGCTGTCGACCTCGAAGGCGATCGGCACGGTGTTGCCGTTCTCCGCGATCTGCGGCAGCTCCAGGCTGATGCGCCCGTCCATCGTGGCCGCATCGCCAATGCGCTCCTCGATCGCCATCTTTACGTCTTCGGGGTTCGCCAGCACCGCGCGCGGCACCAGCGTCATCCCGACGACGGCCAATCCGCCGGCGCCGAGGCCGATCAGAAGACTGCGCCGTTGCGGGTCTTGGGGGGTGTTGATCTGGGTCATGCTGTTTCTCTTGGTTTCGCGATTTTGGCTTCCCGAGCGAACCCTGCGCCGCTTGAAGACGCCGCGATCCGGCCCGTCGTCGCCGTCAGTTGCCCTTCAGGGTCATGATATAGGCTACCACGTCCTCGACCTGCTGGGCGCTGAGCATCGTCTTGCCCTGGAATTTCTTCATCACCCGTTCGAAGCCGTCGTTGCGGTAGAACGCCGGCATGATGGTGTCCGGGTTGAGCACCTTGGAGTCGACGACCCGGAGCCTTATCTCGCCTTCGCTCAAGTTGCCGCCGGCTTCGGAAAGGTCGGGCCCGACGTTACCGTGGAACGCCTGCTCGGGGATCGGCAGGACGTGGCAAGCCAGGCAATTGCCTAGCTTGCGGTTGATCGCGAGCTTGCGGCCGTTCACCGGATCGCCCGGCTGGCCGGTCAGGGACTTGTCGATACTCTCGCCGCCGACGATCTGGTACTTGACGAGTTCTTCGGCCTGGGCGCCGGCCCCGAGCAGGAGGCCGAGGCTCATTGCCAGGGCCGTCAGGGTCACGGATAACGGGCGTAAATGGCGCAACGTTCCCTCCCTCGTAGTATTCTTGTCCAGGGCTTCTTACGACCCCCGGTTCAGGCTAGAGGTGGCTGCGCCACGGCGCGATACCGCCTCGATCGACCCGCAACCCGGAGGGGCGCTCCCTTGTAAACCTTCAACGTATCTCATTTCCGATATATGTCAAATCCCTTAATTGATATCGGGACAAGTTTTCGCGTCTCGGTTGGTTCTGGCATGCCGGGACTCTCGACGCTCTCGGCCGATACCGGCAACAATCACAGTACCTCGACATTGGGTCCGCGATACGGGGCGTTGAATCCGGCCCCGCAAGAGGCTAACTCTTGCATCGAAGACGGCCCGGCGATGCCCTCGCCGGCCGAGCAGGAGAGTCCGGTCAAGACGATGGGTGCCTTCAAGGAGCCGCACGGCGGCGTTCTCAAAGACCTCTACCTCGACCAAGCGGCCGTCGAGCAGGCCAAGCGCGCGGCGCTGGATTTCAAGTCTTGGGACCTGACCGGGCGCCAGCTCTGCGATCTCGAGCTGATCCTGAACGGCGCGTTCTCGCCGCTCGAGGGCTTCAACACCCAGGACGAATACGCGCGCATCCTCGACGAGATGCGTCTGCCGTCGGGCCTGCTGTGGCCGATTCCGGTGACCCTCGACGTCGATCCCGGCTTCGCCGAGAAGATCGGCGCGGACGAGACCATCGCGCTCCGCGATCCGGAAGGGGTTCTGCTCGCGACGCTCGAGGTCCGGGACATCTGGACCCCGGACAAGGCCCGGGAGGCGGCCGCCGTGTTCGGCGCCGAGGCCACGGCCGATCCAGGGGCCCATCCCGGCGTCGACGCCCTGCTGAACCGGAGCGGCGCGGTCTATCTCGGCGGCCGGCTGCGGGGCGTGGAACCCCAGCGCCATTACGACTTCAAGCTGTTTCGCGAGTCGCCCGCGGAGCTGCGCGCGCGCTTCCGGAAGCTGGGCTGGCGCAAGGTCGTCGCGTTTCACGCCCACAAGCCGATGCATCGCGCCGAACAGGAACTGACCCGCCGCGCGGCGCGGGACTGCGAGGCCAACCTGCTGATCCACGCGGTCCTGGGGGCGAACGGGCCGGGCGATCCCGACCGCTTCACCCGCATGCGCTGTTACGAGCACCTGCTCGCCAGATACCCGGAACAGACCACGGCCCTCAGCGCGCTCAACCTGGCCCCGCGCCTGGCCGGGCCCCGCGAGGCGCTGTGGCACGGCATCATCGGCAAGAACTACGGCTGCACCCATTCGATCGTCGGGCGCGACCACGCTGGGCCGGAGCCGGCATCGGGGACCGCGTCCTGCTATGCGCCGGAGGCCGCACAGGAGCTGTTCGCGCGGCACCAGGAGGAGCTCGACATCACCATGGCGCCGGCCCGGGACATGGCCTATGTCGAGGACCGGGCCCAGTATCTGCCGCGGGACGAGATCCCGTCCGGCATGACGGCCCGGCAACTGTCCGACGCGGAAATCAGGCGCCGGCTGGACGCGGGCCTGGAGATCCCCGAGTGGTACTCCTTCCCGGAAGTGATCGCGGAACTCGAGAAAGCCCACCCGCCGCGGCACCGGCAAGGTTTCGCGGTTTTTTTCACCGGCCTGTCGGGGGCCGGAAAATCCACCGTCGCGAATGCGCTGATGGTCAAGCTGCTCGAAAGCGGCGCGCGCAAGGTCACGCTGCTGGACGGCGACATCGTGCGCAAGAACCTGTCCAGCGAGCTCGGCTTCTCCAAGGAACATCGCAATATCAATATCCTGCGCATCGGCTTCGTCGCCGCCGAGATCGCCAAGAACGGCGGGATCGCCATCTGCGCCCCGATCGCGCCCTATCGCGCGACCCGGCGCCAGGTCCGCGAGGCGGTCGAGGCCGCGGGCGGCTTCGTCGAGGTCTACGTTTCGACGCCGATCGAGGTCTGCGAGGCGCGCGACCGCAAGGGCAACTACGCCAAGGCGCGCGCCGGGCTGATCAAGGGCTTTACCGGCGTCGACGATCCCTACGAGGTGCCGGAGCGGGCCGAGGTCGTGATCGACACCCGGGACCTCGCGCCCGAGCTGGCGGCGCACCGCATCCTGGTCAAGCTGGAGAGCCTGGGCTACATCCGCTGAGGCGGGGGCGGGGGCAGGGGCAGGGGCAGGGGCGGAAGCGGCGGCGGCCACCAGGGCGTGCCCTGGACCGAGCCCGGGGACAAAGACTGAAATTCAGGCCGAAAGTTGCGCGCTCAGCGCGGCCACCGTGGCGGTCAGGCGGGTCAGGTCCTCGGGCTCGGACAGGCGGTGGCCGGCGCCCTTGACCAGGGTGACCTCGACGCCGTTCGAAGCGAGCCGGTCCATCAGGTCGAGCGACAGCCGCCAGGGCACGTCCGGATCGGCGGTGCCGTGAATCAGCCGCACCGGACAGGAGATCGGGATCGGCGCGTCCATCACGAGGTGGTTCCGGCCCTCCACGATCAGCTCCATGGTGATGGCGTAGGGCTCGGTGCCGTACTCGGAGGGCTGGTAGGTGACGCCGTCGCGCGCCATGGTGGCCCGGATTTCGGGCGAGAACCCTTGCCACATGAGGGTTTCGGTGAAATCGGGCGCGGCCGCCACGCCGACCAGCCCGGCAACCCGTTCCGGCCGCGCCAAGGCGGCCAGCAACATGATCCAACCGCCCATCGACGAGCCGATCAGGATCTGCGGCCCCTCGGTCAGCGCGTCGAGCACCGCGACCGCGTCCTCGGCCCAGCGCCCGATGGTGCCATCCTCGAAACGGCCCGAGGAGGCGCCGTGTCCCAGATAGTCGAAACGCAGGAAATCCTGGCCAACGGCCTGCGCGTGGGTTTCCAGCGCCAGCGCCTTGGTGCCGGTCATGTCCGACGTGAACCCGCCCAGGAAGATCAGCCCGGGCGCGCGCTTTCCCGTTTTGTCGCCCGCGGTCTTGTGGTAGGCGATGGTGGTGCCGTCGGGCCGTGATAGAATCTCGGGCACCGTGGGGTGAAACGGTTCCGCACTGGACATGATGTTGCCGAACTCGATGTTGCCGAACTCGATATTGCCGAACTCGATGTTGAGTGGTCGATGACCGACCGCGCCCAGCCTAGCACCGCGGTTTCCGCGGCGGAAGCCGGCCGGCCGGTGGTCCTGCAGGTATTGCCGCGGCTGGTTACCGGCGGGGCCGAGCGCGGCGCCGTGGACATCGCCGTGACCCTTGCCGAGGCGGGCGGCACCTCCCTGGTCACTTCCGAGGGCGGCCCGATGGAGTACGAGCTCAAGCGCGGCGGCGTGCCCCACATCAAGCTGCCGCTGGCCAGCAAGAACCCGCTGGTCATGCGCCGCAACGTCGGCCGCCTGATGTCGATCATCGAGGAGCACGACGTCGACATCGTCCACGCCCGCTCGCGCGCGCCGGCCTGGAGCGCGCTTTCGGCGGCCAAGCAGACCGGGCGCCATTTCGTCACCACCTTTCACGGCGCCTACCAAGCCAGCAGCGCGATCAAGCGTTATTACAACGCGATCATGGTCAAGGGCGAACGCGTGATCGCGAATTCGGAGTTCATCGCGCGCCACATTCGCGAGATCTACAAGATCGACCCGGGGCATATCCGCGTGATCCGCCGGGGCGTCGATCTCGAACGCTTCGACCCGGAGCGGGTCAGCGCCGAGCGGGTGATCCAGCTCGCCAACCGCTGGCGCCTGCCCGACGGCGTGCCGGTGATCATGCTGCCCGGGCGGCTGGCCCGCTGGAAGGGTCACAGCGTGCTGATCGAGGCGTTGACGGGCCTGGGCGATATCGAGTTGCTCTGCGTGATCGTCGGTTCGGACCAGGGCCGCGCCGCCTACCGCAGCGAGCTCGAGAGGCTGATCGCGCGCAACGGCCTGGACGGCCGGGTGTTCCTGACCGGCCACTGCGACGACATGCCCGCGGCCTATATGCTGGCCGACGTCGTGGTCTCCGCCTCGACCCAGCCCGAGGCCTTCGGCCGGGTGGTCAGCGAGGCGCAGGCCATGGGCTGCCCGGTCGTCGCCAGCGATCACGGCGGGGCGCGCGAACAGGTGCTGGGCAACCGCACCGCGTTCCTGTGTCCACCGGGCGACGCCGCCCAGCTGGCGGAGATGATCCGCAACGCGCTGGCGCTCGGCGCCGACGAACGCGAGCGCCTGGCCGAGGAGGCCCGCGCCCACGTCAAGGCCAACTTCGACAAGCGCCACATGTGCGCGGCGACGCTGGCGCTCTACCGCGAGATTCTGCGCACCGAGGCGGTGGCCGGTCCGGGTGCGGAACGGCGCCCGCAACCCCGGGGCCAGACCGCCGCCGGTCCTTGACAGGATTCGGAATCCTTTTAAATTGCTGCCGCTTAGCCCCACCCGAGAAAGGCTCGAAAGCACTATCACATGGTCGCCATCACGCTGCCCGACGGAAGCGTGCGCGCGTTCGACGGGCCGGTAACCGGCCTCGAGGTCGCCGCCGCGATCGGCCCCGGACTGGCCAAGGACGCCCTGGCGGTCAAGGTCGGCCCGGACCTCAAGGACCTGTCCACGGAGATCGATCGCGACGCGAGCGTCGAGATCGTCACCCGCGGCCATGACGACGCCATGGCCCTGCTCCGCCACGACTGCGCCCACGTCATGGCCGAAGCGGTCCAGGAGCTCTATCCGGACACCCAGGTCACCTTCGGCCCGGCGACCGAGTCCGGCTTCTTCTACGACTTCGCCCGCGCCGAGCCGTTCACCCCGGACGACCTGGAAAAGATCGAGCGCCGCATGCACGAGATCGTCGACCGCGACGAGGCGATCGCGCGCGAGGTCTGGGAGCGCGACGCGGCGATCCGCTTCTTCGAGGATCACGGCGAGAAGTACAAGGCCGAGCACGTCGAGACCCTGCCCCACGACGCGGAGATCAGCATCTACCGCCAGGGCGCGTGGCTCGACCTCTGCACCGGGCCGCACCTGCCCGGCACCGGCAAGCTCGGCCACGCCTTCAAGCTGCTCAAGGTTTCGGGCGCCTACTGGCGCGGCGACGCCAAGAACGAGCAGCTCCAGCGCATCACCGGCACCTGCTGGGAGACCGAAAAGCAGCTCAAGGCCTACCTGCGCATGCTGGAGGAGGCCGAGAAGCGCGACCACCGGCGGCTCGGCCGCGAGATGGACCTGTTCCACCAGCAGGAAGAAGCGGCCGGCTCGGTGTTCTGGCACCCCAAGGGCTGGACGCTGTACCGCACGGTCCAGAACTACATGCGCGCGCGCCTGGAGGCGGCCGGCTACGTCGAGGTCAACACGCCGCAGCTGGTCGACCGCTCGCTGTGGGAGGCCTCGGGGCACTGGGAGAAGTTCCGCGAGCACATGTTCACGGTCGAGGCGGACCATGGCCGCGTGCTCGCGATCAAGCCGATGAATTGTCCCGGCCACGTGCAGATCTTCAAGCAGGGCATCACCAGCTACCGCGACCTGCCGCTGCGCATGGCCGAGTTCGGCTCCTGCCACCGCAACGAGCCCTCGGGCGCGCTGCACGGCCTGATGCGGGTGCGCGCCTTCGTCCAGGACGACGCCCACATCTTCTGCACCGAGGCGCAGATCAACAGCGAGACCGTCGCCTTCTGCGAGCTGCTGCGGAGCGTCTACCGCGACCTGGGCTTCGAGGAGGTGGCGGTGAAGTTCTCCGACCGGCCCGAGACCCGCGCCGGCGCGGACGAAACCTGGGACAAGGCCGAAGCCGCGCTGATCGAGGCGGTGGAGGAGACCGGGCTGGAGTACAGCCTCGACCCCGGCGAGGGCGCCTTCTACGGGCCCAAGCTGGATTTCGTGCTGCGCGACGCCATCGGCCGGGACTGGCAGTGCGGCACCCTGCAGGTCGATTTCGTGCTGCCCGAGCGGCTCGACGCCAGCTACATCGGCGAGGACGGGGCCAAGCACCGGCCGGTCATGCTGCACCGGGCGATCCTGGGCTCTTTCGAGCGCTTCCTGGCGATCCTGATCGAGCAGTACGCCGGCAGGTTCCCGCTGTGGTTGGCGCCGGTGCAGGTGACGGTGGCGACCATCACCTCGGACGCGGACGCCTACGCCGAGGAGGTCCGCGCCGCTTTCGCCGCCGCCGCTTTGCGCGTGGAAATCGATTTACGTAATGAGAAAATCAACTATAAAGTGCGCGAGCTCAGCCTGGCCAAGGTCCCGCTGATCGCGGTGGTGGGCCGCCGCGAGGCCGAGCGGCGCACCGTCGCCCTGCGCCGCCTGGGCGGCAAGGAGCAAGAGATACTTGCGCTCGACGAAGCAGTGGCTAAAGTCAGCGCCGAGGCGGCGCCGCCGGCCGGGTCCTAGGACCAGGGCCGGGTCGGGGTCGACAAACAAGGGAAGAGGAGGAGATCAACCCATAGCGAGACCGCCAATGAACCTCACGCCGTCCCGGGACGGACCGCGTGTCAACAAGGAGATCGCAAGCATCCAGGTTCGCCTGATCGACCAAGAGGGCGAGAACGTCGGGATCGTCGCCACGGCCGCGGCGTTGGAACGGGCCGTAGAGGCCGGTTTGGATTTGGTCGAGATTTCGCCGGGCGCGGACCCGCCGGTGGCCAAGATTCTCGATTACGGCCGGTTCAAGTACGAGGACCAGAAGAAGAAAAACGAGGCGCGCAAGAAGCAGAAGACCATCGAGGTCAAGGAGATCAAGATGCGCCCCAACATCGACCAGCACGACTACGACGTCAAAATTCGGTCGATCAACCGGTTCATCGGAGACGGCGACAAGGTCAAGGTGACCCTGCGTTTCCGCGGTCGCGAGATGGTCCATCAGGAACTCGGCCTGAAGGTTCTCAACCGGGTCCGCGAGCAGATCGACGAGATCGCCAAGGTCGAGCAGTTCCCCAGGATGGAAGGCCGCCAGATGATCATGATCGTGGCGCCTCGCTAGACCGGATCGGGGTCGATCGGAGCCGCCGCCGGCGGATTTTCTTATTCCGGGCAGAGCCTTGGAGTCCCCCTCCCCGGACCGCCTCGGATCGCGGCCCGGGGCCTGCGGATGCCTTGCATTTGCCCCGGACCGCCGCTATAAACGGCGCCTCCCGACCCGAGCGGTCCGGCCCAAAGGGCATGCCCAGCCGCTCGACCGAACGCTATTTCATCCCGACCATCCGTGAGGACAGCGAAATGCCCAAGCTCAAGACCAAGAGCGGCGCCAAGAAACGGTTCAGCCTGACCGGCACCGGCAAGGTCCGGATGAACTTCGCCAAGAAGCGGCACGGCCTCTCCAAGCGCACGCAGAAGATGAAGCGCAAGGCGCGCGGCTCCAGGATCATGTCCGCGTCCGACGCCAAGATCGTCACGCGCAACTTCCTGCCCAACGCCTGAGGAGGCCCGGACATGGCTCGTGTCAAGCGGGGCGTCACCACGCACGCCCGCCACAAGAAAGTCCTCAAGCAGGCCAAGGGCTACCGCGGCCGCAACAAGAACGTGTTCCGCGCCGCGATCGAGAGGGTCGAGAAAGGGCTGCAATACGCCTACCGCGACCGCCGGGTGCGCAAGCGCACCTTCCGCGCGCTGTGGATTCAGCGCATCAACGCGGGCGCCCGCCAGCACGGTCTGACCTATTCCCAGTTCATGAACGGGATCAAGCGGGCCGGCATCGAGATCGACCGCAAGGTGCTGTCGGACCTGGCCGTGCGCGAACCGGACGCCTTCAAGACCATCGCCGAGAAGGCGCAGGCGGCGCTCGGCTGAGCCCGCCGCGACCCCCACGGCCCGGCACGGCGCCGGAAACCGCCCATGAGCGATGACCTTCAGAAGCTGAAAGACGACACCATGTCGGCCGTGGCGGCGGCCGGCGACATGGCGGCGCTGGAAGCCCTGCGGGTCTCCGCGCTCGGCAAGAAGGGCACCATCACCGGGCGGATGAAGACGCTCGGCGGCCTCGAACCCGCCGCGCGCAAGGCCGCCGGCCAGGCGCTGAACGAGCTCAAGGGCGCGGTCGCCGAGGCGATCGAGGCGCGCAAGACGGCGCTCGCCGATGCCGAGCTCGAGGCGCGGCTGGCCGGCGAGCGGCTCGACGTGACCCTGCCGGCGCGGCCCGACGCCAGCGGGCACATCCACCCGATCAGCCAGACCCTGGAGGAGCTGATCGCCATCTTCGGCGAGATGGGCTTCACCGTCGCCGAGGGCCCGGACATCGAGGACGATTTCCACAACTTCACGGCGCTCAACATCCCGCCCGAGCACCCGGCGCGCCAGGAGCACGACACCTTCTACCTGCCGGCGCTGGCCGGCGGCAGCCGCATGGTGCTGCGCACCCACACCTCGCCGGTGCAGATCCGCACCATGCTCGAGACCGAGCCGCCGATCCGGATCATCGTGCCCGGGCGTACCTTCCGCGCCGATTCGGACGCCACCCACTCGCCCATGTTCCACCAGGTCGAGGGCCTGGTGGTCGACGAGACGACCCACATGGGCCACCTCAAGGGCACGCTGATCGAGTTCTGCCGCGCCTTCTTCGGGGTCGAGGATCTGCCGGTGCGGTTCCGGCCCAGCTACTTCCCGTTCACCGAACCGAGCGCCGAGGTCGACATCGGCTGCACCCGCGACGGCGGCCAGCTCAAGATCGGCCACGGCGGCGACTGGCTCGAGATCCTGGGCTGCGGCATGGTCCATCCCAAGGTGCTGGAGAACTGCGGCATCGACCCGGCGCGCTACCAGGGTTTCGCCTTCGGCGTGGGGATCGAACGCCTCGCCATGCTGAAATACGGCATGCCCGACCTCAGGCCGTTCTACGATTCCGACCTGCGCTGGCTGCGCCACTACGGTTTTGCGCCGCTCGAGCTGCCCAGCCTGGTGCGCGGACTGTAATACCAAAGGTCCGGGATAATGACCCATAGAGACGGCTTCCCAAGGTTTTCGGCAAGGAGCGCGTGGCGTGGCGATGCGGGGCATCGCGAGCCGCGGGCGACGCTGCCCGAAAGCCGTGGGAAGCCGCCTCCTCCGGTCGCGCGGGCGAACCGCCGGAGTGCGTCGGGAAGCCTTGACGATGCCCCGCATCGCCTGCGGCTCCCCTCCTGCCCGGCGGATCGCCCACGCGATCTCTATGGGTCATTATCCCGGACCTTTGGTATTGGGGCCGTGCCATGAAGTTCACCCTCAAGTGGCTCAAGGAGCACCTGGAGACCGAGGCTTCGGTCCAGGAGATCACCGACACCCTCACCATGATCGGCCTGGAGCTGGAATCGGTCGAGGACCGGGCCGCCGAGCTCGCCGCCTTCAAGGTCGCCTACGTCAAGGAGGCGCGCCCGCACCCCAACGCCGACCGGCTCAGCGTCTGCATCGTCGACACCGGCGAGGAGGAGGTCCAGGTGGTCTGCGGCGCGCCCAACGCGCGGACCGGCATGAAGGGCGTGTTCGCACCCGCCGGCGCCTACCTCCCGGGCACCGAGATGGTGCTCAAGCCCGGCGAGATTCGCGGCGAGGCCTCCAACGGCATGCTGGTCTCCGAGCGCGAGATGGGCATTTCCGACGAGCACGAGGGCATCATCGAGCTGCCGGAAGACGCCGTCGTGGGCACCCCTTTCGCCGAGCTGCTGGGGCTCGACGACCCGGTGATCGACATCGCGATCACGCCCAACCGCGGCGACTGCCTGGGGGTGCGCGGCATCGCCCGCGACCTGGCCGCGGCCGGCCTGGGGACGCTCAAGCCGTTCGACGCCGCGCCCGTGCCCGGCAGCTTCGACAGCCCGATCGCCTGGAAGCGCGACCTGCCGGCAGACGCCCAGGACGCCTGCCCCTTTGTCGCCGGGCGCTATTTCCGCAACATCAAGAACGGCCCCAGCCCGGCCTGGATGCAGGCGCGCCTGCGCGCCATCGGGCTACGGCCGATTTCGGCGCTGGTCGACATCACCAACTACGTCACTTACGACCTGGGCCGGCCGCTCCACGTCTTCGACGCCGACAAGGTGAACGGCGATCCGACCATGCGCATGGCGCGCGCCGGCGAGGAGATCCTGGCGCTCGACGGCGAGAGCTACCAGCTCGACCCCGACATGGTGGTGATCGCCGACCAGGGCGGCCCGGAGGGCATCGCCGGGGTCATGGGCGGCGCGCGGTCGGGCTGCACCGCGGACACCACCAACGTGTTCCTCGAGGTCGCCCTGTTCGAGCCGGTGCGGGTCGCCGCCACCGGGCGCAAGCTCGGCATCCTGTCCGACGCCCGCTACCGCTTCGAGCGCGGCCTCGACCCGCAGTCCGCGGTCTGGGGCGTCGAGGTGGCCGCGCGCCTGGTGCGGGAGTTCTGCGGCGGCGAGGCCAGCTTTGTCGTCAGCGCCGGCGAGCTGCCCAGCACCCGGCGCGTGATCGAGCACCGCACCGCCCGGGTCGCCCGCTTGGGCGGCGTCGAGGTGGCGACGGAAGAGCAGATCCGGATCCTGATCGCCCTCGGCTTCGAGGTCGCCGGCAGCGGTGACATTCTGCGGGTCACCGTGCCCGGCTGGCGCAACGACGTCGAGGGCGAGGCCTGCATCGTCGAGGAGGTGCTGCGCATCCACGGCTTCGACCATATCCCCACGGTCATGCTCGACCGCGAGCATCACCTGCCCCACGCGGTGCTGACCGCGGCGCAGCGGCGGGTTTCCCTGGCGCGGACGGCGCTCGCCCGGCGCGGCCTCGAGGAGGCGGTGACCTTCTCCTTCATCTCCGGCCGCCAGGCCGAGCTGTTCGGCGGCGGCGGCGCGGATTTACGCCTGGTCAACCCGATCAGCAGCGACCTCGACGTGATGCGGCCCTCGGTGCTGCCGGGGCTGCTGGCGGCGGCGGCGCGCAACGCCGACCGCGGCTTCGACGATCTCGGCCTGTTCGAGGTCGGCCCGCAGTACGCCGACGAGACGCCCGAGGGCCAGGCCCGGGTCGCGGCCGGCCTGCGCGCCGGCAACGCCAGCCCGCGCCACTGGGCGGTGCCCGCGCGCGGCGCCGACGCCTATGACGCCAAGGGCGACGCCCTGGCCGCGCTCAAGGCCTGCAACGCGCCGGTCGACAAGCTCCAGGTCACCGCCGACGCGCCCCCGTGGTACCACCCGGGGCGCTCGGGTACCTTCCGCCTGGGCCCCAAGGTGCTGGCCCATTTCGGCGAGCTGCACCCGCGGGTGCTCCGCGGCTTCGAGCTGCGTGGGCCGGCCGCCGGCTTCGAGGTGTTCCTCGACAACATCCCCCTGCCCAAGGCCAAGAAGGAGGGCGGCAAGCTGCGCCCGGCGCTCGAGCTCGCGCCGCTGCACGCGGTGTTGCGCGACTTCGCCTTCGTGGTCGACGCGGAGGTGACCGCCGCGCAGGTCCTGCGCGCCGCGAGAAGCGCCGACAAGGCGCTGATTGCCGGGGTCGAGCTGTTCGACGTCTACGCCGGCAAGGGCATCGCGGACGGCAAGAAGTCCCTCGCCATCGCGGTCACCCTGCAGCCCACCAAAAAGACCATGACCGACGCCGAAATCGACGCCGTGGCCAAGAAGATCGTGGCCCAGGTGAACAAGGCGACCGGCGGGGTGCTCAGGGGGTAACTGCTCCCAAACCATCCGCAGCCTCGGCCCCGAAAAGGTACGAAATCCTGTATTTATGTCAAACTTTGCTATCAATATTTGACATAACCTAGCGCGCCCGTAATATGGGCGGGCCAGGAGGATTTCGGGATGAACTTCAGTTTGACGCCGAGTCTGGAGCAGTTCGTGCGGGACCGCGCCGCTTCCGGCGATTACAACAATGCCAGCGAGGTGGTGCGCGACGCGATCCGGTTGCTCAAGCGTGCCGAAGAGCGGCGCGCCTTGAAAATGGACCGCCTGCGCGCCGCCATCCGCCAAGGCGATGAGGCGCTCGCAATAGGAGAATTCACCGACCTGGATTCGGACCGGGAGTTGGACGAATTCTTTGCCGAACTCTAAGAAACTCCGCATTTCCGAGCCCGCCAAGCGCGATCTCGAAGGGATAGGCGAATATACGCGGGCTGAGTGGGGGGCCGCGCAAAAACGGAAATACCTTGGTCAAATCAAGGACGGCTTCAAGGCGGTTCGGGATGTGCCCGGTATCGGCGTCCAACGCGATGATATCCGCAAGGGGCTGCGCGCCCATCCGGTCCGAAAGCACGTCATCTTCTACAGTGAAACGAAAACCGAGTTGACGATCGTCCGCGTTCTTCACGAGAGCATGAGCCCGGAATTGCGCCTTCAGTCTAAGCGCGGGTAGACGCCTGACGGCATCACCCCCAGTCCACCTTCAGCTTGGGCCACTTGGCCGGCCAGTCCTTTGACTCCAGCCGCGCGCGGTAGGCCGCCAGCCGATGCTTGTGCGTCCGCGCGTGCGGGGTCGGCCGGACCACGAGGCCGAGGAGATCCTCGGTGCCGAGCGGCGCCAGCAGCTCCGGGCCGCCGCCGTCGTTCAGGCGCAGCGCGACCGCGGTCGGGGTCTCGAGCCAATGGGCCAGGGCGTCGGCGCTGGAGCCGTAGGGCGCATCGCCGTTCCTCAGGTGCATGCGCGCCTGGTTCTTGACCGACCAGGGCAGGCCGGGCAGGAGGTCGTCCAGGCGCCGCTCCAGGGCCGCCTCCGCGGCCGGGTCGAGCGTCTCGGGATCGAAATAAATCACGTCGATATCGTCCAGCGGCGTGCGCGCGGCGGTGCCGTGCAGCCGGTCCCAGACCGCCCCGCGCAGGAACCCGGCGCCGATCCAGGCGTCGGGCAGGCCGAGCCCGGCGACGGCGGTGAGCGCCGCCATCATCCAGGCGTCCGCCGCCACCAGCGCCAGGATGCCGCGTTCGCTCGATAGCCGGTCGTCGGTCAAGGGGGCCATGGGGGTCATGACAGTCGCCACAACAGCCGTGAGGGTCCGGAACGAGGCGGTAGCTTACCTGCTTTGCGCCTTCGCCCTCCATGGGATATCTTGGCCGCCGGTTCGAGATCGCGAATTTCACGAGTTGGAGCCATGAAACGGGAGTTCAAGGCGAGCCTCTGGCACGAGGACGGCTGGGTGATCGCCCAGTGCCTCGAAGTGGACGTGGCCAGCCAGGGCCGCAGCGAAGAAGAGGCCCTGGCCAACCTCCAAGAGGCCCTCGCCCTGCACTTCGAGGCGCCGCGGGCGACGGAGACTCCCAGAATTCGACCCATCGAGGTCGAGGTCAGTGCCACTTAGGCCGCTTGCCTATCGCGAGGTAAGACGGAAACTGCTGGCGGCGGGCTTCTCTGAAGTCTCGCGAAGAGGCAGTCATGTAAAATTCGCAATGACTGCTTCCGAGGGGACGCGGACCGTCATCGTGCCCGACCATCGCGAAGTCGCAATCGGGACCCTGCGCAGCATCTTGCGGCAGGCCGGCCTAACACCCAACGAGTTCGACGCGCTGTAACTCCCCCCCCGTGCAATCCCTTGGCGCACCTCCCTCCCGGTGCTATAGCCAGCCTCGCCCATGACCGACCGCAGCCACATCCGCAACTTCGCGATCATCGCCCATATCGACCACGGGAAATCGACCCTGGCCGACCGGCTGATCCAGCTCTGCGGCGGGCTGCCCGAGCGCGAGATGCGGGAGCAGGTGCTCGATTCCATGGACCTCGAGCGCGAGCGCGGCATCACCATCAAGGCCCAGACCGTGCGCCTCGACTATAAGGCCCGGGACGGCGAGACTTACGTGCTCAACCTGATCGACACTCCCGGGCACGTCGACTTCTCCTACGAGGTCAGCCGCTCGCTGGCGGCCTGCGAGGGCTCGCTGCTGCTGGTCGACGCCAGCCAGGGGGTCGAGGCCCAGACGCTGGCCAACGTCTACCTGGCGCTCGACGCCGACCACGAGATCGTGCCGGTGCTCAACAAGGTCGACCTGGCCTCCGCCGAGCCCGAGCGCATCCGGGCGCAGATCGAGGAGGTGATCGGCCTCGACGCCTCCGACGCGCTCGAGATCTCGGCCAAGACCGGCCAGGGCGTGCCCGAGGTGTTGGAGGCCCTGGTCGCCCGCCTGCCGCCGCCGCCCACGGGCGACGCGGCGGCGCCGCTCGCGGCGCTTCTGGTCGACAGCCGGTACGACGCCTATCTGGGCGTGATCGTGCTGGTCCGGGTCATGGACGGCACGCTCAAGGCCGGCATGAAGGTGCGCATGATGGGCAGCGGCGCCCGCCACCTGATCGACCGGGTCGGCGTGTTCACCCCCAAGATGACCGAGGTCGCCGCGCTCGGCCCCGGCGAGATCGGCTATCTGACCGCCAGCATCAAGTCGGTCGCCGATTGCGAGGTCGGCGACACCCTCACCGAGGAGCGGCGCCCGACGGCCACGGCCCTGGCCGGCTTCGCGCCCTCGGTGCCGGTGGTGTTCTGCGGCCTGTTCCCAACCGACGCCAACGACTACGAGGACCTGCGCGATTCCCTCGCCAAGCTGGCGCTCAACGATTCCAGCTTCCTCTTTGAAGCCGAGTCCTCGGCGGCGCTCGGCTTCGGCTTCCGCTGCGGCTTTTTAGGCCTGCTGCACCTGGAGATCGTGCAGGAGCGGCTGACCCGCGAGTTCGACCTGGATCTCATCACCACCGCGCCCAGCGTGGTCTACCGCGTCACGCTCAACAACGGCGAGACCCGGGAGCTGCACAATCCCACCGACATGCCCGATCCGGTCCGCATCGCGTCCATCGCCGAGCCCTGGATCAAGGCCACCATCATGGTGCCCGACGAATTCCTCGGCGCGGTGCTCAAGCTCTGCGAGGACCGGCGCGGCGAGCAGATCGAGCTGACCTATGCCGGGAGCCGCGCCATGGTGGTCTACCGCCTGCCGCTGAACGAGGTGGTGTTCGACTTCTACGACCGGCTCAAATCGGTATCGCGCGGCTACGCCAGCTTCGACTACCAGCTCGAGGGCTACCACCAGGGCGACCTGGTCAAGGTCTCGATCCTGGTCAACGGCGAGCCGGTGGATTCGCTCTCGCTGATCGTGCACCGCTCCCAGGCCGACCCGCGCGGCCGGGCGCTGTGCGAGCGGCTCAAGGAGCTGATCCCGCGCCAGCTGTTCAAGATCGCGATCCAGGCGGCGATCGGCGGCAAGGTGATCGCGCGCGAGACCGTGAGCGCGCTGCGCAAGGATGTCACCGCCAAGTGCTACGGCGGCGATGTCACGCGCAAACGCAAGCTGCTGGACAAGCAGAAGAAGGGCAAGAAGCGCATGCGCCAGTTCGGCAACGTCGAGATCCCCCAGTCCGCGTTTTTGGCCGCCCTCAAGATGCCCGACGAGTGAGCCGAACCCGGCGCGCGCTCAAGCCCCCTCGCCCGCCCCTTGGCCCGCGGCCTCGCCCGCGGGCTCCGGTTCCGTCCCGCGGCTCGCGCCCTGGCGGTAGCCGGCCGGGTCGACGCCGTATCTGGCCTTGAAGGCGCGCGAGAAGTTGCTGCGGCTGCGGTAGCCGATCTTGCCCGCGATGGTCTTGACCGGCAGCCCCGTGGTCGCCAGGAAATGGGCCGCATGGCGGAGCCGGCTCTCGGTCAGGAAGCCGTGGGGCGATTGTCCGAAGGCCTGGGTGAAATGGGCCGAGAAGGCCGAGCGGCTCATGCCGGCGAGCGCCGCCAGGTCCTCGACGCTGTGGCCGCGCTCGGGCTGGCCCAGCATGGCCTCGACCGCGGCCCCGAGCTTCGGGTTCTCGGCCACGCACAGCCACGGCAGGCGCCGGTCCTGGCGCCCGGCCAGGCGGCGCAGCACGTAGATCAGGCACTGCTTCATCAGCATTCCCGCCAGCGCCTTGGTGCCGAGCGCCGGCGCGGAGAGCTCGGCCAGCAGCGTCTGGAAGCTGTGGTGGATCGGGTGCCCGGCACCGAAGGCCTCGACGATCGGCCGGTCGAGCGAGTCGAAGATCCCGGTCTCGGCGCCGTAGGTCGCCCGGATGCGGCCGCAGGCCACGACGATCTCCGGCACGCCGCTTCCCGCGGTCAGCCAGCGCAGGCCCTCGGGCAGGGGCAGGCATTCGGCCTCCTCGCCCCGGCTGGCTCGGCGCGCGTTCGGCGCCGAAATTCGCTGCGCCATGCCGCGCGGCACGATGATGATGGTGTCCGGCGCGAACGCGAAATGCTGGCCGCGGCCGATCTCGATGGTGCCGCGGCCGGCGAGCACGTAGTGCACCGTGACGAAGCCGAGCTGGTCCAGGTCCATGCGCCAGCCGGCGCGCACCTCGCAGATGGCGAAGGGCTCGACCGTAACATTAAAGGCCGAAAGCAGCCGCTCGATGCCGGCCATGAGCAGTTCCCCGGATAGTCGATTTTCCGCTTCCGCCATCCTGCCCCAAAGCAGCCCTCCGCGGGGCTGCCGGTCACAGCATTGTGAAGCGGCCGGGATTGGACGCAGGGGCACGGATTCCGGACCAAATGAGACCGCCCGCCGGCCTAGGTTGCGGCATGACCCATATGATTCTGGGCCGATTCCGCCACCGGAGGAGATATCCCATGTGCAACCATCACGACCATGACCATCACGACCATGACGATGCCGGCCATGACCATCACGACAGAAGCGTGGACCGCCGTTCGTTCCTGAAGACCGGCGCCGCCGCCGGCGCGGCCGCCGCGGTCGCGACCACGGCCACGACGGCTAGAGCACTTCCGGTTGGTTGAGAGTCGAATTTTGCTTTACGAGAGAGTTTCATCCTGATTCAAGGTATCAGGAGGAACGATCATGGCATTGTCATTAGATTTGCGTCGTCGAATTGTTGATTTGGTTGGTTCGGGGGTTTCCCGTCGCGAGGCTGCGCGACGTTTTCAGGTCAGCGCCAGTTCGGCTATTCGTTTTGCCAAGCAGAATGCCGAGGTGGGGCATGTTGGTGTCAAGAAACGCAAGCATCGCAGGAGCCGGCTCGATCCCTTTGGCGAAGCCATCATGAGTTGGATCGCCGAGCAGCCTGATCTGACGCTTCAGGAGCTGTCCGAGCGCCTTGGCGCCGAGCATGCCCTGAGGGTTCCGCTCTCGACACTCGATGACTGGCTCCGCGCCAACAAGATCAGCTATAAAAAAAACCGCACACGCCACGGAACAGGGACGCCGTGACGTGCAGGCCGCTCGCGCTGTCTGGTTCAAGCGTCAAGCCTGGTTGAGAGCCCACCCCGAGAAACTGGGGAAGCTTGTCTTCATCGATGAAACCAGCCTGAACACAAAGATGGCCCGGCTGCGTGGACGGGCAAGGAAAGGCCAACGGCTGGTCGCCAGCATCCCGCACGGACACTGGAAAACAATGACCTTCATTGCCGCCCTCCGCCACGACGCCATGACCGCCCCATGGATAATCGATGGCCCCATGGATGGGCCGGCTTTCGTCACCTACATCACCACACAGCTCGCGCCCACGCTTCAAAAAGGGGACGTTGTCGTGATGGACAACCTCCCAACTCACAAGATGGCCGCCGCCAAAAAGGCCATTCAAGATCGCGGTGCCTGGCCTTTGTTTCTGCCATCTTATTCGCCCGACCTTAATCCAATCGAACTCGCCTTCTCAAAACTCAAGGCCCACTTGAAACGGCTGGCGCCACGCAGCGTGGACACGCTGTGGCAAAACACCGGGCAAATCCTATCCTTGTTCAGTAGCCAAGAATGCCAAAACTACTTCACTGCCCATGGATATACACCAGAATAAACCGGAAATGCTCTAGTGCAGCAAGCCGCTGGTGCTTCTCGGTTCGACCACGTAGCGCCAGCTACCGTCGGTCTGGCGCCGGACCATCTCCGTGCCGGTGCCGGCGAGCGTCACCGCCCGGCCCTCGGGCGTGGTGCCGGCGAGGCGCCAGCGGGAACCGAGCAGCGCCACGTTGCCGGTCCGCACGACGCTCCGGGTCTCCACCGTGATCTGTGGTTTGAGGGCGAGCAACTCGCGCAGCCCGTCGCGGCTCGGCGCCGCGCCCCCCTGCGCCGGGTAGAGCTCGGCGAGCGCTTTCAGATCGCCGGCATTCACCGCTTCGGCGAACTGGCGATGGACGTCCTCGGGTGTTCTGGCTGGCATCTCGTGTACCTCCTGTTCAGGCCGCGGCGCCGGCGGTGGCGTCGAGCGCCGGGTAGTCGGTGTAGCCGCGCCCGTCGCCGCCGTAGAAGGTGGCCGGGTCGGGCGGATTGAGCGGCGCGTGCTTGCGGAAGCGTTCGGGCAGGTCCGGATTGGCGAGGAAGTGCTTGCCGAAGGCGACCAGGTCGGCGCCACCGGACGCCAGCGCCCAGTCGCCACGCAGGCGGTCGTAGCCGCCGCTGGCGATGTAGGGGCCGTCGAAGGCGGCGCGCAGCCGGCGCCGGTCGTAGCTCGGCTCCGGCACGCGGTCCGAGAAGTCCCGCTCGACCACGTGCAGGTAGGCCAGGCCGAAGCGGTTGAGCGCCCGCGCGACGTGGCCGAAGGTCGCGTCGGGGTCGGCGTCGGACATGGAATTGAAGCTGTTGACCGGGGAGACGCGGACGCCGACGCGGTTCGCGCCCCAGACCTTGGCCACCGCCTCGGTCACCTCGAGCAGCAGGCGCGCGCGGTTGGCGATCGGGCCGCCATAGGCGTCGTCGCGCCGGTTGGAACCGTCGCGCAGGAACTGGTCGAGCAGGTAGCCGTTGGCGGCATGCACCTCGACGCCGTCGAAACCGGCCGAGAGCGCGTTGCGCGCGGCCGCGCGGTACTGCTCGATGATGCCGGGGATTTCCGCGAGCGCCAGCGCGCGCGGGGTCACGAAGTCCCGGGGGCCGTCGGGGGTCACGGCCTGGCCCTCGGGGCGGATCGCCGAGGGCGCGACCGGCAGGGCACCGCCGGGTTGCAACGTCGGGTGCGAGATGCGCCCGACATGCCAGAGCTGCAGGAATATCCGGCCGTCGCGGGCCCGAACCGCCTCGGTCACGCGGCGCCAGCCGGCGACCTGCTCGGGCTCGTGAATGCCCGGCGTGTTGGGATAGCCCAGGCCCTGGGGCGAGATCTGGCTCGCCTCGGTGACGATCAGGGCGGCCGAGGCGCGCTGGGCGTAGTAGGCGGCGTTGAGCGCCTGGGGCACGCCGCCCGGCCCCGCCCGGTTGCGGGTCAGGGGCGCCATCACCATGCGGTTGGCGAGGCTGTAGGGGCCGAGCTGGAAGGGCGTGAACAGGTCCGGGGGCCGGGGTTGGCGGTCGCCGGGGCTGGCTCCGGGCGCGGTTTTGGTGGGGAGATCGGACACCGGTCTATTCCTCGCTTGGCGATGTTTAGGACCGTTCGGTCCAGAATTGGTAAAATCCAGAATTGGTAAAACAAGGACCCGCGCCGATCACAGCACGCTCAGGTCGAGCTCGAGGATTTCGCCCAGCCACAGCGCGCGCTCGGCGTGGTCGGGCAGGTCCTGGCCGGTGTTGGGGTGGACCAGCACCGTCAGGCCGTCGCGGTTGAGCGCCAGCCAGGGCACCAGCTCGCCGAACAACTCGGTCCCGAAGGCGATCTGGTAGCTCCCGCGCGGGTGCGGGCCGATCGGCCGGTCGTGCCAGCGCCCCATGGTGATCTCGAAGCGCGCCTCGACGCCCGCGCGCAGCCGCGCCGCCGTCTCCTTGGTCTCCGCGTCGTAGTAGACGTGGGCGTGGTAGCTCTGGATCATGTCGGTATCGAGCGTGGTCATGAGGTTTCTCGCTCCCTCGTGTCGCGCTCGCGGCAGCGGCCGAGCCACCGGGCGCGGAGCGCGGTCCACAGCCGCTCCGAGCGGCAATCCGGGGGCGCCGCGGTTGCTGGCTCCGGCGCCGGTATCGGTGTCGCTGTCTGGCTGTCCATGTCTTGTCCTCCTCTAATCGAGCGCCTGGAGCACGATGCGCGCCACGTCTTCCAGCGCGCCGCGCTCGGGCCGCGCCTTGGCCATCACCATCAGGCCGTTGAGGCTGGAGTTCAGGTAGCGGGCGAGGGCCTGGGTGTCGCGGTGGTCCGGGATCTCGCCGGCGGCGCGGGCCCGGCCCAGGGCCTCGCAGAACGCCGATTCCACCTGGTCCAGGCCGTCGCAGACCCGGCGCGCCGCGGCCGGGTCGCGGGGCGCCACCTCGACCGCCGAATTGTTGAGGAAGCAGCCGCAGCAGCCGCCCTGGGATGTCACCATGGAGTCGATCAGGCCGTCGAACACCGCCGCGATGCCGGCCTTGGGGCTCGCGTGGGCGGCGATCGCGGTGGCGACGTGCTTGGCGGTGACCGTGCGGTTGTAGTGATCGAGCGTGGCCAGGTAGAGCTCGTGCTTGGAGCCGAAGGTCTCGTAGAGGCTGGATTTGCTCAGGCCCATGGCGCACAGCAGGTCGCACAGCGAGGTCGCCTCGAAGCCCTGGGCCCAGAACACCCGCATGGCCCGGTCCAGGGCCTGGGTGGTGTCGAACTCGCGCGGTCGGGCCATGCCCGAAGCTCTCCTATGCGGGGGCGGTCCAATAGATTTAGGACCGTTCGGTCCGGAATTCAAGTGCATGCGAGCAAGCAGTTGTTTTCGCGGGGAAAAATGCTAGGCGCCTAGCCGCACTGGGCGCGCTGGCGCAGCAGGTGGTCGGCCAGGACCAGGGCCATCATGGCCTCGCCCACGGGCACCGCGCGGATGCCGACGCAGGGGTCGTGGCGGCCCTTGGTCGAGATTTCCGTGTCCCGGCCGTGGCGGTCGACGGTCCGGCGCGGGGTCCGGATCGAGCTGGTCGGCTTGACCGCGAAGCGCACCACCACGTCCTGGCCGGTCGAAATCCCGCCGAGCACGCCGCCGGCGTTGTTCGACAGGAATTCGACCTCATCGCCCGTCATGCGCATCTCGTCCGCGTTCTGCTCGCCGGTCAGTGCTGCCGCGCTTAAGCCGGCGCCGATCTCCACCGATTTGACCGCGTTGATCGACATCATGGCCTTGGCGAGGTCGGCGTCGAGCTTGTCGTAGACCGGCTCGCCGAGGCCCGCCGGCACGCCGGAAGCCGTAACCTCGATCACCGCGCCGGTCGAGGAGCCGGCCTTGCGCACGCCGTCGAGAAAACCCTCCCACCGCGCCGCCGCCGCCGGGTCCGGGCACCAGAAGGGGTTGTTCTCGATCTCCGCCCAGTCCCAGCACGCGCGGTCGATGCCGTGCGGGCCCATCTGCACCAGCGCGCCGCGGATCGAAACCGGGGCCGGGAGCAGGTGGTCGAGCACCTTGCGCGCGACCGCGCCGGCGGCGACCCGCATGGCGGTCTCGCGCGCACTCGAGCGGCCGCCGCCGCGATGGTCGTAGTGGCCGTACTTCTTCCAGTAGGTGTATTCGGCGTGGCCCGGGCGGAACTTGTCCTTGATCGCGTCGTAGTCCTTGGAGCGCACGTCCTGGTTCTCGATCACCACGGAGATCGGCGTGCCCGTGGTCTGGCCCTCGAACACGCCGGAGAGGATGCGCGCCTGGTCCGGCTCCTGGCGCTGGGTGGTGTGGCGCGATTGCCCGGGGCGGCGCCGGTCGAGCCAGGGCTGGATGTCGGCCTCGCTCAAGGCCATGCCGGGCGGCGCACCGTCGATCGCGCAGCCGATCTCGGGCCCGTGGCTCTCGCCCCAGGTGGTGATGCGGAAGCTGTGTCCGAAGGCGTTTCCGGGCATCTCGGGTCTCTATCAGTTCGGGCGCGGACGGTGCGCCTCGCGATCTAGGGTTCCGACTCCAACATTTCCTACCCGATGGGCGGAAGAAAGATTCACCACGGAGGCACAGAGGCACAGAGAACCAAGAAAGAGTCACCACGAAGGCACGAAGAGCACAAAGACACTAAAAAAATATTTGGTTGCGCGCTACGCGCGCGGAAAACCTTCTTCGTGTTCTTTGTGTCTTCGTGATGACCTTTTTGGTTGGTTCTCTGTGTCTCCGTGCCTCTGTGGTGAGTCTTTTCTTCGTGTCTCACGCCTGCCGAAGTCGTACGGCACGTGCCGCTGGCTCCTTGCGGTCTAGCTTTGCGGGTTGAAGTTGCGCAGCATCTCGGCGACCTCGGGGGCGGCCTGGGTCGACATCATGCCGACCACGTGATAGCCGGAATCGACATGGTGGATCTCGCCGGTCACCCCGCTCGACAGGCCCGACAGCAGGTACAGCGCGGCCGCGCCGACCTGTTCGGTGTCGACGTTGCGGTGCAGCGGCGAGTTGTACTCGTTCCACTTCAGGATATAGCGGAAATCGCCGATCGCCGAGGCCGCGAGCGTCTTGATCGGCCCGGCCGAGATGGCGTTGACCCGGATGTTCTGCTCGCCCAGGTCGGCCGCCAGGTAGCGCACGCTGGCCTCCAGCGCCGCCTTGGCGACCCCCATGACGTTGTAGTGCGGCATCACCCGCTCGGCGCCGTAATAGGTCAAGGTCAGCAGGCTGCCGCCGCCGTTCATCAGCGGCACCGCGCGCCGGGCCACCGCGGTGAAGGAGTAGCAGGAGATGTCCAGGCTCTTGACGAAGTTATCGCGCGAGGTGTCCACGTACTTGCCCTTGAGCTCCTCCTTGTCGGAGTAGGCGATGGCGTGGACCAGGAAGTCGAGCCCGCCCCAGCGCGCCTCGATCTCCTCGAACACCGAGTCGATGCTGGCGTCGTCGCTCACGTCGCAGGGCAGCACGATGTCCGAGCCGACCGATTCGGCGAGCGGCCGCACCCGCTTGGCGAGCGCCTCGCCCTGGTAAGTGAAGGCCAGCGCCGCGCCCTGGGCGGAGACCGCCGAGGCGATGCCCCAGGCGATCGAGCGCTCGTTGGCCACGCCCATGATCAGGCCGCGCTTGCCCGCCATGAGCGGTTCGGTCTCGGTCATTGCTGCCTCGCGAAAGCTGCGCCACCTGGGAGGTTTTGCGGCATCCTACAGCAATGGCGGGACCGGTCCAAGGTACGGGAGCGCGGGCCGGATCGAATTAATCGGAAATTGCTTTAGAATGACGCCATGACCGGGATTCGCCCAGACCGCCCAGACCGCCCAGACCGCTGGGGCGACGGAGGCCGCCGCGTCGTCGCGTGGCTGCGCCATGCCTTCACGCTCCGGCGCCGGGGCGGCTTCCTCGGCTACGCGGCGCGGCGCTTCCTGGCCGATGGCTGTCCGCTCAAGGCCGGCGGGCTGGGCTACGTCTCGCTGCTCGCGGTGGTGCCGCTGATCGCGATCGGCGTGGCGGTGCTGGCCGGGTTCCCGGTCTTCGAGCCCTGGCGCGACCGGGTCCAGGATTTCCTGCTCGCGGTGCTGGTCGCCGAAGCCGGCGCCGAGGCCCGCGCGCAACTGGCCGTCTTCGTCGCCAACGCGAGCCGCATGACCGGGCCCGGCCTGGCCTTCCTGGCGCTGGCCGCGATCCTGCTGATGGCCAACGTCAGCGGCGCGCTGAACGCGATCTGGCGGGTCGCCGAACCGCGGCCGCTGGCGCTGCGCTTCGCCGTCTACTGGGCGATCCTGACCCTGGGCCCGCTTTTCATCGGGGCCTCGCTCTCGGTCTCCGGCTACGCCTTCGCGGCGGTCGCGTGGTTCGGGGTTGAACCCGGCGCCGGCGGCCTGGTCGAGCTGTCGTGGCTGCTGTCCTTCGCACTTGCCGTCCTGGGTTTCGCGTTGCTCTATTTCCTGGTGCCGAATCGCGCGGTGCGGGCCTGGCACGCGCTGGCCGGCGGCTTCGTCGCGGCGCTGCTGTTCGAGGCGCTCAAGCGCGGCTTCGGCCTCTATCTGGAGCAGTTTCCCTCCTACCAGGTGATCTACGGCGCGCTGGCCGCGATCCCGGTGTTCCTGGTCTGGCTGTATCTGGCCTGGACCGCGGCGCTGTTCGGCGCCGAGATCGCCGCCGCCATGCCGGAGTGGCGCGCGGCCCAGGCGCGCGGCGGCGCCGAGGCCGGGCCCGGCGCCCG
>JACZVL010000159.1 GCA_022572685.1 Pseudomonadota bacterium
AGTTTGGCAAGAATCGAGAGAGCAGCACCCAGAGCAGCCGATCCGTCGGCCGTAGAGATGGCCGCGGCGATTTCCTCTTCATCGTGGCGAGTTGGTGCCGAAGCGCAAGTAGTTCCAATTGGAGCACGGCCCGGCCACGGAATGTGCCTCGGAGTGCTGAAAGGAGGGGAAGAAGGACGATCGCGCAGATGCCGGAGACGCTATCTGGCTTCTGTCGGAAAGGCCAGGGTTTCTGCGACGGATGAGGTTTTCGGGAATGACAACAGGTCATATCCTGGGTTGGCGACATATTTTTCGAGGCGCGCTTGAAACGTTTAAAATATTTCTGTACAGTTCCGCGTGTACGGGCGTTCTTGTTGCTTTCGAGACTAAAAAATGACCTATCAGGGAGGCAGGACATGTTGAAAAAATTGTTGGGGCTGGTGGGAATCGCCGCTCTCGTGGCGGTCGGGCCAGCGGGCGATGCTCGAGCACAGTCGAGCGATATCTCCATCTGTTTCGTCACCTTCTCGCTTCAGATAGCGTATTTCCAATCAAGCGTTGCCGGTGGCCAGCGCGCCGCGGACGATCTTGGGGTCGAGCTCACGGTCCTTGATCCTCAGGCCGATGCCGGGCGTCAGGTCACTCTATTCGAGGACTGTATTTCCCGCCGGGCCAGTGGAATTGTCGTGGATCCCATCGAGTCAAGCGCGCTGGCAGGCGCGATCGAGGAAGCCGGCAAGCAGGGCATACCGGTTGCCGTGCTCGACACTCCGATTGACAGCCCATACGTGATCACCAATATCGGTGTGCCGCAATATGACGCGGCGCACGAGTTCGGCCAGTTCGTCGCCGGGTGGATCATCGGAAAGCTGGGCGGCAACGCGAAGGTCGGCATCATGCTCGCCTCCACCGAGGTGCAACTCCTGCGTCGCGACGGCTTCATCGAGGCGCTCAAATCGGTTCCCGGCGCCGAAATCGTCGCGACCGGCGATGGCCGTAACATACTCGAGCGCGCCACCGCCGAAGCCGAGGATATGCTGACCGCGAACCCCGGCATCAATGTCATCTATGCCACCGGCGATCCCCAGCTTCAAGGTGGGCTCGCGGCGGCAGCCTCGCAAGGGCGCGACATCGCCTTCTTCGGCTGGGACGACATTCCGGCGCCGTTCCTGAAGCCGCTCGAGGATGGCCGCATCGTCGGTTTCCTCAAGCAGAAGCCCGATGTCGGTGGCGAGACCGCGGTCCGTTACCTGGTTGCCCACGCCAAAGGCGAGACCGTGCCGAGCAAGTTCAGCTATCGGCCAAGCGTGATCACCCGATATAATATCGACCAGTTCCGGTAAGAGCGGCGCCGGGTTCCGGACCCGCGGGCACATCGCGGGTGCCGGAACCCGGCCGCTTCCCAGCCTGAACACGTCAACCCTCGGCCGGCTTTTTTTGGGTCATGACTTTTATCCGCGGCGCATGCGGCGATGCCGTGACGCGATTTCGCAAAGCCGGCTTAAGCCGGCGGCGGCTGGCCGTTGTTATGGTCCATTACGGGCTGTTCATGGCATTGGGCCTATGGATCGTCGCGATGTCGTTCGCGTCGGAATATTTCCTCACGTGGCTCAATTTTCTCAACGTGGCCCGGCAGGCCGCGCCGATCGTGATCATCGCGATCGGAATGACGTTCGTCATCGCCACCGCGGGCATCGATCTCTCGGTTGGTTCGCTGGTGGCGTTCACGTCCTGTCTTGCGGCTACTTGGCTTGCCGACGGCACGCCGTTGGCGTTGGTCATTCCGGCGATCCTGATCGTCGGAACCGTCGCAGGGATCATCAACGGGTACTTCGTCACGCTGGCCCTACCGGCTTTCGTGGTGACGCTCGCAGCGCTGGTGTATCTACGCGGGTTCGCCTTTGTCTACTCCAATGGTTACGCGGTACCGATTACGAATGACTTGTTCCTGGCGATCGGCCGTGGCCAGTTTCTCGGCGTTCACATTCCTATCTGGATCGCCGCCGTGGTTGCTATTGTCGGTTGGTTCGTCGTAACGAAGACACGTTTCGGATTATACGCTCTGGCCATCGGCGGGCGCGAGGAAGCTGCCCGTCTCATGGGCATCAAGGTTGAGCGCATCAAGATCGCGGTCTACGGCGCGACCGGCTTCCTGGCGGCGCTCGGCAGCATCGTGATCAGCGCCCGTTTGTCGAACGGATCGCCCAACTCGGGCATCATGCTCGAGCTCGATGTCATCACCGCCACGGTACTGGGCGGCACCAGCCTTTTCGGCGGCGTCGCCAGGATCGGTGGCACCGTCGCTGGCGTGCTGTTCATTAATTTCGTCCGCAACGGGCTCAATCTGATGGGTGTTAACCCCTTCTGGGTGCAGGTTGTCACCGGTCTTATCTTGTTGCTTGCGGTCCTTCTCAATACGGTGGTCAATCGTCGCGTCGAAGAATGGGCGCGCCTCGGCGACACCGAGCGGGAGGGCCAGACGTGACAGTGCCCTTCGTTGAAATGCACAATATCTCGAAAAGATTTGGTGCCGTGGTCGCGCTGAGGCGCGTGAACCTCATCCTGCAGAATGGAGAAGTCCTTGGCCTGGTCGGCGACAACGCTGCCGGTAAATCGACCCTCATGAAGATTCTGAGCGGCGCCTACACCCCCGATGCCGGCGAGATCCTGGTCGAGGGGACAACCATGAAATTCGAAAATCCGATCTCCGCGCGCACCGCCGGCATCGAAATGATCTATCAGGACTACGCTCTCGTGCCCCAGCTGACCGTGACCCAGAACATCTTCCTCGGGCGGGAGCACATGCGCCGCCGTTTCGGCGTCGCCACCCTCGACAATCGTCGGATGGACTCCGAGGCGGGCACGATGTTTCAAATGCTCGGACTGCGGGTATCGTCGGTGACCTCCCCGGTGCAGGAGCTCTCCGGTGGTCAGCAGCAGGCCGTCGCGATCGCTCGTGCCACGGCATTCGACGCCAAGCTTGTGATCATGGACGAACCAACCGCCAGCCTCGGCGTCCCGGCGATCGCGAAGGTGCGGGAAACCATCGTTCGTCTGAAACAGAACGACGTCGCCGTAATCATGATCAGTCACCGCCTCGAGGACGTCTTCTCGGTTGCCGACCGCGTGATCGTGATGAAACACGGCCAGGTGGTCGGCATGCGCGACGTCTCCGACACCGCAACCGATGAGATCGTCCACATGATCGTCGCCGGCACGGACCCCCGTCAGCCGGCCGCGCCGGACGATCCCGAACCGTCATAAGGGGCATGGTGAAATGCGATCTCAAGCCTCAGCATCCGGACGAAATTATCGGCACAGCGGTTCTGCCGGGTCGGGTCCAGCATAGGGCCGAGCAGGTCGACTCGCTCCTTGAGCCACGCCACCTGATCCGAGAAGCCTGGTCGTACGTGAAGCGCTATCCACTCGGCCGGGCCCGCCGTTTGCGGCGCCGCCGCGTGCGCCGCCGTGCACCACTCGTGGTACATCCATTCCGCCGCCAGCATGGTCGATAGGATCGCCTCGAATGTCCCGTGTGCGGCGATGGCAAGAGCGCCCTCGGCGAGCGCCAGTGCAGCATCAGGAAGCTCGGATTCGGGCAACGTCTCGGTCGCCAGTCCGAGCGCGTCAAAGCGTTGACGGAAGTATGCTTCTTGTTCGCCGGCGAGAGAGCTGAGAATTCCGACCAGGCGGACCCGGTCCGCGAGTGTCGGCGCGGCCACGAGTGCATGGCCGAATATGATGACCGCGGTGCGTACGAAGGCGTGTTCGTAGCGCAAATACCGGATGAAGACATCGGGCGGCAGGCGGTCGTTGGCCATGTCCTGCGTGAAACGGTGGCCGACCATGGCGCCCCAGAGCGGGCCACTCGAAGAACGCAGCCAGTCGCAGAAACCGCTTGCGGGGTGGGTGGCCTGATGGTCCGCGAAATTGGCGCGCGGTTGGATCATCTCGGCTGGCTACCAGCCGACACCGAACTACTCGAGCGTCCCGGTCGCACTGGAGGCGCCAGGCGCGCCGGCATCGCCCTCGGAACCGAGCGGCAATCCCAGGGCCCGACGCGGAAATTCGAGCGCGGCAAGGCAGGCGGCCGCGTCCCGCTCGGCGTAAGCGGCCTCGGCATCCAAACGGGCCCACATGATCGCCGTGTAGGCCTCGTCCCGCAGTGACGGTTCACTGAACAACGCCTGCCTGACCGCTGTCA
Source organism: Pseudomonadota bacterium (assembly GCA_022572685.1). Classification (GTDB taxonomy): domain Bacteria; phylum Pseudomonadota; class Alphaproteobacteria; order Kiloniellales; family J153; genus JACZVL01. The sequence continues at coordinate 4,187 of JACZVL010000159.1, forward strand.
TCCAAATTCGGCAGGTAGCGATTTGGAGGTCGTTTTCGTCTTGGCTGGCAGCCACGGCGGTTGGTGACGCCGCGCCTGAGATGAGCACACAGAGCGCGAGGAAGCCGAGCCCCCCGCTTCGCGCCGCCGGAGCTGCATGGATTGGGTTCGAGATTTTCATGATCAGGCGATCCGCGCGCTTGATTTTTCGGCGGCCGCAACGCCGTGGTCCTCGCCGGCAAGGGCCAGAAGGTCCTCCGCGGTACTGCGCCGCCCCTGGGCGCCCTCCGCCGTCGTCGATAGGCTGGCGGCCGTCACCGCGTAGCGCAGTGCGGCCGCTGGTGATTCGCCATTTAGCCAGGTCGCCAGGAATACGCCGACGAAGGTGTCGCCGGCGCCGGTTGTGTCGACTGTCTCGACCGGCGGGGCGGACTGCATCAGTACCTTGTCGTCCGCGGCGAAGAGCGCCGCACCCGAGGCGCCCAATGTCAGCAGCACCAAGCCCTTCGCTTTGCTCGGCAATGTATCAAGACAGAGGCGTTGCACGCGCCGCACAATCTCGGAGTCTGAGCCAGAAAACTGGAGAATATCGCGTGCCACATCACGATTCACGAAAACCAGATCGAACCCGGCCCGCAAATGTCTGAACGCCTCTGGTGTGCGCCAGTCCTGTGGTAGACCGGTGGTATGAACTGAAGTGATGAAGCCGAGATCGTGCACCCGCGGAATCGAGTCGGCCATGGTCGTGACCTGATAGCCGTCGAAATGCACACAGTGGCACTTTCCGTCCTCGGGGGCGTGGTCCAGATAGCGGACTACATTTGTCTCCTCGAGGACGAACGGCTCATTGACGATGGTACGCCTGCCGTCCGGTTCGACCAAGATAATACAGCGGCTGAGTCGCCGATCCAAACCGCCACGAATAGCGATGGTTTCGACGCTACGCGCGGCCAACTGGGACAACGCCCATTCGCTGTCGGTATCGTTGCCGAGGGCAGTGACGAGCTCGCACGCGATCGCCCATCGGCCACCGAGGCTTGCCGCCATCACCGCGACATTCGCCGCGGGCCCTCCAAGGGATTTTTCGATCCCGGCCGCGGTCAGGCGATCGTCGCGACGCGGCAAGGCATCGACGCGGGCCGTGTAGTCCACACTGAGATAGCCAACGCTGGTCAGCTTCGGTCCGGCCGAGATCCGGAGTCCGCTTTCCCGCGCCCTTCGGGCGATAAGCATCCGGGCGATGGTGTTCGGGCGATAACCGAGTGTGGTAATCGCCTGCTCCACCTGAACCCGTAATTCGGGCCGCACCACGGCGGTGCCGTTCAGGACGTTGGAGACGGTTCCGATCGACACGCCGGCAACGCGTGCAACCTCATGAATCGTGGGTCGCCTAGTGTTTTGGCTCAAGCCCCGTCTCCGTTCTCGAACGACAACCGAAAGATAAGCGTTGCGCCGCTGGAGATCAACCTGGCCCGGCATCGACGGAGCCGGATCTCCACCCCTCGAATTCGGCACTCATGTTTGGACTTCCGCCGTGTCGCTCTCGGTTCGGGCAAGCTCGGCGGCGGTGGGAAAGGCGCTCGAAGTCCCACGGCGGGTCGCCGACAGCGAGGCGGCTGCAATCGCCGGTGGGACTGCTTCGACTAGGGTGTGACCGCGGGACAATGCGGCGGTCAACACCCCGCAGAACACATCCCCGGCACCCGTCGTGTCGATCGCGCGCACCGCCGGAGCCGCCATGCGGATTGCGGTCTCCGGCGTCACCACCAGCGCGCCGTCTGCGCCCAAGGTCACAACGACGGCTCCGGTACCGAGAGCGATCAGGTTGTGGGCCGCAGCCTCCGGGTCAGCTCGCTTTCCTAGACTCCGGCTTTCGACCTGGTTCACCACGGTGACCTCGACGAGTGGCCAAATCCCGTCATAGTCGAAGGCAATCGGTGCCGGATTGAGAACGACTCGGACGCCCCTCATCCTGGCGCGCGACAAGCAATCCAGCGTCGTATCCCGGCGCAGGTTGCCTTGCATCAGCAGGACATCGGCGGGCTCGAGCAAATCGATCGCGGACTCGGCGTCCTCGGCATCGATGGACGCCGCCCGGGCCGCCGTGCTGACGATCGAATTCTCACCCCCTGGAGCGAGGTAGATGATCGACTGATCCGTCGGGCCTTGGTGAACCCGCAGATGATCCGTGCTCAATCCCTCTTCTGCTAAGCGACGGCGAATGATGTCGGCGTCGGGATCGTTACCGACCGCCGAGATATAGACGACCGCCGCTCCGGCGCGCTGGGCAACCACGGCCTGATTTAAGCCTTTGCCGCCCGCGTCCACGAACCGCGAACGGGTCAGGAGCGTCTCCCCGGGCTCGGGTAGATGATCGACTTCGAACGAGACATCGATGGTGGCGTTGCCGATCACAAGGACGGTCATGCGACGGTGCGCGCCCGTTTCATGAAGCGGCGCACCCGCTCGGGATTGGCCTCATTCCACCACACGCCGTCGCGCTCGAGCGACGATGCGATGATGACGCCCTCGCGCATCGAGAGAATGTCCTCGACATTGTCTTCGTTTACACCGCCTCCAACTACGGTCGGCGGATGCGTCCCCTCCTTGATCGTCAGAATTTCGTCGCGATTAGCGGAGTCTCCGGTACGCTGGCCGGTCGCAACGATTACACCGGCATCGAAGAATACAGCGTCCCGAGTCAATCCCACGACGCTGCGATCGGCAACGATCGCATGGGCGCCATGCTTCACGTGGACATCGGCGCATACCGTTAGCTCCTGGGCCCGGAGCCAGGAGCGAAACCGGGTCACCTTGGCCACTCCGACATCGAATCCTAAACAATTATGAAACGTTTCAAGCACTAAACCTCTCTTTTATGCCGACTTCGGTCAAGCAGTTTGTGTCCGGACATTCTCTATAATCCCAAATCCGATCAGGCGTGAGCCGCGGCGGGTCGTTGATGGGCGGCCCCGATGATCACTTTGGTGAGATCGGCTTGGGGGTCCATGCGGTTGGGTTTGACACCTGTGCCTACCAATAACTCTGTCCGCCGCAGAAAACCTTCCGTTTCTTACTAATGGATTGGAACCTGCGTTGACGCCAGCGGCCGATTTCTAGAGCCGGGCCCAGCCTCCCAGCGCCGACGGTCTAATCGCACGAGTTGCCGGAAGCCAACAGGATAAACGTCCGGTTGTGACACCTCGGTCAGGGGTTGACGGAGTTTGGCGTCCAGTTCCAGGGCAGGAGGTCGTCGAGACGGCTCATGGGATGGCCGTCGACCCTGCGTTGGAGCACGTCTTTGACCCCTGAAGGAACCAGCATCATCGCGCCTCTCCCTCCGGCAGGCTTACCAAGCGGCGACCCGTCTCCGGATCGACATCGCGCTCGAAGCGTACCCGGCGCCCTCCAATGAGTTCAACCTCGATCCCGGGCGCGGATCGCTCGACGATCACCGGTGCGGGCCCGGGCAGGGACGGGAGAGTCTCGGCCGATCGATCTGGCGCATCCGCGGTCGTCACGGGCAGGAAGGTCGTCTCGGTCTTCGCCGCCGGCGCCAGTTCCTGCTTCCAGCGGAACAGTTGCCGCACAGCAATGCCATGTCGCCGGGCCACATCGGACACCGATGCGCCGGGACGATCGGCCTCCTCGACGATACGCCTCTTGTCCGCCTCGCTGAAGCGCCGGCGCTTGCCTGGCGGCGTGGACCGGGTCGACGGGATATGGCTCGCCGGGGCCGGCACGGCACCCTTAGTCATATGACTAGTCATA
>JACZVL010000160.1 GCA_022572685.1 Pseudomonadota bacterium
TGCCGAGCGCCCGGATCTGGCGCGCGAAGACCTGGTCGAAGCCCAGGTCGTTGCCGGCCGCGGTCAAGGCCGAGGTGTCGGTGGTCAGCGCGATGGCGGCGATCGGCTCCCGGTCCCGGACGTAGCGCACGGTCAGCTCGGTCGCCAGGTGCTGGGCGTCGGCGGCGCTGCCGCCGTTGCCGAACAACAGCACCTTGCCGCCGCCCCCGATCGCCTGGACCCCGCAGTCCACCAGGCGCCCGAAGGGACCCGCCAGCGCCGCGGCAGTGGCCGCCGCGACGCTCTGATGCTCGGCGAACTCGGCCTCGAAGAAGGCGTCCAGATCGATCTCGGCCACCCCAGAACCCCCCTTATCCTCTTCCGCCGCCCGTTCGCCTAGTCCATCCACCGGCCAGGCGCAAGGGAAAGGGGTCGGAAATCCGGTCCAAAATCCGCCCCCAAGAGCCGGGAAACCGCCGCAAACCGCCGCTTCGCGACAGCCGCCGGGAGGGGGCGAATTTATTTACCGGTGGCGGCGTGATTTTGCTTGCATTAATGCCGTTGAATCTTCATATCGGCCGCTCTTCCACAAGACTCGAAAAAAATATTGGTTGGGGAGGACGGGCTATGTCGAACGTTCAAGCCCTCTTTCGATTAGGGGCCCTCGCAAGCGACGGCCGGGCCGGCTCGACCGCCCGGGAAGCCCCGAAAGACTACTTCATCGAGCGGGACGGTGTGCGCTATGCCGGCGTCCACCTGATCGTCGACCTTTGGGGCGCCGAGCGCCTCGACGACCTGGCCCATGTCGAGGCCACGCTTCGGGCTGCCGTGACCGCGGCCAAGGCGACCCTGCTGCACATCCACCTGCACCACTTCACCCCGAACCAGGGCATTTCGGGGGTCGCGGTGCTCGCGGAGTCGCACATCTCCATCCACACCTGGCCGGAGAACGGCTACGCCGCGCTCGACGTCTTCATGTGCGGCGGCGCCGATCCGCAGGCCACGATCGAGACCCTGCGCGCGGCCTTCAAGCCGGACCGCATCGCGGTCGAGGAGATCCTGCGGGGCCGGGCCGGGTGACTCGTTGGTATGAGGAGGCCCTGCACCAGGGCCTCCGGCTCAAGCTCGAAGCCACCGAGGTTCTCTACGACAGCCAGACCGAGCACCAACGGGTGGTGATATTCGAGAACCCGGTGCTGGGCCGGGTGATGACCCTCGATGACATCGTCCAGACCACCGAGAGCGACGAGTTCATCTATCACGAGATGATGGCCCACGTGCCGATCCTGGCCCACGGCGCGGCGCGCCAGGTGCTGATCATCGGCGGCGGCGACGGCGGCATGCTGGAGGAGGTGCTCAAGCACCGTGCCGTCGAGCGGGCCACCATGGTCGAGATCGACGCCTGCGTGGTCGATCTCGCCAAGCGGCACCTGCGCCCGATCTGCGGCGCGGCCTTCGAGGACCCGCGCACCGAGCTGGTGATCGCCGACGGGGTCGACTTCGTCGCCCGCGCGCAAGCCCGATACGACGTCATCATCATCGATTCGACCGACCCCGTCGGTCCGGGCGAGGTGCTGTTCCGGGAAGGCTTCTATAAGGACTGCCGGCGCTGCCTGGCGCCGGGCGGCATCCTGGTGACCCAGAACGGCGTGCCCTTCCTCCAAGGCGCCGAGCTGACCGGCACCCTGGCCTGCTTCCGCCGCCACTTCGCCGACGCCACCTGCTACCTGGCCACCGTGCCGAGCTACTTCGGCGGCCCCATGGCCTTCGGCTGGGCCAGCGACGACCCGGCGCCCCGGCGCGTCGGGCTGGACACGCTCCGGGCCCGCTTCGCGGCGGCCGCCATCGAGACCGCCTACTACACGCCCGAAGTTCATTTAGGCGCCTTCGCGCTGCCGCCCTACATCGCCAAGCTGATCGCCTATACCAAGGACCCGGCTTTCACGCCTGCAGGAAGCGGTGCTGGCCGCCTTCCAGCACCAGCGCGGTCAGCTGGCCGCCGTAGCAGGCGCCGGTGTCGATGCCGATGCGGTTGGGCCGCACCGCGACCTCGGCGGTCGCGCTGTGGCCGTGCACCACCACCTTGCCGTGGTCGGCCGTCGAGCCGAGGAAGGGTTCGCGGATCCACAGCAGATCGTCCGCTTCCTGGGCCGCCAGGGGCACGCCGGGGCGAACCCCGGCGTGGACGAAGAAGTAATCGCCCTCGACGTGGCTGAGGGTAAGGCCGTCGAGGAAGGCGCGATGCGCCTCCGGCACCGCGGCGGTCAGGGCGTCGCGCAGATCGCGCGCGTTGGGCCCGGCGAGCGCCGCCACGTCGAGGCCGTAGCTGCGCAGGGTCGCGCCGCCGCCGTTCATCATCCAGACCGAGGCGACCTCCTCGCCGTCGAGGAACCGGCGCATGAACGCCTCGTGGTTGCCCAGCAGATGGACCGACTCGAAGCCCGCCAAGGGTTCGCCGACCAGCGACTCGACGACGCCGCGGGAATCCGGTCCCCGGTCGACGTAGTCGCCCAGATAGACCACGACCCGGCGGTCGGCGCGCGGCCCCGCGGCGTCGGCGCGCGTCGAATCCGCGACGATCGCCGCCCGCAGCCCGCGCAGCGCCTCCAGACAGCCGTGACAGTCGCCGACGGCATAGACCCGCGTTCCCGGCGGCACCGTGGCGGCGCCGTCCCGGCGCTGTTGCCCGCCGCTGGTGTCTCTGGATGCCAAATGGCCCCTCCCAAACCTGTCCGTCACCGCCCTCAGGGCCGCTGAAACTACCAAGGCCGGCCATTCGGGACCAGGGGGTCGAAACCACGGTAGAATCTCCGAACCGGCCCGCTTTCCGCCAGAAAATCGGTTTAGAAGTCTTAACGGTTTCCCAAAACTTAAAGGTTTTTCAACGCCAAATACGCCAGACTCCGCCTGGATCAGCAAGTCTCGCTCTACCGAAACTGGCAGTCATCAAGATGCCGTCGCTCGCCAAATCCAGAACCACCGTCATGGACCGGGAAGCCGCGCTTCTCGATTTCGTCGAACGTCTGCGCAAGTTCACCAAAGGGCGCCGGGCGGTGCATATCCGCCTGTCCAAGCTCCGACCCTACAACCGCCGGGCGCACCACATGCGCATCGCCGCCAGCGCCTTCGACCCGCTGGTGCGCGACTATGACGCCGCGGTGTTCCGCCTGTTCAACAACGACCTGGTGGTCATCTGCAACGGTGCCGACGTGGCCGACATGGACCACCCGGTCCTGCACCTGCGCTATCTGTTCGCCGAAGACCCCTTCATCAAGAACGACGAGGCGGGAGACGTCGAGTTCTGCACCTGGTTCGACCTGGAGGAAAACTACACCGATTTCCACGACCTGGCCCAGCGCATGGTAAGCGCGCGCGCCCAGTTCGAACAGGACCGGAACGAGGCGCCGGATTCGGTCGCGAAAAAGGAGGACGTGGAGAAGAAGCCCCTGGACCCGCCCAACCTCGCGGCCATCCAGGAGGCCATCGCCCAGGCCGACCTGTCGACCGTCATCCGGCGCCAGCCGATCTGCGCGATGACCCGCGACCGCAAGCCGGAGCCGGCGTTCCACGAGATTTTTACCTCGATCGCGCTGTTGTGCGAGACGCTGATGCCCGAGATCGACGTCCAGGCCAATCCTTGGCTGTTTCGGGACCTGACCAAGCACCTGGACCGGCGCATGATCTCCTATCTGGCGAAGAACGGCGAAACCACGCGGGGCCAGTCGTTCAGCATCAACCTCAACGTCTCGACCCTGCTGTCGCCCGAGTTCCTCGACTTCGACGACCAATTGAACAAGGGCACGCGCGGCGGCATCGTCATCGAGCTGCAGCTTTTCGACGTCTACGCGGATTTGGGAAGTTTCCTATTCGCCCGCGACTTCCTGCACGAGCGCGGGTACAAGTTCTGTCTCGACGCCACCACCCACATGTCGCTGCCGTTGATCGATCGGGCGGAGTTGGGCTTCGATCTGGTCAAACTGCTGTGGAGCAGCGACCTGGCCGACCGGTTGAGCGGCCCGCGCGGCCGGATCCTGCGGTCGGCGGCGGAAAAGGTCGGCCCGGAGCGCCTCATCCTGGCGCACTGCGACTCCGAGCGGGCGCTCGAGGTCGGCGAGTCGCTTGGCATCACCCTGTACCAGGGCTACCTGCTGGACGAGATGCTGGCGCGCAACGTCACCCGCGAAGATTCGGTCGAGGCCCTGACCGAGGCGCTTCAGCGCCACCGGGCCGCAACCCGCTAGAGCAGATCGGGGTCGATCGAATCGCCGACGGCGATTCGATCGACCGCGTGAATCTGCTCTACCCCTTTGATGGCGACCGGATTCACAGGATCGATCGAACCCGGATCGCGGGTTCGATCGATCCTGATCCGGTCTAGCAGGCCGCCAGTTGCCTCTGGCCCGGCACGCCGATCGGTGCCATACCGGAGGCGTGTCCGACACCGCCGCTTCCGCAGCCGTCATCGAGGTCCCCGTCATCGAGGTGGTCGACCTGGCCAAGTCCTTCGACGGCCTGCGCGCCGTCGAGGACGTGAGCTTCTCGGTCGACCGCGGGCAGACCGTGGCGCTGCTGGGCGCCAACGGCGCCGGCAAGACCACCACCATTTCCATGCTGCTCGGCCTGCTGCTGCCGAGCGCGGGCACGGTGCGGGTGCTCGGCGCGGACATGGCGCGGCATCGGCACCGGGTGCTCGGGCGGATCAACTTCTCCTCGCCCTACGTCGATTTGCCGCGCCGGCTCACGGTCAGCCAGAACCTGCGCTTCTTCGCCAAGCTCTACGGCGTCCCCAATGCCGACGACCGGATTCGCGCCCTGGCCAAGGATCTCGGCCTGGGCGAGTTCTTGGACCGGCGCAGCGGCAATCTCTCGTCCGGGCAGAAGACCCGGGTCTCGCTCGCCAAGGCACTGATCAACCAGCCCGAGGTACTGCTGCTCGACGAGCCGACCGCCTCCCTCGACCCCGACATGGCCGATTGGATGCGCGGCTACCTGGAGGCCTACCAGGCGCGGACCGGGGCCGCGATCCTGCTCGCCTCCCACAACATGGCCGAGGTCGAACGGCTCTGCGACCAGGTGCTGATGATGCGCGCGGGGCGCATCGTCGATCGCGGCGCGCCATCCGAGCTGATCGCGCGCCACGGCCGGGTCGATATGGAGCAGGTCTTCCTGACCATTGCACGGCAAGCTGATGGCGCACGGCAAGCTGATGGCGCGCGCCAGACCGACGACGCACCTGGGGGCACGGGACGGGCCGGCGGGAGGACGGCGCCGTGACCGGCCGGATCGGCGCCATGATCCTGCGCCACGTCTACCTGCTGCGCACCTCCTGGCCGCGCCTGGTCGAGCTGATGTACTGGCCGACCATCCAGATGGTGCTCTGGGGTTTCATCACCCGCTACCTGATGACCAGCAGCAGCGTGATCGCCCAGGCCAGCGGGGTGCTGATCTCGGCGGTGCTGTTGTGGGACGTGCTGTTCCGCGGCCAGCTCGGCTTCAGCCTGTCGTTCCTCGAGGAGATCTGGTCGCGCAACCTGGCCAATCTTTCGGTCAGCCCCCTGCGCCCGGCCGAGTTCCTGGTCGCCCTCACCGTGATGAGCCTGATCCGGACCTTGATCGGCATCCTGCCGGCGACCGGGCTGGCGATCGTGTTCTACGACGCCTCGATCTACGAGCTGGGCCTGCCGCTGATCGCCTTCTTCGTCAATCTGCTGATCATGGGCTGGGCCATCGGCATGATGGTCTCGGCGCTGATCCTGCGGGTCGGGCTCGGCGCCGAGAGCACCGCGTGGCTGGCGATCTTCCTGATCGCGCCGGTGAGTGCGATCTACTATCCGGTCGCGGTGCTGCCCGAATGGCTCCAGGTGGTGGCCTGGGCGCTGCCGACGGCGCCGGTGTTCGAGGGCATGCGCGCGATCCTCATGGAGGGCCAGTTCCGGCCCGAGCTGCTGATCCACGCGTTCCTGCTGGACCTGGTCTACCTGGCGGTCGGCGCCGGGCTGTTCCTCTATTCCTTCCAGGTCGCCCGCCGCCGCGGCCTGCTGCTCCAGGTCGGCGAGTAACTCAGGCCGGGCCGCTGACGCTGGCTTCGGCGAAGGTCGCCATGTCGCCGTGGCAGGCGCAGGCGGCCTTGAGCAGCGGGATGGCGAGCACCGCGCCGGAGGCCTCGCCCAGGCGCAGGCCGAAGTCCAGCAGCGGCTTCTTGTCCAGGCGCTCGAGCAGGCGCCGGTGGCCCGGCTCGACCGAGACGTGGGCGATAAGGCAGTGGTCGAGGGCGTGGGGGTCGAGGGCGTGCAGCACCGCGGCCGCGGCGGTGCAGGCATAGCCGTCGAGCAGCACCGGGGTGCGCGCCATGCGCGCCGCCAGCACCGCGCCCAGGATCGCCGCCAACTCGAAGCCGCCGAGATGGCGCAGCACCTCGAGCGGGTCGGTCATGGCGGCGCGGTGCTTGGCCACCGCGGCCTCGATCACCTGGGTCTTGCGGTCGAGCCCGGCGTCGTCGACCCCGGTGCCGCGGCCGACCCAATCCGCCGCCGAGCCGCCGTAGAGCGCCTGGCACAGCGCCGCGGCGCTGGTGGTGTTGGCGATGCCCATCTCGCCCAGCGCGATCACGTCGAGCCCCCCCTCGACCGCCATCATGCCGTAGGCGATGGCGCCGGCGCAGCCGGCCTCGTCCATGGCCGGCGCCTGGCTGAAGTCCTCGGTCGGCTGCTCCAGGCCCAATTCGTAGACCCGCAGGCCCGAATCGGCGACCTTGCAAAGCTGGTTCACCGCCGCCCCGCCGGCGAGGAAGTTGGCCACCATCTGCTGGGTGACCTCGGCGGGATAGGCGGAAACCCCCTGGGCGGCGACGCCGTGGTTGCCGGCGAAGACCGCGGTCTGGGCCCGCTCGATGCGCGGCGGATGGCGGCCCTGCCAGGTCGCCAGCCAGGCGGCCAGCTCCTCGAGCCGGCCGAGCGCGCCGGCCGGCTTGGTCAACTGGCCCTCGCGCGCCGCCGCCGCGGTTGCGGCCGCCTGGTCCGGCCCCGGAAATTCCGCCAGAACCGCGCGCACTTCGTCGAAACTGGCCAGCGGCCTGTCCTCGCTCATGGTGTCTCCAAGTTCCGTTCCGGGGTGATCGATAAGGGCGGGGCGCCCGTGTTTGCGCGGCCGCGCAACTGTCCTATAACCACGCCGGCAAGGCCATAGGAAATTGCCGGCCGGCCACCGAATGGCGGTGCCACCGATGCCCATGGATGACGACGACCCAATTGCCATCGCCACTTGGCTCGCCGCCTGGTGGGCCGACGTCACCACCGCGCTCGCGTTCCTGACCCGGCTGCCACTGCTGCCCCCGCCACCGGAGCCGGACCGGCCCCCGGACCTCGCGCGCGCCACCCGGGCCATGCCGCTGGTCGGCGCGGCGATCGGGCTCGGCGGCGGGGCGGTCTATTGGCTGAGCGGCGCGCTCGGCCTGACGCCCGCGATCGCCGGCCTGCTCGCGGTCGCCGCGACCCTCCTGCTGACCGGCGCGCTGCACGAGGACGGCCTGGCCGACTCCTTTGACGCTTTCGGAAGCCAGGCCTCGCGAGAAGACATACTGCGAATTCTCAAGGACAGCCGTATCGGCAGCTACGCCTGCTTGCGCGACTACAATCACGAAAGCCTTTCTGTTAGGGTTGGTAGTATTATCCCCCGACCCGTATCCAAAAGTTGTAGTAGAAACAGAATCCAGTTTAACCCAAGGTCTAAATGTCGGATCAACTCGCCCCACGACCACCGCCCCAGTTTCCGCTGTAACCTCAATTAATCCTACGACAGAATCTACGGGTGTCTGACCGATGAGATCTCCTTGAGCTTGACGCGCTGTTGTGGATGGTGTCAAAGTATCCGGATATCCAATTAAGACATTGATCTGGCCTACACTGTTATTTATTCCAACATGCTGGGTATAATCTATACCTGTG
>JACZVL010000161.1 GCA_022572685.1 Pseudomonadota bacterium
TATGAGGCCTCGGGGGCGACGCACTATAGTCGCCTGGTGTCCCAGAACCTCACCCATGCCGAAGCGCTGCTGGCCGAGCGGCGCACGCGATCCTAGAATTCTGTTTACGGCACGAAGGAGGAGGCCGGCTTTGTAGCCGGCCCTCGCGTTTCTTGCCCCCACGCTCACTTGTTCATGCGGTTTTCGATCAGGTCCTCGACCACGGCGGGTTCGGCTAGCGTCGAGGTGTCGCCGAGGTTGGCGAAGTCGTCCTCGGCGATCTTGCGCAGGATTCGGCGCATGATCTTGCCCGAGCGGGTCTTGGGCAGGCCCGGCGCGAACTGGATCAGATCGGGTGAGGCGATCGGGCCGATCTCCTTGCGCACGCAGAGCACCAGCTCCTTGCGCAAGCCCTCGCTCGCCTCGACCCCGGCGTTGAGGGTCACGTAGGCGTAGATGCCCTGGCCCTTGATGTCGTGGGGGTAGCCGACCACCGCGGCCTCGGCGACTTGCGGATGGGCGACCAGGGCGGACTCGATCTCGGCGGTGCCCATGCGGTGGCCCGCGACGTTGAGCACGTCGTCGACCCGGCCGGTGATCCAGTAGTAGCCGTCCGCGTCGCGGCGGCAGCCGTCGGAAGTAAAGTACTTGCCCACCGGGGTCGAGAAGTAGGTCTTCACGAAACGCTCGTGGTCGCCGTAGAGGGTGCGCATCTGGCCGGGCCAGGAATCGCGCATGCACAGCGCGCCCTCGCCCGGGCCCTCGACCTCGTTGCCGTCCGCATCCAGTATGAGCGGCTGGATGCCGAAGAACGGCCGGGTGCAGGAGCCGGGCTTGAGCGGGGTCGCGCCGGGCAGCGGCGTGATCATGATGCCGCCGGTCTCGGTCTGCCACCAGGTATCGACGATCGGGCAGCGCGCCTCGCCGACCACCCGGTGGTACCACATCCAGGCCTCCGGATTGATCGGCTCGCCGACCGTGCCCAGGACGCGGAGCGATGCGCGCGAGGTCTGGGTGACGAAATCGTCGCCGGCGCCCATCAGCGCGCGGATCGCGGTCGGCGCGGTGTAGAAGATGTTGACCTGGTACTTGTCGCAGACCTGCCAGAAGCGGGAGGCGTCCGGGTAGTTGGGCACGCCCTCGAACATCACGTTGACGGCGCCGTTGGACAGCGGCCCATAGACGATGTAGCTGTGCCCGGTGATCCAGCCGGCGTCCGCCGTGCACCAGAACACCTCGCCGTCGTGGTAGTCGAAGACGTAGTGGAAGGTGATGTTGGCGTAGACCATGTAGCCGCCGGTGGTGTGCAGCACGCCCTTGGGCTGGCCGGTCGAGCCGGAGGTGTAGAGGATGAACAGCGGGTCCTCCGCGGCCATCTCCTCGGGCGGGCAGTCGGGCGAGGCGGCGGCCACCAGGTCGTGGTACCAGAGGTCGCGGCCCTCGACCCAACCGATGTCGCCGCCGGTGCGCTTGAGCACCACCACCTTGTCCACCGTCGAGCATTTCTCGAGCGATTCGTCGGTGTTGGCCTTGAGCGGGATCTTGCGGCCGCCGCGCAGACCCTCGTCGGCGGTGATCACGATGTTGGACTCGCAGTCGTTGATGCGCCCGGCGAGGGCCTCCGGCGAGAAGCCGCCGAACACCACCGAGTGGATCGCGCCGATGCGCGCGCAGGCCAGCATGGCGATGGCGATCTCGGGCACCATGGGCATGTAGATGGTGATCCGGTCGCCCTTCTTGGCGCCGATCGACTTCAGGCCGTTGGCGAAGCGGCAGACCTCCTCGTGCAGCTCGCGATAGGTGATCTTGCGGCCCTCGGCCTCGGGATCGTCGGGCTCCCAGAGGATCGCGGCCTGCTCGCCCTTGGTCGCGAGGTGCCGGTCCAGGCAGTTGGCCGAGGCGTTGAGCGTGCCGTCGTAGTACCACTTGATGTGCACGTCCTTGCCGAACGACACGTCCTTGATCTTGCTGTAGGGCTCGATCCAGTCGATGCGCTGGCCCTGTTCGGCCCAGAAACCCTCGGGGTCGGTGACCGAGCGCTTGTACATCTCGAAATACTGCGGCTCGGTGCACAGCGCGCTCGCCGCCACCTCATCGCGCACGGGAAAGACCCGAATTTCCGACATCTCGCTCCCCTCCCTCTCGATGCTCCTTCGCCTGGCCGCGCTCATGGGCGCGCGTTATGGCCCCGAAGATGCTGCGATTATTTACGGAATCACGAGGGGAGACAAGGTGCCGGTCAATCCCCGATCAGCACCACCCGGCCCTCGGCGTCCACGGTCACCGGCACGGCCTCCAGAGCCTGTCCGGCGCAGGGACCGGAGACGCAGGCGCCGTCCTCGATCTCGAACAGCGCGCCGTGGGTGGCGCAGAGGATCAGCCCGCTATCGTCGCTGATGAAGCGGTCGTCCTGCCAGTTGAGCGGCGAGCCCAGGTGCGGGCAGGCGTTGAGGTAGCCGAACACCCGGCCGTCCTCGCGCACCACGAAGATCTCGCGCCCGCCCGGGCCTTCGTCCAGGGTGAAGCCCTTGGCCTGGCCGTCCTCGAGTTCGTCGAGCCGGCACAGCACGCGGCCGGCCGCGGTGCTGGTGGAAGCGGCGCCGGTGGCGCCGCGGGCCGGGGCGGCGTCGTTCACGGCCCGGGACTCCTCATGCCCCTGGACTCCTCACGCCTCGGTCCCGCCCATCTGGCAGATCAGTTTCCACTCCGCGGCGCGGAGCGGCAGCACCGAGAGCCGCGACTGGCGCACCAGGGCGATCTCGGCCAGGCGCGGCTCGGCCTTGATCCGGGCCAGGGTGACCGGCTCGGCGAACGGCGCGACCGCCGCGACGTCGACCATGCCGAAACGCCCGCTCGGATCGCTCGGGTCGGGGTAGTACTCCTTGACCACCTCGACGATGCCGACCACCCGCTTCTCGTTGACCGAGTGGTAGAAGAAGGCGCGGTCGCCGAGCTTCATGGCCTTCATGTTGTTGGACGCCTGATAGTTCCGCACCCCGTCCCACTCGGCGGCGCCGGCTTTGAGTTGATCGTCCCAGGACCAGGCGCCCGGTTCGGATTTCATCAACCAGAAGGCCACGGGTTGGTTCTCCCCACCATATTCTTGCCAGGCCGCGAGCGGCGGGTAGAGTGTTGGCCGACAGGCCGGGGATTACAACCGCATGCCCGGGAGGGGGATTTCGTTTCCAGGTGTTTCACCAATCCAAGTGGGCCTCGCTGGCCGTGCTCTGTTTCTGCCAGGTCGCGGTCATGGCGTTGTGGTTCTCCGCCTCGGCGGTGATCCCCTCGCTGGTCGCCGAGTACGGCCTGAGCGGCTTTGCCCAGTCGCTGTTCACCAGCAGCGTCCAGGCCGGTTTCGTGGTCGGCAGTTTGACCTCCGCCATACTCGGCCTCGCCGACCGGCTCGATCCGCGGCGTCTGTTCATGACCGCCGCCCTGATCGCCGCCGCCGCCAATTTCGCCATCCTGCTGGTCGAGCCGACTTCGGCCTGGGTGGTGCTGTTCCGCTTCATCACCGGCGCCTGCATGGCCGGGGTCTATCCGGTCGGCATGAAGCACGTCTCGACCTGGGCCAAGGGCGACATGGGGCTGCTGGTCGGGCTGCTGGTCGGCGCGCTCACGCTCGGCTCGGCCACGCCGCACCTGTTCAACGCGCTCGGTGGGCTCGACTGGCGGTTCACCCTCGGCGCCGCCTCGGTCTCGGCGCTGGTGGCGGCGCTGGTGATCAACCTGGCCGGCATCGGCCCCAATATCCAGGCGCCGCGCGCGTTCCACCCCAGTGACGTGCTCTGGGCCTGGCGCATCCAGTCGGTGCGCCTGGCCAACCTGGGCTACCTGGGACACATGTGGGAGCTTTACGCCATGTGGGCCTGGATCGCGGTGTTCCTGCACGCCAGCTTCGCCCAGGTGATGGCGCCGGAGGTGGCGCCGGTCCTGGCCAAGCTGGTCACCTTCGCGACCGTCGGCGTGGGCGCGCTCGGCTGCCTCCTGGGCGGCATCTTCGCCGACCGGCTCGGCCGCACCACGCTGACCATCCTGGCGATGGCGGTCTCGGGCGCCTGCGCCGCCACGGTGGGCTTGCTCTTCGGCGGCGCGCCCTGGCTGCTGACTCTGGTCTGCCTGGTCTGGGGCCTCGCCATCGTCGCCGATTCGGCGCAGTTCTCGGCCTCGATCGCCGAGCTCTCCAAGCCCGAGCTGGTCGGCACCATGCTGACGCTCCAGACCGCGCTCGGCTTTACCCTGACGCTGATCACCATCCACCTGATGCCGCTCTGGGTCGAGGCGCTGGGCTGGAAATATGCCTTCATGCCGCTCGCCATCGGCCCGGCCCTCGGAGTCTGGGCCATGGTCCGCCTGCGCGCCCACCCCGACGCGCTAAAACTCGCCGGCGGCCGACGCTAGACCCATAATCTGAGATTGAGTGAGAGGGCCGCGATTTTTCCTTGATATTATACCAATTCAGGTATATTTAACTGATCGTGAGATATCCTAGCGGCGACCCTGTACAAGTTGACTGGATTGGCCCTTCCAAGAAAGACCTGTTGGGGTTTCCGGAGTCCGTAGTCGATGAAATCGGCCACGCACTAAGTGTCGCGCAATACGGTGAGAAACATCAATCGGCCAAACCACTCAAGGGGCTCGGCTCAGGCATGCTTGAGATCATTGAAATTCACCGAGGCGACACCTATCGGGCAGCATACACCGTCAGATTCAAGGATCGGATCTATGTGCTTCATTGCTTCCAGAAAAAGTCCACAAGAGGCGCAAAAACACCACGGCACGACATAGACTTGATCAAAGACCGGCTGAAACATGCCCGAGCAGACTACGAACAACGGCAGCGGAAAAGGCGAGCAAGAAAATGACCAAGATTACCAGGGGCTCAAAGAACGTTCTTGTGGACCTCGGCATCAAGGATGCCGAAGAACTCTCTACCAAGGTGCGCCTCGCTGTTGAAATCGTGCGAATTGTTCGCGCGCGCGGGCTGCGGCAAGTTCAAATCGCCCGTTTCCTAGGCATCCCACAACCAAAAGTCTCCGCACTCGTGAACTACCGGCTGGATGGCTTTTCCGCCGAAAGACTGATGCGTTTTCTGACAGCGCTGGACCGTGACGTGGAAATCCGAATCAAGAGAAAATCGCGCTCCCGAGAACATGGTCGAATCCGTGTCTATGCTTAGCGCTTGGAACCGGGCCGGTTCGAGTCGAGCAATAAAAGTTACGGGCGCGTCCTAGGGGAACTCGGCGCGGAACGGGCGGGCGAGGAGAGCTTCGATGGCGGCCTCGATCGGGGCGCCCTGGTTGAGGATCGCGTCGACCCCGCCGGAGATCGGCATCTGGACGCCGAGGGTCTCGGCCAGGGCCACCGCGGCGCCGGCGGAGAACACGCCCTCGGCCACGCCGCGCCGCCCGGCCATCAGCGCGTCCAGCGTTTCGCCGTCCCCCAGCGCGACCCCGAGCGCATAGTTGCGCGACAGGCCCGAGGTGCAGGTGAGCGTGAGATCGCCCAGGCCCGAAAGCCCCATCAGGGTCTCGGGCCGCGCCCCCTTGGCCCGGCCCAGGCGCACGATCTCGGCCAGGCCGCGAGTGATCAGCGCGGCGCGCGCGTTGTCGCCGAGCCCGCGCCCGGCCACGATGCCGCAGGCGATCGCGATCACGTTCTTGACCGCGCCGCCGATTTGCGCGCCGACGATATCGCCGGAGAGATAGGGCCGGAACGTCCGGCTGCCCAGCGCCTTGACCAGCACCGCGCCCAAGGCCGCGTCCTCGGCGGCGAGGGTCACCGCGGTCGGCCGGCCGCGCGCCACCTCGATCGCGAAGGTCGGGCCCGAGAGCACCGCCACCGCCCGGCCCGGCAGCACCTCGGCCAGCACCTCGGTCATCAGCCGGCCGCTGTCCCGCTCGATGCCCTTGCTGCAGACCACCAGCGGCCGCGCGGGCGCCAGGTGCGGCGCCAGCTCGGTAGCGATCTCGCGCAGCGCCTGGGCCGGGGTGACCAGCAGCAGCGCGTCGCAGGCGGCCGCCTCGGCGAGCTCGGCGGTGGCGCGAATCTCCTCGTCGAGGGGGATGTCGGGCAGGTAGCGCGGGTTCTGGTGGCGCGTCTCGATCTCCCTCGCCAGGTCCGGATCGCGGGCCCAGAGCACCACCTCGCGGCCCGCGCGCCGCGCCGCCAGCGCCAGCGCCGTGCCCCAGGCCCCGGCCCCGATGATGCCGATGCGCTCCATGGCCCGTTACCTCCCGCCGCCGGCGGCCGGTAGGGCGAAACCCGCCGCCGTTTGGCGTCCGGCCACGATCACGTGCCCTCACCGCCGGCGCGCAGTTCCTCGAGCGGCCAGCGCGGGCGCGGCGCGAAGTCGAGCCGGTCGGTGAGGCCGGCGCGCAGGCGCTCGACCCCGGCCCAGGCGATCATCGCCCCATTGTCGGTGCACAGCCGGGGCGGCGGTGCGATCAGGGCGGCGCCACCCGCCGCCGCCACCGCCTCCAGGCGCGCGCGCAGATAAGCGTTGGCCGCGACCCCGCCGGCTACCACCAGCGGCCCGCGTTGGCCGTGGTCCTCCTGGAAGCGGTCGAGCGCGCGGGCGCAGCGGTCGGCCAGCACATCGGCCACGGCGGCCTGGAACGAGGCCGCCATGTCCCGCGCCACCTGGGACTCCGGGCCGGCGCCCAGCGCCCCCGCCGCCTCGGCCGCCGCCTCGGCCGCCGAACAGACGGTCGAGCTTACGATCGAGATCAAGGACAAATCGACCGACGAAATCATCGAGACCGTGGAGGTCGAGATCGATCGCAATGTCACCGATGTGCTCGACGCGGTGACGATTAAGACCTTCACGATGGGCGAGCCGGCAGGCTCGGGCTACGGCACCCGGACCGGCGGCCTGACGCCGGCCCAGCTTCAGGCCGCCGGGGCGGCAGAGGCGACGCAACCGGCGGCGGAAGGCGGCACATCCGTCGCGTCCGTCGATCCGATCGCCCGGGAGGGCGCGAGCTCGGAAGAGGTCCTGAACGCCACAGCGACGGAAGAGGTCCTGACCGCCACTGCTTCGGCAGAGGTCCCGGCCGCCACTGCGGCGCCGGAGGATCTCGGGACCGCAGCGGCGGCGGGGGGGTTCGGGACCGCAGCGGCGGCGGATCTCGGGACCGCACAGCCCCAGGCTGTCGCCGGCACCGACGTGAACGCCGGCATCACGGGGATAACCGGAGGACCCGGCAATCCGGCCGATGCGCGGATTCCGGTGAATCCGACGGACACGGTAACCACCAGAACCGCCACGGCAACCGTCGAAGAGGAGCCGGTGGCGGCAACCGTGACCGAATCGGCTACGCCTGCGCCCACGCCTGCGCCGGTAGCGGGCAAACCCACACTGACCGCGGCCGATGTTTCGGGCAACGAGGACAGCGCCATCGCGCTCGACATCTCGGCGGCCATCAGCGATGCCGGCGATTCCCTTTTGGTCACCATCCCGGGCGTTCCCACCGGCACCTACACACTGTCTGTTTGGAGTGTCGACCCCGAGCTGCGCAGTCAACAGACGATCGACGTGAGCGCAGGGAGCACCGAGGTCAAGATCGCTCCGTTACCGCGGCCGGGACGCGTTTGAGCCGAGGAGCAAACGCTGGTTGTGTCTCTAGCCCTTCGGCCGTAGCAGCTCCTTGAAGGGCGGATAGTTCCACAACGGCTCAAGGTAAGGATTCGCCCCTGCATTGTTCAGGTAGTCGGACCCGGGCGCGATCTCCACCACCCGACGGATAGCTTTGAGCTTTGTGACCCCGTCGGTGGCCGTGAGATAGTCCAGGAAACGTCGGTCCAGGGGAGCTAGTCCCAAAGCAAGCGTGATGTTGTGCAGCCTACCTGAATAAGAAACCGGAAAGGCTTATCTTTATTGGAGTTAGCAAGATTCTCGGCAGAATCACTGCTCCAACGCAGGAGGCCTTTCCGGTG
>JACZVL010000162.1 GCA_022572685.1 Pseudomonadota bacterium
CTTTAAGATGTTCCATGGCGTAAGCTCCTTTCGGCGGCTCCAAACCGCCTTTCTTAGGGTTTCACAACCAGGAGCTTACGCTAGCTTTCCGATTCTCCACCAACCTTGCGACACCACCTTCCCACGTTTTCTCATGATGGACACAATCGAAGATAAAGGCATGGAGCCGACACGGAGCCATAACTTCCAGAATTTGTTACTGGAAATATCTGAGTCTTGCGATATCGATCACCAAATAATTATCGCAACCTCTATGATTTCTCCTGATCTTGAAAATACGGATCGCGTTGTTGGCAGGTATTACACTCATGATGACCGCGCCTTAAGCCTAATCCGCTAATTTCTTGCCCACACCCGAGGCATTGCCTTCCGGCCCATCTCGTGAAAGAACAGGGCCTTCGCGGCCCACCCCTTATAGGCGCGCCCCATGGCCTCCACCCGCCACGTCCGGATCGGCGATTTGACCCTCGGCAACGACCGGCCGCTGACCATGATCGCCGGGCCTTGCGTGCTGGAGAGCCGGGCCCACGCGCTGGAGATGAGCCAGGCGCTGGCCGAGATGGCGGCCAAGCTCGGCATCGGGCTGATCTACAAGACCTCGTACGACAAGGCCAACCGGACCAGTTTCGCTTCCGAGCGCGGCCTGGGCTTGGAGGCGGCGCTACCGATCCTGGCCGAGGTGCGCGCGATGGTGCGGGGGTGAGGCGAGGGCGGGGGCCCATAGGTGTGTTTCGGTCCCACCCGAATCGAAAACCCGTGTCGAATCGTGCTTAAGTGCGACCCCGTTCACGATCGGTCCGGCGGCTCCGGCGAAACCTTGCCGGAATAGGACGACGCCCACACGCTACGTCGAAGTCCCGGTTAGTCGGGAGCGCCGGCCGCGCGCAGCCCGTCCAGGAATCGGTCCCAGACCGCGGCATCCCGGAACGGCAAGGTCATCATATCGCGAACCCGGAACTCCGGCTCCTCGCCAAGCAGGCGAGAGACTGCGCCGCGCGCGCCCTCGTGATCTCCGTTGTGCCACTGGCAGACCGCCAATCCCACAAGATTGTGCGGCAAGCCCGGGGCCAGCTGGTCGGCCTTCCAAAACCAGTCGGCCGCCTGTTGAAACTCCATGGCGCCGAAATACCCGTAGCCGACGACCCGGCTGTAAAGGTGGACATAGGGATCGCGGATATCGACGTTCACGGCGCGCGTCGCGGCGTCTATGCCCGCCGCGTATTTCCCCCCGAAAGTCTGCGCCGCGCCCAGACTCCAAAGCCCCATATTGTACCCAGGGTTCAAATGGAGTGACCGCTCGGCCGCGGCCGCCGCTTCCTCGTGGCGTCGCCGGCCATAGAGCAGCATGCCCGAATAGACGGCCAGAACCATGTCGCTTTGGCTGGTTTGGCGCCGGGCCTCTTCGAGCCGCTCGAACGCGAGTTCGACCGCTGTGTCATCCGATCGGCGGAATCCGTAAAAGAATTCGGCCATCCCGTAGCCGGCGGCCGCCATCGCCAGGGCCATGAAATTCTGGGGGTCCCGCTCCAACGCCAGTTCCGCGATCACCCCGCCCGTCAGCCATCCATCCTTGGTCGGTGTGAAAAAGCTGCCTCCGGACGCCGACAAGAGTTGTTCGAGTGACATTTCATCCAAAGCCTTGCCCGTCTGTCTGGCGGCATCGTCCGCCGCGATGCGGCGGCGAACGCTCATGGCTATTCGATGGGTGCAACGATCCAGCACTTCGAACGGATCGATGGAATCGACATCATAGCGGTCGGCCCAAATCCGTTTGTCCCCATCTTCGCTGATCAGGCGGACGGAAACGCGACACCGCTGGCCGGCCTGGCGGACGCCGCCATGGACCGCGTACTGCGCCTTGCGCGGATCGTCGGTCACTTCCAGCCCGGTCAGCTGGGATAAAACAGTTTCAAGCTCCTCGCCAATATCCTTGGCCAGTCGCTTTTCCTGTTCACTCCGGCCCTCGAAGCGAGACACCAGGACGAACGGTTTTCGGTCCTGTCGATCGGTTGGAAGCTGGCGCGGCCAGGACCAAACACGGATAGGCTTGGCAATGTTTTTGAATTGCTTCGCACCATTGTCCACGAACACGATGTCCAGTTTGCCCGCGATGCTTTCGTGGACCGCGTGTGAGACCAGCAACCCACCTGGTTCCGCCATTCCCTCCAGTCGCGCGGCGATGTTAACCCCATCGCCAAAGATATCGCTGTCTTCGAAGATGATGTCCCCCAGATTTACGCCGATACGGACGGTGATTCGCTTGTCGTCGGGGACATCCGTATTGCGTTTGGACAGCCCATCCTGGATTTCGATCGAGCATTGGACCGCATCCAGCACGCTCGGGAATTCCAAGAGCAGGCCGTCGCCCATGGTCTTGACGATGCGGCCGCGGTGTCGGGCGATCAATGGGTCGATCAACTCGGCGCGGTGCGCGCCCCAGGCGGCGAACGTGCCGGTTTCGTCGGCCCCCATGAGCCGGCTGTATCCCGCCACGTCGATGGCGACAATCGTCGCGAGCCTGCGTTGGACCTCGGCCACCTGACCCACCCCATCAAGTGCTGGAAGGCTAAGCTAGCATGGGATGCGCCGCAACGCCGTTAAGACCGCTCCGGTCCGCTGCGCTGACATTCGAGCCCGCTTCGCGCTTTTGGCGCATCAAACGTCGAACCGCCCCCCACACCCGAGGCATTGCCTTCCGGGCCATCTCGTGAAAGAACAGGGCCTTCGCGGCCCACCCCCTTAGGCGCACCCCATGGCCCCCACCCGCCACGTCAGGATCGGCGATTTGACCCTCGGCAACGACCGGCCGCTGACCATGATCGCCGGGCCTTGCGTGCTGGAGAGCCGGGCCCATGCTCTGGAGATGAGCCAGGCGCTGGCCGAGATGGCGGCCAAGCTCGGCATCGGGCTGATCTACAAGACCTCGTACGACAAGGCCAACCGCACCAGTTTCGCTTCCGAGCGCGGCCTGGGCTTGGAGGCGGCGCTGCCGATCCTGGCCGAGGTGCGTGAGGTGAGCGGCCTGCCGGTGCTCACCGACGTGCACTTGCCGGAGCACTGCGCGATCGCGGCCGAGGCGGTCGACGTGTTACAAATTCCGGCCTTCCTGTGCCGCCAGACCGATTTGCTGGTGGCGGCGGCGGCGACGGGCAAGGCGGTCAACGTCAAGAAGGGCCAGTTCCTGGCGCCCTGGGACATGACCCACGTGGTCGCCAAGATCGAGAGCGCCGGCAACCCCAACGTGCTGGTGACCGAGCGCGGCGCCTCGTTCGGCTACAACACGCTGGTCAGTGACATGCGCTCCCTGCCGATCATGGCCCAGACCGGCTGCCCGGTGGTGTTCGACGCCACCCACTCGGTGCAGCAGCCCGGCGGCCAGGGCGCCACCAGCGGCGGCCAGCGCGAGTTCGTGCCGGTGCTGGCGCGCGCGGCGGTCGCGGTGGGGGTGGCGGCGGTGTTCATCGAGACCCACCAGGACCCGGACTCCGCGCCCTCCGACGGCCCCAACATGGTGCCGCTCAAGCAATTGCCGGCGCTGATCGAGACGCTGATGGAACTCGACCGCATCGCCAAGGCGACGCCGCTGGAGATCGGCTAAGCCCGGGTAGGGCTCTGCTTGTGAATAACGCCGACTACCTCGCACCGGGTGGGGACGCCCTGTACCGATTGCGGTAGCGAGGCGTGGTCATCGGCCAGTTGCTTCAGGTTGACCTTCAAGCCATAGCCGTCGCCGACTTTAACGATCCCGACGCCCATGACCTCGCCATGGCGGCTGAATTCCTTCGCCGCCTCGGATTTCGCTGATCTTGCCTGGTCCAGGGACACCGCCATGATCGAATCTTACAGATCAACATCGAGCGCGTCGAGAACCTCTTGCAACGGATTAGCGTAGGTGAGCCCCTGTCCGTTCGATCCACCGATTTCGCCCCCAGCAAACAGTAGTGCGACGGCGGCCAGATCCGCGTCGATGATCGCGGAACCGCTGTCACCACCTCGGCTGAACGGGTCCGGCCCCGCACCCTCTATTTCGATCTGATTATCGAATCGGAGCAGCCCCATGTCGTATTCTACGATGACGTTGTCGACCTCGAATGCGGTAACGAGTCCATGGGTGACGCCGGTTGTACGTCCAACCTTGCTGACCTTGACGCCGTCGCTGACGATTGGCTGCCCCAAACCGTTGAGCGAACCGAGTCCTTCAAGCTCATAAGCTTCGATGTCGACTTTCTCGCCAATCGTCGCGACCGCGCAGTCGACCTGGTTTGGTTGTCCCGTCGCCAGGGCTACGAAGCGCAGCAACTCCCCAACCTGGTGTCCTGGGTTGTGCCCACCGTCAACACGGCCCGGCTGTATGATCGAGTCGCCGCTCGTCGCGTTGTTCTCATCGGCAAGCACGTGGTTGTTCGACAGGATGAGTGTTTGATCCCGGTCGTTTCGATCCCTTACGAAACAGCCGAGCGTGCCGGCGGTGATGAGAAAGTGGCCGATCGATCCACCGATCTGGAGCGGCCGGTTCCGACTGCGGTGCCAGGGCGGCTGTTGCTTGCGAATGCTGCCAACGTGACGGATGTCGACCTCGCCACGTGCCGCTTCCGTAATCTTCTCCATTTCCTCCATAATGGCGCCGGTTCTGTTCTGGGCTCGGATGGCGAGCCGATAGTCCGAACCTTTCCCACCGGCGACGCCCAGAGCGATTCCGGCGGCCAGCAGCGGATCAGCCCGCATGGGCCCGGCCGGAATCTCAATGGCGTGTTCTGCAACCAGCCGACGGGTAAGAGGCGTGATGCTATTTTCCTGCAAATCCGCCTTGAGTGCGCGAACAGATGCAAGTTCCATGGTTGCTTCATAAACCCGTTATGGTCGTATATATTGGATACTATATCCCCAAATAGGATGGTTGTAAATGCGGCAACATCGCGGCTTGGCGGCCGTCTGGTTCGTTCGAAATGCGGGCTTTCCAAATCCTTGCCTGACGTCAAGCGCCTCGTTATGACTTCGACCTTCCTAGCCAACTTCTGGGATCACAGGCCATGACCGCGATCGTCGACATCAAGGGGCGGGAGATCCTGGACTCCCGCGGCAATCCGACCGTCGAGGTCGATGTCACGCTGGAGACCGGGGCCTTCGGGCGCGCGGCGGTGCCCTCGGGCGCCTCCACCGGCGCGCACGAGGCGCTGGAGCTGCGCGACGGCGACCCCAAGCGCTACGGCGGCAAGGGGGTGCGCAAGGCGGTCGAGGCGGTCAACCACGACCTGCTCGACCTGCTCGCCGGGCTCGACGCCGAGGACCAGGGCCTGATCGACGGCATGATGATCGAGCTCGACGGCAGCGCGGATAAATCCAAGCTCGGCGCCAACGCGATCCTCGGGGTCAGCCTCGCGGTCGCGAAAGCGGCGGCCGAGGAGGCGGCGCTGCCGCTCTACCGCTACCTGGGCGGGGTCGGCGCGCGCACGCTTCCGGTGCCGCTGATGAACATCGTCAACGGCGGCGCCCATGCCGACAACGCCCTCGACATCCAGGAGTTCATGATCGTGCCGCAAGGTGCCGAGAATTTCGCCGAGGCGGTGCGTTGCGGCGCCGAGGTGTTCCACGCCCTCAGGAAGGCGCTGGCCGCGGCCGGGCACAACACCAACGTCGGCGACGAGGGCGGCTTCGCGCCCAACCTGGGCTCGGCCGAGGAGGCGCTGGGTTTCATCACCAAGGCGATCGAGGCGGCCGGCTACCGGCCGGGCGAGGAGGTCGCGCTCGCGCTCGACTGCGCCGCCAGCGAGTTCTTCAAGGACGGCAAGTACGATCTCAAGGGCGAGGGCAAGACCCTGGACGCCGCGGCCATGGTGGACTACCTGGCGGGCTTGTGCGCCGGCTACCCCATCGTCTCCGTCGAGGACGGCATGGCCGAGGACGACTGGGACGGCTGGGTGGTGCTGACCGAAGCCCTCGGCGAGCGGGTCCAGCTGGTCGGCGACGACATCTTCGTCACCAACCCGGCGCGCCTGGCGCGCGGCATCGAGGCCGGCGTCGCCAATTCGATCCTGATCAAGCTCAACCAGATCGGCACCCTGACCGAGACCCTGGACACCGTGGCCATGGCGCACAAGGCCGGCTACGGCGCGGTGATCTCGCACCGCTCGGGCGAGACCGAGGACACCACCATCGCCGATCTCGCGGTCGCCACCAACGCCGGCCAGATCAAGACCGGCTCGCTGTCGCGCTCGGACCGCACCGCCAAATACAACCAGCTTCTGCGCATCGAGGCGGAGCTCGGCCCGGCCGCGCTCTATCCCGGCGCGGACGCGTTGCGCGGTGGTTGAGGGCGGCGCGATCCTCCTGCGTGACGCCGGAAACGCCGACGCGGCCGCCATCATCGAGCTCATCGCCGCCGCCTACGCCGAATATCCCGGCTGCGTGCTGGACCTCGAGGCCGACATGCCGGAACTCAAGGCCCCGGCCAGCAGCTACGCCCAAATCGCGGGAAAGTTCTGGGTCGCCCAAGGTGTGGCGGAGGCGGCGCGCATTCTCGGCTGCGTCGCCTGCCAGCCGGCACCGGAAGGCGGCTTGGAATTGGAGAAGCTCTATGTCGCGCGTGGCGCCCGCCTGCTCGATCTGGTCGAGGCCGAGGCGGTGGCCCGGCAGGCCGGCGCGATCGCGCTCTGGACCGACACCCGCTTCGAGGCCGCCCACGCCTTCTACGCCGCGCGGGGCTTCCGCCGGACCGGCCAACGCCGCCTCGACGATGCCAGCAAGAGCGTCGAAACCAGCTTCCGCAAGGACCTTTAGAGTCGCAGCATTGTAAGGCCATATCGCGGGAATCCGATGCGGACAACGACCCACGGTTGCGATAGGCTCCAGCGGAAAGTGGGGCGCCCAAGCCGTGGAAAGGGACGCTGGGCCGATGATCACGCACAAGACGCGGTGGCGGCTGGTGGTGCTGGTGTGTCTGGCGCTGTGGCCGGCGCCTGCATATGCCCAGGGCGGACTCTGGGAAAGCACCACGCGCGCGGGGATCGCGGCGTATCAGCAGGGTAACTACATCGAAGCCGAGAAGCAGTGGGCAGCCGCCCTGAGGGAGGTTGAGGGCTTCGGACCGCAAGACCCTCGCTTGGGCACCAGCCTGAACAACCTGGCGGCGCTCTACCAAGCCCAAGGCCGCTACGCCGAGGCCGAGCCGCTCCATAAGCGCTCCCTGGCGATCAGGGAGAAGGTTTTCGGACCCGAGCACCCCGAGGTGGCCACGAGCCTCAACAACCTGGCAGCGCTCTACCAAGCCCAGGGCCGCTACGCGGAGACCGAGCCGCTCTACCAGCGCTCCCTGGCGATCCGGGAGAAGGCCCTGGGGCCGGAACACCCGGATGTCGCCCAGAGCCTCAACAACCTGGCGGAACTCTACCGAGCCCAGGGCCGCTACGCCGAGGCCGAACCGCTCCACAAGCGGGCGCTGACGATCCGGGAGAAGGCCCTGGGGCCCGAGCATCCGGACGTGGGCCAGAGCCTCAACAATCTGGCGGGGCTCTATCACGCCCAGGGCAAGTACGCCGAGGCCGAGCCGCTTTATGAGCGTGCCCTGGCGATCGTGGAGAAGGCCCTCGGACCCGAGCATCCGAATGTGGCCACGAGCCTCAACAGCCTGGCCGCGCTCTACCACGCCCAGGGCAAGTACGCCGAGGCAGCGCCGCTCTACAGGCGTTCATTGGCGATCTATGAGAAGGCCCTGGGACCCGAGCACCCCGCCGTGGCCCAGAGCCTCAACAACCTGGCGGGGCTCTACCACGCC
>JACZVL010000163.1 GCA_022572685.1 Pseudomonadota bacterium
AACGGGCTGGACAAGGTGCTGGAGGAAATCGTTTCGAACCTGCCCAAGCGGCTGCACGAGACCGCCTACGCGCTGGCCTGCGACGTCGCCGCCGCCGACGCCCACGCCAGCCAGGAGGAGCTGCGCCTGCTCGAGCTGCTCCAGGACAAGCTGGATATCGGCGCCCTCGAAATCGCCGCCATCGAGCGCGGCGCCCGCGCCCGCCACACCGTGCTTTAGGGCTGCCTGCGCCGCTGAATCCCTCACCTTTCCGCGCCTTTCCGGGCCTGGCAGCAGTCTCGGGACTCGGCTGCTATGTTATTGTTTTGTTTACCCTATTCGGTTGTACTTGAAGGCGTGACCCGGCATGATGGTGCCACCTTGGGGTGTCACCACACCCGGGCCGGAGACGACCGGAGAGAATCATGGGCGCGCTTCGTCTGCAGCTTCGCGATTACCGGCTGACCACCGCCGAGATCCTCTATCACCTGCCGGACCACCCGCATCTGCTGCAAAGCTTCCTGTGGCAGGAGTACGACCAGGCGCCCGATTTCCCGGTGTTGCACAAGTTCCTGGACTTCTGGTCCCACAACCTCGACGGCAAGCTGCACTCGGTCAAGGTCGCCGGCCAGCAACTGATCCAGGCCCCGGAGCTGCGCACCGCCGCGGCCTACCTGAAGCTCCACTAGAAGCCCCCCGCTCGCCCATCTCCGCTTCCCCAAATCCCAGCCACTCGGCCAAGCTTGCCGGCGCGAGACAACTGGAGCCCGATCCGCCATGCGCTTCGTCACCTACAACATCCACTACGCCATCGGCTGGGACGGGGTCGAGGACATCGCCCGCATCGCCGAGGCGGTGCGCGGCGCGGACGTGATCGTGCTGCAGGAGGTGGAGCGCTACTACGGCCCCGGAAACCCGGCGGACCAGCCCGCCGCGCTGGCCGAGCTGCTGCCCGAGTACTACTGGGTCTATGGGCCGGCCTTCGACGTGGATGCGAGCACCCGCGACCCCGATGGCCGGGTCGTCAACCGGCGCCGCCAGCACGGCGTCATGATCCTGTCCATGACCCCGATCGTCTCGTGCCGGCCGCTGGTCCTGCCCAAGTGGACCTATGACGACAAGTACAACATGCGGGTGGGTGTGCTCGAAGCGGTGATCGACGGCGCCCTCGGCCCCTTGCGCCTCTACGGCCTGCACCTGGGCCATCTGGAAAGCGAGGAGCGCCAGGCCCAGATCGAGGCGCTGCTCGCCGTGGTGCGCGCGGCGCCCGCCGAGGGCGGCGCCTGGACCGGGCCCGGGGCCTACAACGACCGCGACTGGGGCGCCGGCCAGCCGGCGCCGCCGATGCCGGAAAACGCGCTGCTGCTCGGCGACTTCAACATGGGCCCGGACGCGCCGGAGTACGCCCAGCTCGTCGCCGGCGGCGCGGAAAACCTTGGTGGGGCGGACCCGGCCTTCGTCGACGCCTGGCTGGCGGCCGGCCGCGGCGCCGAGCCGGGCCACAGCTTCATCACGCCGCCCGAACGCGCGCCCGAACGCGCGCCCGAACCCACGGAGCAGGCGGACCATCGCATCGACTACTGCTTCGTCAGCCCCGCGCTGGCGCCGAAGATTCGCGCCTGCCACGTCGATCTGGCGGCAAAAGGCTCCGATCACCAGCCGGTTTGGACCGAAATCGCGGCTTGAGCGGGTTGCCGCATGCCATGGTATGCGGCGGCGGTATGCGGCGGCGCCATTCGGACGGCCGGGGCCTACCCCATGGATTCCCGGAACAGCGCCTGGTAGTCGCTCGCGCTGGCGCCGCGCGGATTGGTCTCGGCGCAGTGGTCCTTGGTGGCGGCCTCGGCGAGCTCCGGGATCAGGCGCTCCGGCAGTCCCATCCCGGCGAGCCCCGCGGGCAGGCCGAGCCGGGCGTTGAGGCCCGCCACCGCCTCGGCCAGGTCGGCGTCCTCGGCCAGTCCCATGACCGCGCGCAGGCGGTCGTACTTGGCGCCGACGGATCCTTCGTTGAAGCGCAGCACCGCCGGCAGCACCACGGCGTTGAGGGTGCCGTGGTGCAGCACCGGGTCCGGGATCGCGCCCATCGGGTGGGACATGGCGTGGACCGCGCCCAGGCCCTTCTGGAACGCCATGGCGCCCTCCATCGAGGCCATCATCATCTGCCAGCGCGCCTCCCGGTCGCCGCCGTCGGCGACCGCGCGTTCGATGTGGCCGATGCCACGGGCCAGGCCGTCCAGCGCGATCGCATCGGCCGGCGGGTTGACCCGCGGCGAGAGGAAGGTCTCGAGGCAGTGGGCGAGGGCGTCCATGCCGGTCGCCGCGGTCAGCAGGGGCGGCAGGCCGAGGGTCAGCTCCGGATCGCAAAGCGCGACCCGGGGGATCAGGTGCGGGCTGACCAGGCCGAGCTTGCGCCCGTCGGCCAGCGTCACCAGGGCGCCGCGCCCGACCTCGCTGCCGGTGCCCGCCGTGGTGGGGATGGCGATCAAGGGCGCCACCGCCGCGGTGACCCGCGCCACCCCGCCCTCGATCATGGCGTATTGGGCGAGCGGCTGGGGATGCGTCACCAGCAGCGCCACCGCCTTGGCCAGGTCGATCGAGGAGCCGCCGCCGAGCGCCACCAGGCCGTCGCAGTCCGCCTCGCGGTAGAGCGAGAGCGCGGCGCGCACCGCCGCCTCGGTCGGGTTGGGCGGGGTCGCGTCGAACACCGTGGCGGTCACGGCGCCGGGCAAGGTGGCCAGCAGCCGGTCCAGCAGCCCCGCCGCCGCCACGCCCTTGTCGGTCGCGATCAGCGGCCGCGCGATGCCGAGCCCGGCCAGCTCCTCGGGCAGCAGCGCGAGCGCGCCGAAATCGAACTGGATCCTGGTCAGATAGGTGATCAGTGCCATGGTTCCTCAGCCTCCCCCCAGTTGCCGCCGGAAGTACGCCACCTCCCCGGTCATGGCCGGGCGCTCGATGCCGGGCGCAGCACGAAGACCGCCCAGAGCGCGAGCGTGACCAGCCCCAGCGCGCCGGCCTGATGCAGCGCGGCCAGCCCGACCGGCACCACCAGCAGCAGGGTCGCGACCCCGAGGCCGAACTGCAGCGCCGCCATGGCGAGCACCAGATCGCAGGCCTGGCGGACCCGGGCACGCAACTCCAGCCGCCGCGACCAGAGCCACAGCAGACCCGCCAGGCCCAGGGTCGCGACCGCCAGCAGGCGGTGATTGAACTGCACCGCGATTTCGTTCTCGAACAGGTTCAGCGCCCAGGGCTCGATCTGGCCGTAGCCCGCAGGCACCCACGCGCCGTCCATCAAGGGAAAGGTGTTATAGACCAGGCCGGCGTTGGTGCCGGCGACGAAGCCACCCGAGGCCAGGGTCGTGAGCGCGAGCGCGGTGAGCGCGACCAGCAGCCGGCGCAGGGCGCCCGCGCGCGGGTCCGGGCTGGCCTCGATATTCGGCAGCAAGAGCCCGAGCGCGACCCAGAGGATGTAGAGGTAGATCGCCACCGCCGCGCCCAGGTGGGCGACCAGGCGGTACTGGCTGACGTCGGTGCGCTCGGCGAAGCCGCTCGCCACCATGTACCAGCCGAGCGCGCCCTGCAGCCCGCCGAGCAGGAACATCACCACCAGGTGCGGCGCCAGCGCGCGGCGGATGCGGCCGCGCAGCAGGAACCACAGGAAGGGGATCAGGAACACCACCCCGATCGCCCGGCCCCAGAGCCGGTGGACGTACTCCCACCAGAAGATGGTCTTGAACTCGGTGAGCGTCATGTCGCGGTTGAGCTCGGTGTATTCCGGGATCCGGCGGTAGATGGCGAAGACCCGCTCCCACTCGGCGGCGCTCAGCGGCGGCAGGGCCCCGGTGACCGGCGCCCACTCCATGATCGAGAGCCCGGATTCGGTGAGCCGCGTGATCGCGCCGATCACCGCCATGGCGAAGATCATGGCGCAGCAGACCAGCAGCCAGACGCCGATGGCGCGGTCGTCGGCCGAAGTCGCGGGCAAGGTCATGCGCCCGTTATCGCCAATTTGCGAGGGGTGGGAAAGCCCCGGCGAAGTGGGGGGCCGGACGATGGCCATGCGGTGAGGGCACGCTCAAACGAAAACGGCGGTCCCTCTCGAGGCCGCCGTTCGATCGAAAGCGTCTGATCGCTCTCGCGACGCGGGAGCGCCGCCAGGGCCATCAGTGAAAGATGTGAACCGTCTTGCGGATTTCGGCGCGGGTAATGCCGATATCGGCGAGCATGTGGTCATCCAACCGGTCGAGCATTCTGGCCGTGGCGTTGCGGCGCTGCCATTGGCGGATCGTCTGGAAGAGGTTTTTCATGGCCGTGGTTTCCTTGTTTTATCTGCGGCCCTTGCGCCATGGCGCGGCCTCGTCGAAGCGGGTGAGCGGTGTCTGTTGCGTTGCAGCGTATGTAGACCTTTCCAGGGCCCGAACGAGTGCCAAGGCAGCACATCAGGCATGCGGAAGGGGCATGACTCGGAGAACCCGGGGACCGGCTCCTTCTGGCCCCTATCTCGGACGATAACGCATGATTATCAATTATTTATGAGCCTTCACGCGACGAGGGGCGGGGTTTCGGCGGCGTTGCCGCCGCGGCTCCGAGCAAGACTCGCCGCTGCCGGTAGGAATCCCAGGGGACGGCGAAATAGGCTGTCTATATCTATCTGAAATATATAGATGAACACGCTAATAAAGGGGACTGTCCCCTATATTGGCATTCCTGTCGAGGAAAAAGCCGGGTGTGTCAGGCGACCCGTAGTCCGTTCGTCTTCTCGAATTTGAAGCGCGCCTTGGTTCCGGTCGCCTTGGCAACGCGAAACAAGGTCTTCATGGTCGGTAAAACCTTCGCATTCTCCAGGCGAGCAATATAGGATTGAGAGGTATCCATGCGTGCTGCAAGCTCGGCCTGAGTAAACCCGCACGCGGTGCGTGCCTTTATGACTGCCCGTGCGATTTCGTACTCAGGGGCCAGCTTCTCATAGGCACCTCGAACGGCCTTCCGCGCCAGTATTTCGCTCTTGAGTTCTCGAAGCGCCTTGGCCATGTCACAAATCCCTAATCCCACTGGTCGCTGTTTCAATCTCTCGACGTGGTGTCTTCTGCGATTTTTTCACGAATGCGCGTACCACTATGAGCCTCTTACCCGTTGCAGCGAAGTAGATGGCTCGGGCAATCCCGTCCCTACCCCTCATCCGCATTTCCCAAAGCTTCTTGCCCAGGTATCTAACGTGCGGCTCCCCGATCCTACGAGGTCCCAAATTTTCCAACATCTCCGCGACATGCAGAAACCGAGCTTGCAAGTCGACGGGCAATTTCTTTATCTCTCTCTCGGCAACCGGGATCACCTCGACCTTCCAACCCGGCATTACAGTATACCTTTAAAGATATAGTTTCAAGCAGTTCTGTTGATCATGGTAAACAAGAAACAACAGATGGGGCAAGGGTTTGGAGCGGGCGAAGGGGATCGAACCCTCGACACCGAGCTTGGGAAGCTCGTGCTCTACCACTGAGCTACACCCGCGCCACCTCGGCCCCCGGGGGGCCGGCAGGACCGATTTATAGGCCACGGCGGAGGACCGTTCAAGCCGGGACCCGGATCATCGTAACGCTTGCGTGAGCGCGCGCGCTCGGCGGCTGACAGGAGCCGGCCGCCGCTGTAGTCTGCGCCAGAGCTAATCCAGTTTCGGCCAAGGGAGATTTGAAAGTCATGCGCGGCCATCGCCGGACCATTTTTTTCGTCCTTGGAATCCTGCTCGCGTTTGGCCTGACCGGGCCGTTGCGCGCCCAGGCGCCGAGCTGGGACCAGGCGGTCGCGCGCGCGCGCGGGCAAACCGTGTTCTGGAACGCCTGGGGCGGCGACGAGCGCATCAACGCCTACATCGCCTGGGTCGGCTCCCGCGTCGCCGAGGATTACGGGATCACGCTGCGCCACGTGAAGCTGTCCGATACCGCCGACGCGGTGGCGCGCGTGCTGGCCGAGAAGACCGCCGGGCGCGACGCGGGCGGCTCGGTCGATCTGATCTGGATCAACGGCGAGAACTTCGCCGCCATGAAGCGCCAGGGCCTGCTGTTCGGCCCCTTCACCGAGGTTTTGCCCAACTACCGGCTGGTCGACTTCGCCGGCAAGCCGACCACCCGGATCGACTTCACGGTGCCGGTCGAGGGTCTCGAGGCGCCCTGGGGCATGGCCAAGATCAACTTCATCTACGACTCCGCGCGCGTGTCCGACACGCCGGGCTCGATCCCGGCGTTCCTGGACTGGGCCGCGGCGCATCCGGGCCGCTTTACTTATCCCGCGCCGCCGGACTTCACCGGCTCGACGTTCTTGAAGCAGGTGCTGATCGAGTTGACCCCGGACGCCGCGCTGTTGCAGCAAGACGTGCCGGACGAGGCGGCCTTCGCGCGCGCCACGGCGCCGCTGTGGGCCTATCTCGAGGCCCTGCACCCGCGGCTCTGGCGCGGCGGCAAGGGGTTCCCGGCGACCGGCACCGCGCAGCTGCAACTGCTCGACGACGGCGAGCTCGACATCGCGATCTCGTTCTATCCCTCGGACGCGGCCTCGATGATCGTCAACGGCCGGCTGCCGGAAAGCGCCCGGGTCTTCGTGCTCGACGGCGGCA
Organism: Pseudomonadota bacterium; assembly: GCA_022572685.1. Classification (GTDB taxonomy): domain Bacteria; phylum Pseudomonadota; class Alphaproteobacteria; order Kiloniellales; family J153; genus JACZVL01. Next base: position 6,587 of record JACZVL010000163.1, read on the forward strand.
CCATCGGCAACACCCACTTCGTCGCCATCCCCTACAACGCCAACGCCAAGGAGGGCGCCATGGTGGTGGCGAACTTCCTGATGGGCCCGGAGGCCCAGGCGCGCAAGCAGAGCGTGGAGGCCTGGGGCGACCAGACCGTGCTCGCCATGGACAAGCTCAGCCCCGACGAGCGCCGCGCCTTCGAGGCCGGGGCCGCGCACCCGGCGCTGCTGAGCCCGGCGCAGCTGGGCCCGACCCTGCTCGAGCCCCATCCCTCGTGGATGACCCGGATCGAGGTGGAATGGCGCAAGCGGTTCAGCCGCTAGGTACCGGCGCGCCGCACGCGCCCCAAGATGCGGCCTGGCACCGCGGCGGTTGGCTGCGCGCGGTCCCCGCGCTGACGATTACGATCTTCCTGCTGCCGGTCGGCGCCGGCCTGATCGGCACCTGGCTGCCCGCCTTCGGCTATCTGCCGGCGCTCGGCGGCGAGAGCTTCGGCCTCGCGCCCTGGCGCGAGCTGCTGGCGGCCCCGGGCCTGGGCACCTCGATCCGGCTGACCCTGACCTCGGGCTTCCTGGCGACCGCGGTCTCGCTGGCCCTGGTGATCGGCTTCACCGCCGCCTGTCACGGCACCCGGCTGTTCGCGCGCCTGCGCCGGGGATTGGCGCCGCTGCTGGCCGTGCCCCACATGGCGATCGCCATCGGCATCGCCTTCCTGATCGCGCCCAGCGGCTGGGCGATCCGCCTGGTCTCGCCCTGGGCGACCGGCTGGCGGTTGCCCCCGGATGTCGCCCTGGTGCAGGACCCCTATGGCCTGGCGCTGGCCTTCGCGTTGATCGTCAAGGAGGTCCCCTTCCTGCTGTTGATGATGCTGGCCGCGCTCGACCAGGCGCGCGCCGGCGAACGCCTGGCGGTCGCCCGCTCGCTCGGCTACGGGCCGGTCGTGGCCTGGCTCAAGACCGTGCTGCCGGCGGTCTATCCGCAGATCCGCCTGCCGATCTACGCGGTGCTCGCCTTCTCGCTGTCGGTGGTCGACATGGCGCTGGTGCTGGCGCCGCTGACCCCGCCGCCGCTCGCCGTCCAGGTGCTGCGCTGGTTCAACGATCCGGACCTGGCCTTGCGCTTCACCGCGGCCGCCGGCGCCGCCCTGCAGTTCGTCCTGGTGGCCGCCGCGATCGGGCTATGGCGGGGCCTCGAGGCG
>JACZVL010000164.1 GCA_022572685.1 Pseudomonadota bacterium
GGAGTCCCGCCTCACCGGCCGGGTCCGGCGCTACGCGCGGGTCGGCGGCCGCATCGGCGGGCTGGCGGCGCGGATGGTCGGCGCCCGGGTGTTCGGCCTCGGGCTCGACCGGGCGCGCCATTCGGCCGAGCTGAAAGCGGCGCTCGGCGGCCTCAAGGGGCCGCTCATGAAGACCGCCCAGATCCTGGCCACCATCCCCGACGCCCTGCCGCCGGAATACGCCGAGGAGCTGCGCCAGCTTCAGTCCAACGCCCCGGCCATGGGGTGGCCGTTCGTGCGCCGGCGCATGCGCGGCGAGCTCGGCGCCGGCTGGCAGGCGCGTTTCGAGTCCTTCGAGCACGAGGCCGCGGCCGCCGCCTCGCTGGGCCAGGTCCACCGGGCGGTGGCGCTCGACGGCCGCGCGCTGGCCTGCAAGCTGCAGTACCCGGACATGGCCTCCATTGTCGCGGCCGACCTGCGCCAGCTCAAGCTGGCGTTCGCGATCTACCGGCGCTACGACCGGGCGATCGACCCCAGCGAGATCTATAAGGAGCTGTCCGAGCGCCTGCGCGAGGAACTCGATTATGTGCGCGAGGCGCGCCACATCGGCCTGTTCCAGGCCATGTTGGCCGGGGAGCCCGGCGTGCGGATACCCGAGGTCGTGGCCGAGCTCTCCTCCGGCCGCCTGCTGACCATGACCTGGCTGGAGGGCCGGCCGCTGCTCGACTTCGCCGCCGCGCCCGGGCCGCGACCGGGGCCGCGACCGGGGCCGCGACCGGCGATCTGGACCTGCGCAACCGGATCGCCATGAACATGTTCCGCGCCTGGTACCTGCCGTTCTACGGCACCGGGGTGATCCACGGCGACCCGCACCTGGGCAACTACTCGGTGCGCGAGGACGGCACGGTCAATCTGCTCGATTTCGGCTGCGTGCGGGTGTTCGCGCCCAAGTTCGTCAAGGGCGTGATCGACCTCTACCACGCGCTCGAGCGCGGCGAGGAGGCACTCGCGGTCTCGGCCTACGAGAGCTGGGGCTTCGTCAACCTGAGCCGCGAGTTGCTCGACGCGCTCGACCTCTGGGCGCGCTTCCTCTACGCGCCGCTGCTCGAGGACAAGGTCCAGCCGATCATGGAGAGCGACAGCGGGTTGACCGGCGCCCGGGTCGCGCACCAGGTCCACGTCGAGCTGCGCCGCCTGGGCGGGGTCAAGCCGCCGCGCGAGTTCGTGCTGATGGACCGCGCCGCGATCGGGCTCGGCTCGGTGTTCACGCACCTCAAGGCCGAGATCAACTGGTACCGCCTGTTCCACGACCTGATCGGCGACTTCGACGCCGAGGCGCTGGCCCGCCGCCAGGCCCGCGCGCTCGAAGCCGTCGGGCTGGACGCGCCCGAATAGGTCCGGGCGCTCGTGACCGGGAAGCCGCGAATAAAATAACCAATTATCGTAACCAATTGTTGTAACGGGTTGTTCGTGATTATTGCCGAGACTGGCGGGATGGCATGAGTGTGTTAGGTGGCCCATGGCGCCGGTGCGAATCCATGGGAGAATCCCCGCAAAAAGGAGATCGAGCAATGCGTGTTGCAACACTTCTATCGGCCGTCGCCATCGCGGCGCTGACCACGATGGGTCCGGCGCTCGCGTACGGACCCGCGACGTCGAGCCCAGCCCTGTCACAGCTGTCCGACGGGCCCCCGAAGGCGTCGTCCGATGCCGAGACCGGGCAAGTGAAGCTTGCCTTCGCGGTCGTCAAGAAGACCGCTACCGCGCCCGGCTACCTGCTGGTCAGAAACGACCCTGGGAACGCGCGGCCATTTCCCAACTGTGACACGTCGGGGAAATGCATCAATGAGCCCCTCGAGGTGCTGCTAAGCAGGCACGGCACGGCAACCATGGAGTTGCCCTGTCATCAACTCGGTGGCTGCGCGATCGTCGGCGGGCGCTGATCCGGCTTCGCAAAGACGGTGCGGGCGCCCGCCCCTCGGCGGCCCCCACCGACCCAAAAATCCACTTCCTAAACGGTCGCGTGGACCGGAAGGGGTCACAATCCCCCTTCCGGTCTTAGCGCGGTTTCGTCCCGCGCCCGGGTATCGGGCCGCTCGAGGTCTTGCCGCCCGCGGAAGCGGCGGCGACCAAAAATCCTTGAATCAGAGTGACTCAAGCGTCATTAAGGGGTCCGAAACGTCCGCCGTGGCAGTTTTGGCGTGGCAGTTTTGGGACGCTAGTCGTGGACTGGGCCCGCCGCGGCCCGGTCGCCATCACCGACGGGGAACGCCAGACATGAAGATCGCCATCCCGAGGGAGCGGCGCGCGCAGGAAACCCGTGTCGCGGCCTCGCCGGATACCGTGAAGAAGCTGATCGGCCTGGGCTGCGAGGTCGCGGTCGAGAAGGGCGCGGGCGCGGAGGCCGCCTACACCGACGCGGCCTACAAGGAGGCCGGCGCCACCCTCGCCAAGGACGCGGCCGCCGCCTGCAAGGGCGCCGGGGTGGTGCTCAAGGTGCGCGGGCCCGAGGCCGGCGAGCTCGCCGCTCTGCCGTCGGGCGCGGTGCTGATCGCCATGCTCGATCCCTATCGCGCCGGCGACGAGCTGAAAGCCATCGCCGAAGCCGGGCTGACCGCCTTCGCCATGGAGCTGCTGCCCCGGATCACCCGGGCCCAGTCCATGGACGTGCTGTCGTCCCAGGCCAACCTGGCCGGCTACAAGGCGGTGCTCGACGCGGCCAACGAATACGGCCGCGTCTACCCCATGCTGATGACCGCGGCCGGGCGGATCAACCCGGCCCAGGTCCTGGTCATGGGCGTTGGCGTGGCCGGCTTGCAGGCGATCGCCACGGCCCGGCGCCTGGGCGCGGTGGTTCAGGCCACCGACGTGCGCCCGGCGGCCAAGGAACAGGTCGAGAGCCTGGGCGCCAAGTTCATCGCGGTCGAGGACGAGGAGTTCAGGGAAGCGGAAACCGCCGCCGGCTACGCCAAGGAAATGAGCGACGACTACAAGCAGAAGCAGGCCGCGCTGATCGCCGAGACCCTGCCCAGGATGGACGTGGTGATCACCACCGCGGCGATCCCGGGCCGGCCGGCGCCCAAGCTGATCTCCGCCGCGATGGTCAAATCCATGAAGCCGGGTTCGGTGATCGTCGATCTTGCGGTCGAGACCGGCGGCAACTGCGAGCTGGTCGAGGCCGGCAAGGTGGTCACCAGGCACGGGGTCACGATCGTCGGGCACCTGAACGTGCCCGGGCGCCTGGCGGCGGACGCCTCGATGCTCTACGCCAACAACGTCTTCAACTTCCTCTCCCTGCTCTACGACCAGGAGAGCCAGGCGCTCGCCATCGACTGGGAGGACGAGATCGTGACCGGCACCCTGGTGACCCGGGACGGCGCGATCGTGCATCCGGCGCTGGCGCCGGCATCGGAACCGCCATCGGAACCGCCATCGGAACCCCCATCGGAACCCGGGGCCGAGGCCGAGGCGGAAACGACCGAAACCGGGCCAGAGGAGGCCGGCAGCGATGACTAGCCACGCATTCACCGAAAGGGCGCAGGGCCTGGCCGAGGACGCCGTCGAGCTGTCCCAGGGATTGAACGAGCTGGCGCGCGAGGCGGTCGGCCTGGCCGCGCGGGGCGCCGAGACGTCCGGCACCTCGCCGCTGGTCATGGGGATCACGGTCTTCGTGCTCGCGGTCTTCGTCGGCTACCACGTGGTCTGGCGGGTGACGCCGGCGCTGCATTCGCCGCTGATGTCGGTGACCAACGCGATCTCCTCGGTGATCATCGTCGGCGGCCTGATCGCGGCGGGCGCCGGGGGGGGCTCCGGTTTCAGCGAGATCATGGGCTTCCTGGCGGTGACGCTGGCCTCGATCAACATCTTCGGCGGCTTCATCGTGACCCAGCGCATGCTGGCCATGTTCAAGCGCAAGCAGAAGTAGGCGGGAGACGGCCATGGATCAGAACCTCGCCTCCCTGCTCTACCTCGTCGCCTCGGTGTGCTTCATCCTGGCGCTGCGCGGGCTGTCGCACCCGGAGACCAGCCGCGGCGGCAACCGCCTCGGCATGATCGGCATGGCGATCGCGGTCGCGATCACCCTGGCCATGCTGCCGGAGATCGATTTTGTGCTGATCCTGGCCGGAGTCCTGGTCGGCGGCTCCATCGGCACGGCGATCGCGCTCAAGATCAAGATGACCGCGCTGCCGCAGCTGGTCGCGGCGTTCCACTCGCTGGTCGGCCTGGCCGCGGTGTTCGTGGCCGCCGCCGCGTTCACCAACCCGGCCGCCTACGGCCTCGGCGTGCCCGGCCAGATCGGCGCCGCCACCCTGGTCGAGATGTCGATCGGCGCCGCGATCGGCGCCATCACCTTCACCGGCTCGATCATCGCCTTCGCCAAGCTGCAGGCGCTGATGAGCGGCAAGCCGATCACCTTCCCGATGCAGCACTGGCTGAATCTGGGCCTCGGCATCCTGACCGTGCTGCTGGTGATCTGGCTGAGCACGGCGGAGTCCAGTGTCGCCTTCTGGGGCATCGTGGCGGTCTCGCTGGCGCTCGGCGTGCTGATCATCATCCCGATCGGCGGCGCCGACATGCCGGTGGTGATCTCCATGCTCAACTCCTATTCGGGCTGGGCCGCCTGCGGCATCGGCTTCACCCTGCAGAACAACCTGCTGATCGTGGCCGGCGCGCTGGTCGGCTCCTCGGGCGCGATCCTCAGCTACGTCATGTGCAAGGGCATGAACCGCTCCTTCGTCTCGGTCATCCTGGGCGGCTTCGGGGGCGAGACCGTGGGCCCGGCGGCGGCGGAGGAGGGCGAGAAGACCTACCATCAGGGCGCGGCCGCCGACGCCGCCTTCATGATGCGCAACGCCGAGAAGGTGATCATCGTGCCGGGCTACGGCTTCGCGGTCGCCCAGGCCCAGCATGCCCTGCGCGAGATGGCCGACCTGCTCAAGGCCGAGGGCGTCGAGATCAAGTACGCGGTCCATCCCGTGGCCGGGCGCATGCCCGGGCACATGAACGTGCTGCTCGCCGAGGCCAACGTGCCCTACGACGAGGTCTTCGAGATGGACGAGATCAACCGCGAGTTGGCCGATGCCGACGTGGCCTTCGTGATCGGCGCCAACGACGTCGTCAACCCCTCCGCGCGCAGCGACCAGAGCTCGCCGATCTACGGCATGCCGATCATCGACGTCGACAAGGCGCGGCAGGTCTTCGTGGTCAAGCGCACGATGGCGTCGGGCTACGCCGGCGTCGACAACCCGCTGTTCTACCTGGACCACAACATGATGCTGCTGGCCGACGCCAAGAAGATGTGCGAGGACATCGTCAAGGCGCTCGACCAGTAGGGGGGCGCGCGGCGACGACTTGTCGGTCGCGGCCTCGGATTTCGTGATTCTCTGAGGGGTCGGTCGGGCGCCCGCCCGTGGACTCTGGTCTCTGGCGGGCGCCGGGTCGTGAGGCGGGGTCTAGAAGCCCTCGCGCTCCATGCGCTTGCGCAGCAGCTTGCGGTGCCGGCGCACCGCCTCGGCCCGCTCCCGCTTCTTGCGCGCGGAGGGTTTTTCGAAGCTTCGGCGCAGCTTCATCTCACGAAAAACGCCCTCACGCTGCAGCTTCTTCTTGAGCACGCGGAGGGCCTGATCGACGTTGTTGTCGCGAACCTGTACCTGCACCTTGACTTCAACGCTCCTTTCCGGTCCGGCCCCGCGCCCGCTGGGGGCGAATATGAGGGCACTGCTCACCAACGCTCCGGCAGGCCGCCGGTGCGGGCCGGTCTTGGTAGCACAGCCCGGGGGCCCTGTGAAGCTCAATCTGGCCCGCCATTAAGGCTTTGGAGACCATCGCCCGGACCACGGGACCATGCCGCTTTACCGGCCCCGGCCGAGCATACATATTGTCCTCATGGCCATACTCAAGATCGCCCGCATGGGGCACCCGGTGCTCGGCCAGGTCGCGGCGCCGATCGAGGACCCGGACGCGCCCGAGCTGCGCCGGCTGGTCGCGGACATGCTGGAGACCATGGAGGACGCCGGCGGCACCGGGCTGGCGGCGACCCAGGTCTATGTGCCCCGCAGGCTGGTGATCTTCTACGTCTCCGCCGACCGCGCCGACCGCGAGAACCAGCGCCAGGAAGGCCCCGAAAACGACGAGGCCGAGGAGGCCGAGGAGGTCGAGGAGGCCGAGGAGGCCGAGGAGGTCGAGAAGGTCGAGGAGGTGCCGCTGACCGTGTTGATCAACCCGGTGATCGAGCTATTGGGCGAGGAGATGGTGACGTCTTGGGAGTCCTGCCTGTCGGTGCCGGGCCTGGCCGGCCGGGTGCCGCGCCACCGGGCGATCCGCTATTCCGGGATCGGCCTGGACGGGCGGGAGATCGCGCGCGAGGCGCGGGGCTTCCACGCCCGGTTGGTCCAGCACGAATGCGACCATCTGGACGGCATCCTCTACCCACGGCGCATGACCGATCTCTCGACCCTCAGCTTCACCTCGGAGTTGGGCGCCCGGTCCCAGGCCGAGGCGGCCGAGGGTTAGGTAGCGCGTGGCCCGCACACGGGAGCCCGCACACAGGAGCCCGCACACAGGGAGGACGTCATGAGTATCGACGAAACCCGCGACCGGCTGATCGCCGCCGCGCTCGCTCATGTGCCCTTCGACGGCTGGACCGGGCGCGCGCTGCGGGCCGGCGCCGCCGATCTCGGCCTCGATCCGGCGCTCGCCGCCAATGCCTTCCCGGGCGGTCCGGCGGAGTTGCTCGAGGCCTTCAGCGCCGACATCGACCGGCGCATGCTGGCGGCGTTGGAGGCGCGTGACCTCAAGGCCATGAAGCATCGCCACCGCGTCGCCACCGCGGTGCGCGCGCGCCTGGAGTTGCTCGCCCCGCAGCGCGAGGCGGTGCGCCGCGGCCTGAGCTTCCTGACCTTGCCGAGGAACGCCGCGCTCGGCGCCAAGTGCCTGTACCGCAGCGTGGACGCGATCTGGCACGCCGCCGGCGACACCTCGACCGACTACAACTTCTACACCAAGCGCCTGCTGCTCGCCGGGGTCTATTCGGCGACCCTGTTGTTCTGGCTGAACGACGAATCGGAGGGTTTTGCCGAGACCTGGGCGTTCCTGGACCGGCGCCTCGCCGAGGTGGTCCGGCTCGGCGGCGGCCTCGGCCGCGTCCTCGGCGGCCTGCTCGACCTGCCCGACCGGATCCTGCGCGCCCGCCCGCGCGCCGCGCGGCTTTAGCGGGGCATCGGGAGCTCGTCCTCGTCCTTGGGCACCTCCGGCACCCGTTCGGTCTGGCGCGCGCGCCAGTCGTCGAGGCGCTGGGCGAGATCCGGGTCCGAGAGCGCCAGGATGGCGGCGGCGAGGAGCGCCGCATTCACCGCGCCCGGCTTGCCGATGGCCAGGGTGCCGACCGGAACGCCGGCGGGCATCTGGACGATCGACAGCAGGCTGTCCATGCCCTTGAGCGCGGCGCTCTCCATCGGTATGCCGAGCACCGGCAAGGGCGTCAGGCCCGCGAACACCCCGGCCAGGTGGGCGGCGCCGCCGGCGCCACAGATCAGCACCTTGAGGCCGCGCTCCCGCGCCCCGCTGGCGTAGGCCTCGGCCCGCTTGGGGGTGCGATGGGCCGAGATGATGCGCGCCTCGTGGGCGATGCCCAGGGAATCGAGCGTCGTGGCGACGTGGCGCATGGTCGGCCAGTCCGACTGGCTGCCCATGACGATACCGACCAGCGGAGTTTCTTCGGCCATGTAGTGTCTCACCTTTGGGTGTGGTTT
>JACZVL010000165.1 GCA_022572685.1 Pseudomonadota bacterium
ACACCCATTCTGGCGATCGCCGTGTTGAACATGCAACATAACGCGATGCCGTCTACATAACCGGCATGCACAGCGAAGCCGATGATCCGCCGCGTAGACTGATCCATAACGACGAGAACCCAGTGCACCTTCAGGGTGATGGATTCGCACCAAAACAGATCGACGCTCCAGAGACTATCCTTTGTGTGACCGATGAACGTCAACCACGACGGACCTCCTACGCCGGGCTGGGGCCGGTGGTGCTTCGCAAGAACCCGCCTCACCATGTCCTTGTCTATCTCGATACCAAACGCCTTTGAGAGCTGCTGTGCAATCCTCGGACACCCGTAGCGTGGGTTCCGGCGCTTCATATCACCGATGGCTTGGACGAGTTCCTTCGAAGGGCCTTTCGGTCCTGGCTTGCCGCGGCGTTGCGGTGAGAAAAGGCGGCGGACCTTGCGCTCCTTCAGCGCCCGGTGAAATGCCAGTAAGGTCGCCGGCTTGAGCGTGGCCGCCACCTTTCGGATCCGGCTCGGGTTCAAAAACAACGTGCATAACCCCATTACGATGCGGTCCGTGGCTGTCAGATCGGCTGCCCTTCGCCGGGATCGATTCAGGACCACCAACTGTTGTTTGATCAGCAATGTCTCCGCGATGACGGCTCGCGTCCCACCCGGCCCTAACAGTCGGGCCAGGGTCGTCAAAAAATGCAGGAAGAGAGCCAAAAGGTCACGCATGGACCCCGATCGTACCGTTACCGTCTGGGTTTACAAGTCTATGAAATAAGGGTGATTTGTAGACATAATAGGAATTCGCCAGGCACAGGATCAATCGAAGGATATGGATCATGCGATCGAGATCAACGATCTAAGGCCCAAACCCTAGAGAACCCGTGGGAATCTACGTTTTGAGGGATCACAGTGATCCCGCGGCGCGCCGCCATGTTGCGGCCCATTTCTGCTAGGTCTGCAGGCGTTAGCCATTTGCCGGCGAGCGGCAGCACCATACCATTCTCCCATGCGAGGTGCCGCTGCTGACATTCGGTGAAACTCCGCAAATCCGCGAAGATGCGCATCGAGGAACTCAGCGCCCTCGCACCGGCGATCTCCTGGAGGTCTATGACGATGTGGAATGCCAGCACTTTTTCCACACTGTGCTCAAATTCAAGCTGCGCCAGGACGGCGTCGAACCCGTCGCCCGGGTGGCACCGGAGTTTCATCAGAGGAAACAGGTCCTCCTCCTCGTCCATAGCGTGGAGCGGCAAGTCGCGGGTCAGAAAGGCAAGCAAGGTTTCCATTTCCTGCGCCACAGGCCCAAGCTCTTGATCGTTCGCCAATTGGAGAAGCCGCTCGCAAATCAGGAGTTGGCGGTCGTGCTCCAACCGAATGGCCTCGAGCGGGCGAAGAAACTGATCGGGAGTGAACAAGGAATCTGCGAGCACCTTCTGACAATTGAGATTATCGCTGTTGTGCATTCGACCCATCCGGTCTAACCGTGCCATTTCTCTGCTCTTTATCCGTTGCAGTCGGTATCTTGATTTTGCCGGATTGTTCCGGCGGATCATCGCTTGAGGCACAAGATTAGAGCCGTGCTTCTTGTGTGGATGTGACGACCGTCACTCCTCACAAGGACTTGACTACCTGTGACCTACGGGCGATGAGGTTTACGGGCATCAGGCATACCGAAATTTTGGGTTAAGCGATCACCTGGGCAACTGGCCTGACCCCGATAGGTCATCCAGGTTCGCCATTTCTGGTGGAGCAGAAGATTGGCCGATGGGTCATTCGGCTGAGCTCCCCTGGCCGCGTTTCAGCCTGGCGGCGTAGCGGGTGAGGGTGTTCGACAAGGCCCCGCGCTCCAGCATGATCTCGATCAGATAGAATCGACCGCGCGTGGCCACCGCACGGTCGAGCGCGCTTTTGAGCTCGGCCCGGATCGTCACGCGCTCGCCGATACCGCCGAGCGGTTCGGCCAGCTCGGCAAAGTGCCAATCATCGAGGTCGTTGAACCGGGACTCCGGCTGGAAGACGCGCAACATCCCCCAGCTCGCGTTGTTGAACACCATGACGATCGGGTCCCAGTCGTAGCGGCGGCAGTTGCCGATCTCCCAGCCGGTCATTTGAAAGGCGCCGTCGCCGACCAAGATCAACGGTCGCAGACCCGTCGCGGCCTGAATGCCCAGCCCGCCCGGGACGCCAAACCCCATGCCGGCGTAATAGCCTGGTGCAACAAGCTGCGTATGCTCGATATCCATTGCGGTGAACAGGCAGTCGCCGACATCAGCCGCGATCGGCATGGGCCCCTGCGCGCGCATCATGTCGTTGACCGCGCGTGCGATATCGGTTGGCGTGATCGGCGCTCCGTCAGCAACAAGCCCAGCCGGATACTCGGCTGCCACCGTCCCATTCGTCTTATTCGCCACGGCGTCGGGTGCCCGTGCGAGCATCGCATCGACCAGCGCATCCAATGCGATGTCCGGGTAGACGTGATAGCCGATCTGCACCTGGCGGCCGAGCGCCTGGATCGCATGGCGCAGGTCGATCTGGCGGCGCGAGACGCCGAAGTTGGTGTCGGACAGGATCACGCCCAACAGCAATAGTCCATCGGACTGCTCAATCAGATCGGTGATCTCGGGCTGGCCTGCCACGCCGAGATAGGTACCGGCCAGATGTGCGTTCGAACCGGCGAACAGGCCACGGCCCATGAAGCTGGTCACAATGGGCAGGCCGAGGCGACCTGCGAGTTCAGCCACTTTGTCCTCAATGCCGTAGCGACGAATTTCGACCCCGGCCATCAGAACCGGCGTGCGCGCTGTCGCAATGCGGGCCAAGACCTCAGCGGCACATTCGGCCAGCGCATCCGTTGGGACCGGGCCGGGCGGGGTCTTCGCGACCGCCTCACATTCGGCCGTCACCTTGTCGCGGGGCAGTTCGAGGTACACGGGCATGGATTGATCGAGCGCACTGCGCAATACGCGAGAGATCTCCGCCGGTGCGCGTTCCGGATCGTCGAGCCGCGCCTGATCGCAGGTGATCTCTCGAAACACCCGGAATTGGGAGTCCAGTGTTTTGGCCTGGTGATGCAGCAACAGACCGCTCGCTCGTTCCGCCGTGCCGGGCGCACCGGAGATTACCACGACCGGTGAGCGCTCGGCGCAGGCGCCCGCTATGGCGTTTACTAGGTTGAAGGCGCCGGCGCCGTACGTGACCGCCGCCACACCCAGCGAACAGTTGACCCGGGCCACCGCATCGGCTGCGAAGCCAACGCCAGGCTCGTGAGACAGCGTATAAAGCGGCAGGATGCCGCTTTCCTCGATCACCTTGAAAAACGGGAGTGCGAAGTCGCCCGGGATGCCGAATATGACCTCGGCGCCGTGGTCTTTCAGCGCAGCGAGTAGGGCATGACCGAGCTGCATAGCGTTAGACCTTCTTTCGTCTTCGAAAGACGAATAGATCGCACGTCGGGTGCATCACTCCCTTGATCTAAGTCAATCGGGCGCTCGGGGTCGCCTGAACGGTCGCACATCTCGTGGCTCTTGCGGCGTGCGGGTCAGGCCGCGACGGCCATCAATGCCTCGTTGACCCGTTTGATCTGGGCCGCGACTGAGATTTTCCGGTCCGAGGTGATGTCGCACCCGCGATCCTCGAAAGCGTCCACATCAGGATGTTCTTTCTGCCAGTTTGCCACCGTCGCGTCGCGTTCGCGTACCAGTTCCATGATCTGCGGCCGGAACAGACGCAGCATGGCGGTGAGCCAGATGTTGACGGGCCAGGACGGAGAGGCGAGGTCCATCTCGAAACGGTCCAGCATCTTGATCACGTCGTCGGCTTTGTACCAGTTGTCGGCGGTGATCCACCGGTTGGTCGTGAACATGCCGATCGGAAAACCCGCGCGATTCATCGAGATGGCTATGATGTGGCTGATCTTGTCGTCGCGCTCTTTCATGAACGGGGCTTCGGATTGCTTGACCGGGCGGCAATCTTTCGGCATGCCATCTTCCCTGAGGAAGGTATGGAAGTGGCCGTGCTCCCCTTCCCGGTGGGAGTGATAAAAATATTGGGAATGGGTTTCCGAATCGAACACGTCGCCCTTGGGATAATGGTTGAACTCATAGAATGTTCCCTGGCCGCGAAGAACCTCGGCGACGATGTTCGAGTTGCTTTTCTCGAGCACCCGGTAGCATTCCAGAACTTGCTCTCCGGCGATTGCCATGGTCTCGAACTGCTCGCGGAAAAATTTGTTCAGAATAGCCATACACGACTCCTTTTTGTCGGACCCACGGTTCAATTCGCCACCGACGGGTCATCGGCATTAGACGCGTGCGATGGCGGCAAAGGGTTGATTTGGATCAATCCCCCTGGTCACGATTAGTCACGAGTTGTTGAAGCTCAATACCGGAACCACTGGTTTTCGGCGCCGATCCGCTCAATCGTATAATCCGATGAATGTCTGATCGGGGCCCGGGGGCAGTCTCCGATTTAGTATTTATTTGAACGCGATGATCGCGCCTTCCCCGTGGTCCGGTGCGATCCAGGGAGCACCGTTAGGGCCGAGGTTGAAGGGAACGCCGTTGTCCGCCAGCCGCTTGGTCAGCGCAGCCCTGTCGGCGACCGCGAAGGTGACCGCCGCGACCCAGGGCAGGCAGGGCGGCGTGACCCCCGGATAGCGCGCCGCCAGGGATGTTTCATCGAGCAGGCTGATCGACCCGGCCGCCAGATCGAACCGCGCCTCGCCGTCCCGGTAATCGCCGTCCCTGCCGCACAGGGCCGCAAAGCGCGCCCGCGATTGGTCCATGTCGCCGACACAGATGGTCACGCCGTCGAGTCCGGTGACGCCGTTGGCGTGTTCCATCAGCGCGGGCTGCCACAGCACCTCGCGGGAGCGGTGTTCGATGAGGAAGAAATCGCCCTCGGGCAAAGCTTCTTCGTCGATCTGGTAAATCCTGAAGCGCCCTTCCCGCACGCCGTCGCCGTAGGGCACGTCGCGGACCAGATCATAGGGCGCGGCGACCCCCGCCATGCGCTCGCCCAAAGCCGCCGCCGCCGCGTCGCCGTCGCGGCAGCCCAGGGCGACGATATGCAGCCCGGCGTATTTATCGAGGCGCGCCGCCACCATGGGATGGGGCAGGCCCGGGTCGGTGACGCCGATCAGTTCGAAATAGCCGCGCTCGAGCATGATGCAGTAGTTGCCCGAGCCCCAGGCGCCGGTCTCGCCATGGGGCGGCACCGGCCCCCGGTGGGTGCTTTTCGCCGTGCAGGTGAATCCGAGACGGGTGAAAACATCGCGCGCGCCGTCGAGATCATGGGTCGCCAGACCGACATGGTCGAGATCGATCATCATGGCTCCCTGGCATGACCCCCTAGAGATCGATCTCGAGACGGTCCAGGGAGCGGCGCCATTTCGTCCCGTCATCGCTGTCGAACACCAGAGACTGGTCGGCCGGCACGGCGACCCAGTCATCGCGCTTGAGTTCCTGCTCGAGCTGGCCCGGCCCCCAGCCCGCATAGCCGAACAGCAGCAGGCTGCGCTTGGGCTCCTGGCCGGCGGCGATGGCGCGCATCATTTCAATACTCATGGAAAGCGCCAGCCCGCCCGCCGCGATTTGGGAGTCGTCACGGCTCTCCGCATCGAGGTATTCATCGGGATGGAGGATGAAGCCCTGGGCCGCGTCGACCGGCCCGCCGCTATAGACGCGGACCGGCTTGTCGGCCCATTCGTCGTCGATCCCGGGCTCGATGCCGAGGCCTTCGAAGAGGCTGGCGAAGGGCAGCACGCCCATGGGAATATTCACCACCACCCCCATGGCGCCGGTCTCGTCATGGCGCAGCATATAGATCACGGAATGGGCGAAATACCCGTCGGGCATGCTGGGCGTCGCGACCAGGAGCTTGCCGGCCAGCGACTCGCTGTCGGTCTCGGCGCGGAGCGCCCCGCCGGCGATGGCGAATGAGGCGGCCAGTGCGACGGCAAGAATGAAAGCGGCCCTCGCCGCGGCGTGGAGTCTGGGGCTCACCACTCGCCGGTATTGGGCATCGACACCCAGGGTTCCCGGATGGGCAGCCTGTCGCCGTTCTGCAGCAGCTCCACCGAGATATTGTCGGGTGTGCGGATGAACGCCATGTGGCCGTCGCGCGGCGGGCGGTTGATGGTTATTCCGGCGTCCATGAGCTTTTGGCAGGTCTCGTAGATGTCATCGACGCCATAGGCGAGATGGCCGAAGTTACGGCCGCCCTCAAGGGTTTCGGGATCGTAGTTATAGGTCAGCTCGACCTGGGCGTCCTCGTCGCCCGGCGCCGCCAGCATGACCAGGGTGAAACGGCCTTCGGGATTATCGTGCCGCCTGACCTCATGGAGTCCGAGCTTGTTGCAAAAGAAATCCATCGATTCCTCGAGATTGGTGACGCGCACCATGGTGTGCAGGTATTTCATGGAAGTCGATCTCCATCAGGTTAAAGGCCGATAATCGGGTGAGTTCCGCGCCGCCGCGGCGACGCTACATGAACCACTTCCTAGTATGTCGCAAGCGCCGAAGCCTTACAATCGCTCTTGGCGCGGCGCCGCGCGGCAATTTGTCCACACTTCCTTAATCATTGCATGTGATCTTTGCGGGAGGG
Source organism: Pseudomonadota bacterium (assembly GCA_022572685.1). Lineage (GTDB taxonomy): Bacteria > Pseudomonadota > Alphaproteobacteria > Kiloniellales > J153 > JACZVL01. The sequence continues at coordinate 6,594 of JACZVL010000165.1, forward strand.
GACAAGACACACATGAACTCTTTACAAAGCCATGGGATTTCCGCCGCGACGGCGCCTGTTTTCGACCAAGGGTGTGAACGTCGAGCCACCCTGCGGGCGCTGAACATCTGGTCGGACGCCCGGGAAAACGGCGAGATCCCCCTGCTTACCAGCCTGACCGCAAGGGCGCATAGGGCGGGACAGCGGGAGGTCTTCACGGCAAACCAGTTCCTCATCCTGTTTGAACCCTATTCGTCGAATTCCGTGATCATATTCTACGGCCACGATCTGCCGGAGCTGCCGTCACTGCGCATGGCGGGAAAAAATCTGCATGAAACCTTGCCGGCGACGTTGAGGAGCATATTCCACGGCGCCTGCACGGAAGCGGCCGGCAATCGCGACGCGGTCTATCGCCACGGCTCGATCCGATCGCCATCCGGCGTCGATGTGCATTACCGCAGCATCTTCATGCCGCTGCGTTCGGCAAGCCAAAACGACCGGATTTATATTTTCGGCGCGTTTTGCAGCGAGCGAGGCGGCGCCGAACTCCTCGCCGCGGCCTGAACCCGCCGCGGCATCCCCGCCAGAGCCGGATAAAAATTGCCCATCGCCGGCAAAAATTTCCGGCAACATGCACGTAGAATTAACCTTTGCCTGCCAGCCTGATGTGAACGGCGGGTTCGGCATGGCGAAAGCTTGATAATTCTCGTCACGCAGGGCTTGTTGACGCAGTGAATACCGGCGCTAGGGTGAGACCATGTCGATTCGCAGACTGATAGCCTGGGTGATGTTGGCCGCCGTGCTGAGTGTAGCCGGGGTCGCCCGCGCCGCGGTCGATGACGCCGCGATCTTCATCAACCAGCTCGGCATTCAGGCCATCAAGACCCTGCGCGCCAACCATCTCACCCTCGATCAGCGCGAGGCTAAATTCCGCAGCCTGCTGACCCGGGGCTTCGATCTTCACTTCATGGGCCGATTCGTTCTCGGCCGATATTGGCGCGCCGCGACAGCCGACCAGAAAAG
>JACZVL010000013.1 GCA_022572685.1 Pseudomonadota bacterium
TGAGTTGCTCCAGGTCCCACTGCTCCGGGGTGTCGCGGGCGCGGTCGCCATCGTCGGTGGAGATCGCGATCACCTCGACGCCCTTGGCCTCAAAATCCGCGATCTTGCGGTCCAGATCGCGCAGGTAGGTGGCGCAGATCGGGCAATGCAGGCCGCGGTAGAACACGATCATGATGAAGTTGTCGGGCTTGGCCTCGGCCAGGTTCCAGGTCGTGCCGTCGAGGGTTTCGACCTCGAGGCTCGGCACCGGCTTGCGGGGCGTCAGGGCGGTCACGTTCTCACTCCTCCTCGGCGTTGGTTCGCTACGACGCGAGATTGGCCCCGATTGTGGCCCCGCGCCGCGGCCTTGGAAAGCGCCGAGGCGGCGCGCTCACGAGGCTTTGATCGCGGGTCCGCAACACCGGCCCGGCACGGGCTGGAGTACGTCGACTGGGCCAGCCCGGTGCTGGCCGAACCGCTCCAGGTCGAGCTTTAGGAGGCGGCGGCGCGCTTGGCGAGCAGGTTGTCGAGCCAGTCCGGGTCCATCTCCGGCACCGAGGACAGCAGCAGCTCGGTGTACTCGTGGTGCGGCGGGCTCAGCACTTCGTCCTTCGTGCCCTGCTCGACGATCTCGCCCTGCAGCATGACCACGATCTCGTCGGAGATCGCCCGCACCGTCGCCAGGTCGTGGGTGATGAACATGTAGGAGACCTGGAGCTCGTCCTGCAGGCGCTGCAGAAGCTTGAGAATCTCCTCGGCGACCAGCTGGTCGAGCGCCGAGGTGACCTCGTCGCAGATGATCAGCTCCGGCTCCGCCGCCAGCGCCCGGGCGATGCAGACGCGCTGCATCTGGCCGCCCGAGAGCTCGCCCGGGAGGCGGTGGATGAATTCGTCCGGCTCGAGCTCGATCATGGTCAGGAGCTCGCGCACCCGCTCCTCCCGGTCGAGGCCGCGCATGCCGAGATAGAACTCGAGCGGCCGGCCGATGATGTCGCGCACCCGCTGGCGCGGATTGAGCGCGGTATCCGGCATCTGATAGATCATCTGCATGCGGCGCAGCTGTTCGGGCGTGCGCTGCTTGAGCGCCGGCGGCATCTCCTCGCCGCCGTAGAAGACCCGGCCCTCGAGCGGCGGCAGCAGGCCGGTGATGGCGCGGGCGAGGGTCGACTTGCCGCTGCCGGATTCGCCGACCACGGCCACGGTGCGCGCCTTGTGGATCTCCATGCTGACGTTCTTGAGCACCATGACCGTGCCGCCGTAGCTGGCCGAGAGGTTCTCGACCCTGAGCAGCGGTTTGTCCCGATCGATCTCGGCCTGTCCCTGCTTGCGGAAGCTGCGCACCGCGAGCAGCCGGCGGGTGTAGTCCTCCTTGGGCGCCGCGATCATCTCCCGCGCGATGCCCTCCTCGACCAGATGGCCGTACTGCAGCACCATGATGCGGTCGGCCATCTGAGCGACCACCGCGAGATCGTGGGTGATGTAGATGGCGGCGGTGTTGAACTCGCGCACCACGTCCTTGATCGCGGCCAGAACCTCGATCTGGGTGGTGACGTCGAGCGCGGTGGTCGGCTCGTCGAAGACGATCAGGTCCGGCCGGCAGGACATCGCCATGGCGGTCATGGCGCGCTGAAGCTGGCCGCCGGAAACCTGGTGCGGGTAGCGGAAGCCGATGGTCTCCGGTTCCGGCAGTTGCAGGCGCCGGTACAGGACCTTGGCCTCGGCCTCGGCCTCGGCTTTTCGCATGACTCCGTGCTGGACCGGCATCTCGGTGTACTGGTCGATCAGCTTGTGCGCCGGGTTGAACGAGGCGGCCGCGCTCTGCGCCACGTAGGCGATACGCGCGCCGCGCAGCTTGCGCTTCTCCTCCTCGCTGGCGGCCCTCAAGTCGATGCCGTCGAAGACGATCGAGCCGCCGGTGATCCGGCAGCCGGGCCGGGCGAAGCCCATGGCGGCGATGCCGATGGTCGACTTGCCGGCGCCGGACTCGCCGATCAGGCCGAGCACCTCGCCTCGGCGCAGGTCGAGATCGATGTCGTGCACGATCACGTGCCACTGGTCGTCGGCCTGACCCTCGATCTTGAGGCCCCGCATGGTGAGCAGGATATCGCCTTTCGCGCCTCTTCCGGTCTCAGTGGTCATCGCGCAGCCCGCTCGTCTGATGCAGGAACCAGTCGACCACGAAGTTGACCCCGACGGTGAGCAGCGCGATCGCGCCGGCCGGCAGCAGCGGCGTGATGTCGCCGAAGGTAATCAACGTCGCGTTGTCGCGCACCATGCTGCCCCAGTCCGCGGTCGGCGGCTGGATGCCCAGGCCGAGGAAGGAGAGCGCGCTCAAGAACAGGAATACGAAGCAGAAACGCAGGCCGAATTCGGCCACCAGGGGCGGCATGGCGTTGGGCATCACCTCGCGCGTGATCACCCACCACAGGCCCTCGCCGCGCAGCCGCGCGACCTCGACGTAGTCCATCACCACGATGTTCATGCCGACCGCGCGCGCCAGGCGGAACACGCGGGTCGAATCGAGCACCGCGATGATCACGACCAATAGCACCATCGGATGAATTTTGAGTCCGAAGACGGAATAATTCGTGAAGATGGATAGCAGCAGAAGCGCGAAGATCAAGCTCGGGATCGCCATCAGCACGTCGACGGCGCGGCCCAGAATCTGGTCGACCCAGCCGCCCAGCGCCGCCGAGAGGAACCCTCCGAGGCCACCGATCAGAAACGCCAGACAGGTGGTGACGAAGGCGATGCCGATGGTGTTGCGCGCGCCGTAGATCAGCCGGGTCAGCCAGTCGCGCCCCAGGTTGTCGGTGCCGAGCAGGAACTGCCCACCCCAAGGCTCGTACTCGGCGCCGACGATCTCGGTCTCGGTGAAGGGTGCGACGATCGGCGCGGTCGCCGCAATCATCACGTAAAACAGGACCACCACCATCCCGAACCAGGCCGTGGGCGGCGCCTTGCGCAGATTTTTCCAGAAGCGCACCGCGAGCAGCGCAACGGCCTGCACCACGAACAGGCCGAAGAAGGTCGACCAGGGCAGCGCGCTGAACCTGTCCCAGAACAGGACGGCGAGGAGCATGTACACCAGCGTCAGGGTGACGATCGCCTTATCGCCCGCCGCCGAACGCTCCAGGTTTCTCCAATAAAGCAGCACGATCACGCTGTAGCCGTGGATTAGCAGCAACCCCAGGATCGCCGCCAAAGTGTCGTCGCGCACGATCTGCAGGAACAGCACGACCACGAATAAATAGACGGCCGCGACCGAGATGCGGCTGGCCCAGGGCGAGGGCCGGGCCGGCAGCGCGCCCTCCATGGTGGTCACGGTCATGGTTCGTCCCGTCTCATCGCGCCCCGTCTCATCGAGTCTGCCTCATCACGCCCACCTCATCGCGGATGCATCAGGCGCGGATTGGTGGCGATCGCCAACACGTCCGCCGTGAGGTTGAGCAGGATGTAGGTGGCCGCGAAGATCATGCAGCTCGCCTGCACCACCGGGATGTCCCGCTTGGCCACCGAATCGACCAGAAGCTGGCCCAGGCCCGGATAGACGAACACCACCTCGGCAATGACCACGCCGACCACCAGGTAGGCCAGGTTGATCACCACCACGTTGATGATCGGCGCCAGCGCGTTGGGCAGCGCGTGGTGCACGATGATGTGCATACGCGTCAGGCCCTTGAGGTTCGCCATCTCGATGTAGGGGCTGGCGAGCAGGTTGATGATCGCCGCCCGGGTCATGCGCATCATGTGCGCGACCACCACCAGCATCAGCGTCAGCGACGGTAGCGCGGTGCGGTAGATTCGCTCCCAGAAGCCCAGATCCGCGCTGACGTTGGAGATGCTCGGGAACCAGCCCAACTGCACCGCGAAGAACAGGATCAGGATGTAGGCGACGAAGAACTCCGGGAAGGAGATCGAACTGAGCGTCAGCGCGTTGACGATACGGTCGAAGGGGCTGTTGCGATAGAGCGCCGCCATCACGCCCAGGACCAGGGCCACCGGCACCGACAGCACCGCGGCGAACGCCGCCAGGAAAAAGGTGTTGCCGAGTCGCTTGCCGATCAGCTCGGAAATCTCCCGCTGGTTGGCCAGCGACCGGCCCATGTCGCCCTGGAGGATGCCGAACAGCCAGGAGATGTAGCGCTCGTACCACGGCAGATTGAGCCTGAGTTCGCGCCGGCACGCGGCGACGGTTTCGGGCGTCTGGGCCTGCCCGAGGATTTCCTGACACACGTCGCCGGGCAGCAACTGGACCGAAAAAAAGATGATCAGCGATACCACGAACAGGGTGAGCAGGCCCAGCGCCAGCCGCTGGGCCACCATTTTCAGGATCTTGTCCATGGTTCCGGTTCTCTTTGGCGGAGCCGCCGGCCCTAGCTGGGCCGCCGCCCTCCGCTCCGGAGTCGGCCGCGATCGCGCATGCTTCCCTCACCTGTCTGCCTGGTTTCGCAACCCACCAGGTCGCTCTTATTTCCACCCCACGAGGCGGGGTTGGTTTCTTTGATTGGAAACAATGATGCGACAAATCCTGTCCCGACGCAACATTGGGGTTATTTTCCAATACCGACGCCTTTGCGCCGGTTCCCGCCAGGACCGCGAGAATCTTTGTCCGCGGTTCACCTGGGAGACGCGCTGAGCTAATCTGGCTTTGCGAAAAAAGGCGGATCGCCGCCCGGCCACGTCGAGAGGAGGCAGAGGACGTGCACGGCCTGATGATGGACAGCCCGCTTCTGACCTCGTCGCTGATCGTTCATGCGGCGCGGCATCACGGCGATACCGAGATCGTCTCGCGCAGCGTCGAGGGTCCGATCCACCGCACCACCTACGCCGAGGCCGAGGCCCGCGCCGGGCGCCTGGCCAAGGCGCTGGTGGCGCTGGGAGTCGGCGAAAGCGACCGCATCGCCACCCTGGCCTGGAACGGCTACCGCCATATGGAGCTCTACTTCGGGGTCTCGGGCCTGGGCGCGGTCTGCCACACCATCAATCCGCGTCTGTTCGCCGACCAGCTCGCCTATATCGTCAACCACGCCAACGACCGCTATATCTTCCTCGATCCGAGCTTCGTCGGCCTGCTCGAAGGGCTGCACGAGCGCCTGCCCGGGGTCGAGGGCTTCGTCATCATGACCGACGCCGAACACATGCCCGAGACCAGCCTGCCCTCCGTGCTCTGCTACGAGACCCTGATCGCGGCCCAGGACGAGGGATTCGACTGGCCCCGGCTCGACGAGAACCTGGCCTCGGGGCTGTGCTACACCTCGGGCACCACCGGCAATCCCAAGGGTGCGCTCTACAGTCACCGCTCCACGGTGCTGCACAGCTTTTCCTGCTGCACCGCCGATCACCCGCTCGCCATCTCCTGCCGCGAGGTGGTCCTGCCGGTGGTGCCGATGTTCCACGTCCAGGCCTGGGGCATTCCCTACGCCGCGGCGATGGCCGGCGCCAAGCTGGTCATGCCCGGGCCCCGGCTCGACGGCGAGAGCCTGCACGAGCTGCTCCAGGCGGAGCGCGTGACCATCACCGCCGGCGTGCCGACCATCTGGCTCGGCCTGCTCGACTATCTGGCCAAGACCGGCAAGACCCTCGACCACCTGGACACCCTGCTGATCGGCGGCTCGGCGGCGCCGCTCTCGATGATCGAGGCCTTCGAGGAAGACCATGGCGTCGAGGTGATTCACGCCTGGGGCATGACCGAGACCAGCCCGGTCGCCACCACCGGCCGGCTCAAGCGCAAGTTCCTGAATCTGCCGCGCGCCGAGCAACGCAAGATCAAGGTGACCCAGGGCCGGGCGCTGTACGGTGTCGAGACCAAGATCGCCGACGACGCGGGCCAAGCCCAGCCCCACGACGGCCAGGCCTCGGGCCAGTTGATGGTGCGCGGGCCCTGGGTCGCCAGCGCCTACTTCGAAGACCCGGCGGCTTCGGCGGCGGCGTTCGACCCGGTGGGCGATGCGGCGGGCTGGTTCGCCACCGGCGACGTCGCGACCATCGACGCCGACGGCCACATCACCATCACCGACCGCAGCAAGGACCTGATCAAGTCGGGCGGCGAGTGGATCAGCTCGATCGATTTGGAGAACGCGGCCATGGGCCATCCGGAGGTGGCCGAGGCCGCCGCCATCGCGCTGCCCCACCCGAGGTGGGGCGAGCGGCCGCTGCTGGTCATCGTGCGCCGCGAGGCGGGGCGGCGGGGGAGGTGACGGCCGCGGACCTCCGCGACTTCCTGGCGACCCGCGTCGCCAAGTGGTGGCTGCCCGACGAGGTCGTCTTCGTCGACGAGCTGCCCCATACCGCGACCGGCAAGGTCAGCAAGCTCGAGCTGCGCAAGATCTACGCCGGCCACAAGCTGCCGGACGCGTGAGACCACGGGCAATCACTTTTGTCTCTTCTCCGGCCGGCGAGGTATCAGGACTTCTTGAGGGTTCACACTACTGTAAAGCGTTAATAATTTCTGTCTGCTCAACCTCATACTTGTGAATCAGCGCTGCACGCATGTCGGCGCCAACCGATGCGGAGTCGACCGACAGGGCGTCGAGATTTTCTTCGATCCGGCGCAAAACCCGTTTTCTATAGAAGTCTTCATATTGGAGTGGGTCTGCCACGATGTATTGCAAGCCATTCCAGTGGTATACGTCGATAAAAATGGGAACTGGTTCAACTCCCTGATAAGGCTCAAGAAGTCGTGGGATCGTGATCTCCAAATCTCCGTCACCATCGAGGTCATCAATACTATTACGAAGATTGGTCATGTTCCCCCCATGGCCTCCGACCTCTTGAAAGTCGAGACGGTGACCGTTCTGGTAAACGATGGCCACCGACGCATAAAAGCCCCGGCCGCTGTAATCGATCGTGGCGACAAGCTCCAGACCATTGTCGCCATCGAGGTCGATGAAAAGATGCCCCCCGACGTTTGGCAACACCACGACGTCACCATAAAGCGCAACCATGAACGCGGTGGCCGTATCTTGATCGCTCAGCAGGCCTTCGAGGTCTGATCGGTTCTCCTCGACCCATTCGATGCTCTGGAGCGATGTCAGGATATCGTCTCGCGCCGTCGCGGCCGGTATCGTCAGCAGCCCGGCCGCCAAACCAGCCACTACGAGTGACAGTCTGTGACTGACGGCGTCAATGAACTTTGCTGCGCGCGTCGTCTGCATAAGTCACTCCATTCCGCATCGGTGGAGTTTGTACTAAGCCGGGCCGAGGCGCTACCATGGGCTTCGAGAGCCCCCGGGGTGAAACCGGCGGCCGCTGCTGTTATCGATAGGGAGAACACCGACATGCGATATCTGCACACCATGGTGCGCGTCCGCGACCTCGAGGCGTCGCTCGATTTCTACTGCAACAAGCTGGGCCTCGTCGAGGTACGCCGCTCCGAGAGCGAGGCGGGGCGTTACACCCTGGTGTTCCTGGCCGCGGCCGAGGACGCCGAGCGGGCCAAGGAGACCCAGGCGCCGCTGGTCGAGCTGACCTACAACTGGGACCCGGAGGCCTACACCGGCGGCCGCAACTTCGGCCACCTGGCCTACCGGGTCGACGACATCTACGCGACCTGCCAGAAGTTGATGGACGCCGGCGTCACCATCAACCGGCCGCCGCGCGACGGCCACATGGCTTTTATCCGCTCGCCCGACAACATCTCGGTCGAGCTGCTCCAGGAGGGCGACGCGCTGCCGGCCCGGGAGCCCTGGGCGTCGATGGCAAACACCGGCGAGTGGTGAGTGGGGCCGTCTATACCACGGAGCGGGGAGTCGCTTGGGTCGGCGATTCGACGGTTCGTTCCGCGGGAAAGCGCACGGTGACGGTGGTCCCGACGCCAACCTCGCTTTGCAGATCCAAAGATCCGCCATGCAATTCGACCAAAGATTTGGCCAGTGGCAGGCCCAGGCCCGTTCCGACATGCCTACGGCTGACCGAACTCTCGATTTGTCCGAACTGCGATAGGACCTTCGGAATGTCCTCGCGCGCGATGCCGATACCGGTATCGATCACTTGAAATACCAAGCCGCTGTCCTCACGGCACCAAATCTTGAGAGTGACCGTGCCGCCGGCCTCGGTGAATTTCACTGCGTTGGACAGAAGGTTGACCAGGATCTGCTTTAGCCTGCGCTCATCGCCCCGCAGACCCGGCGATGGATCGGAGAGTTCCAATTTCAAATTGACGCCGCTTTTCTCGGCGCGCTGCCCGATCAGCCGGATAATCGAGCGAGTCACCTGGGGAATATCGATATTCTCCTCGTGGAGTTCGTCCTGCCCCGATTCGATCTTGGCGAGATCCAATACGTCGTTGATGAGAGCGAGCAGGTGGTGCCCGGATTCGTGAATATCGGAGGCGTAGTCGCGGTACCTGTCGCTGCCGATCGGACCTAGCGCCTCGGTGCTCAAGATCTCCGAGAAGCCGATGATGGCATTGAGCGGGGTACGCAATTCGTGGCTCATCGAGGTAAGAAACTCGGATTTGGCCCGGCTCGCGTCATCGGCCTGGTCGAGCGCCGCGGACAGGTCTTCGGCTAGCTTCACAAGCTCCGCGCCCTGGTCCTCGATTGCGATGTTGGCGATTTGCAGGTCGCCGACTCTTTTCTCCAGCTCACTCTCGGCCCGCTTTCGTGCCGTAATGTCCTGGGCCATGATGAAGATGCCTTGAACGCTTCCGTCTTCGCTCAAATGGGGAACGTAGTTTCCCGAGATGTCCCGCGTCTGGCCATCGTGAAACGTGATGGTTTCCTCGAACGCCTGGTTCTGGCCCGACAAGGCCTTTCGCGCGTAAGGGTGAAGTATTTCCAATGCAGCCGCGCCCAGGACCTCCTCGGGGCGGCGCCCGATGATGTCCTCCCGTGGGCGCGCATTCCAGTTCGCGGCGGTTTTGTTTGCAAACCGATACTTAAAATCCTTGTCTACATAGGCGATCAATATGGGCAGCGCGTCCGTAATCAGGCGAATCTGCTCCTCGCTGGCCCGCAGCGCCTCCTCCGTCTGCTGGTGGGCCACGACTTCCCTTTCGAGTCTTTCGGTCCTGTCCCTCACCCGCTGCTCCAGCGTGTCGTGCGCCAGACGCAGCTGCTCTTCGGCCGCCACGCGTTCGGTGAGGTCTGTGAGAAAGCCCACGAAGTGGCGTTCGTCGCGGACCATCATCTCGCCCAACAAAAGCTCCAGGGGGATTGTATGTCCGTCCTTGTGGCGGCCGATGACCATGCGGGTTCGGCCCATGATATCCGTCTTGCCGCCGGTTCCGTAGTTCGCGAGGTAACCGTCGTGGGCCCCGCGATCCGGATCCGGCATCAACATCGAGACATTTCGGGAGACTACCTGTTGGGCCCGATAGCCGAACAGTTTTTCGGCTGCTGGGTTGAAGGAGGTGACGATGCCGTTGGAGTCCATCGTGATGATACTGGTGACCGAGTTGCCCAGCACCACCATCAAGTGGTCGGCCGTCTCGCTCAACCGGCTTTCCTGCGTTTCCAGGAGAGACGATACCCTATGAAGCAACTGATCGGCCGCCCTCATCAGCTCGCCCAGCTCGTCGGCGCGAGTCTCGGCCAGGACGTACCGCTCGGCGTGGGTCGGATCCTGGTGCGCCCGGGTCAGGCTGGCGCGCAGCCGCAACACGGGCAACAGGACCGAGCGGCCGAAGATGGCCATGGTGACGGCGGTGACGAAAACCGAGATCAGCAACACCAGGCCGCTGATGCGCCAGACGAAGGCCTGCAACTCCGACCCGATCCAACTTGCGTCGAGGCGCGCCGCGACGCTGATCGGCAGGCCGGTTGCCTCGGCCGGCCAGACCACGTCGTAGCGCATACCATCGGCGCTGCGCTGAGTTTGGCGGGCGCCGGCGCGAACCGCCTCGAGAGTCAGCGCGGGGTCCTCGCCGAAGCTGCCGATCAGGGAGCCGTCCGCACGGTGCAATCTCCCGCCCCGTACATGAGAGCCTTCGGTCCTTGCACCCGACGGCCGGATCAATGACCGGCCCATGATCAACAGGTCGCGATCGCGGTTATGGCGCGCGCTGCGGTAGGTAGCCATGATCTCGGCGCGGCCGGAGCTCTCCAGCCGGAGCAGAAGGTCACGCTCGTAATTCTTGTACGAGGGGACCAGGATCGCTGCCTCGATGGCAAGGATGCTGAGCAGAACGGCGGCGCCGATCCGGCGGCCCATTAGGCATCCCAGAAGCACCTTGAGCGATGCGAACCGCGATCTCCGGCGGTTCGGCAAGAGGCGTTTCCGTGACTCTTCCACTGGAATCCCGGGACCTGATTCGCGCATCGTCATCGCCGGTACGATACAGGGTCGATCGCGTATGGGGACGCGGGAACCGGTGAGGTGACCATGGCCGCTGCGTGCCTAAGGAACGATTTTCGCAAGGATTTTCTCGAGACCGGCGCCATGCCGTGCGGTCGCTCATCCATAATTTTTCAAAGCAAATGTCCCTGTCCGTAGTTATACTTAATAGGGTTACTTAGGAATTCGTTAATGCGTCGCCAGAATTTTCGGACCGAGTTGTCCTGCTTGCAATTAATAGCAATAGACCGGTTACCCTTTGCTAGCGTCGCGAGTTCTTGGTGCGTCAATCCGCGAGCCGCCGCGTGGGGCGCCCGTCATGCTAGCCCGCCTGGGAGCGGATGCGCGCGGCGCGCTGCTTGAGCCGCGCGGCTTCGGCGCGGCGGCCGGTCACGCTGAGGATATCGGCGTAGTTGTCCAGGGTGTCCGCCAGGTCCGGATGCTCGGGCCCGAGCGCGCGTTGCTGGACCACCAGGGCGCGGCGGTAGAACCGCTCGGCCCGGACCAGATCGCCCTGGAAGTGGTGCAGGACGCCGAGATTGTAGAGCGTCTGGCCGACCTCCCAGTGGCCCGGCCCATAGGCCCGCTGGCGGATGCGCAGCGCGGCCTGGAGGCGCGGCGCGGCCTCGGCGAAACGGCCGAGGATGATGTCGAGCGCGCCCAGGTTGTTGAGGCTCGCGGCGAGATCAGGATGATCCTTTTTGAGGGCCTTGCGGCGCAGGTCGTAGGCCTTGAGGAGCAGCGCCTGGGACTTCAGGGTCTTGTTCTGGCGCAGACGCAGCAGGCCGAGATTGCTCAGGCTTTCGGCAATGTCCGGGTGGTTGGGCGCCAGGACCCGCTCCCGGGTCGCCAGGGCCCGCGCGATCAGGGGCTCGGCCTCGGCGAGCCGCCCTTGCAGGAAATAGAGCGTGCCGAGCGCGTTGCGCGCGGCGGCCAGGCGCGGATCGCCGGCCTCGAGCGTCCGTTCCAGGCTGGCGAGCGCGGGTTCGAGGAGCCGTTCGGCCGGGTCCAGGCGGCGGCGGCGGACCGCCAGCGCGCCCAGGCGGCCGAGGCTCGTGGCCAGTTCCGGATCGTCGGCGCCATGGAGCTTCTGGCGGATCGCGAGCGCCCGGCGCAGGCGCGCCTCGGCCCCGGCGAAGTCGCCGCGCGCGGTCATCAGCCGCGCCTGATTGTCGAGCGTGGCGGCGACGGCCGCGGTCTCCGGGCCCTGGCGCTCGGCTTCCCGGAGCGCGACGGAGAAGCGCTGTCCGGCCTCGGCGAAACGCCGCGCTTCGAGCGCCGCGAGCCCGGCGGCGTTGTGCCGCTCCCAAGGCTGGCTCGGCGCCGCCAGGGCGCCGGTCGATGCCCAGCAGGCGAGCGCCAGCCCGAGCGCCAGCCCGAGCGCCGGCCCGATCGCCGGCAGGATTCCGTGGAGGCGCGCCGCCGGTGTCATCCGATCCTCGAAAAAATCACCCAAATCCGGCGCAGGATCGGCGCAATTCTCTAACGAGGCCTTAATGGAGGCGCCGCGGGGAGGTCGGCCGGAACCAACCCGCCCGCCGAAACCTTGGCGAAGGCGGGGGTTGCGGCGCACCGGTTCGGCGCTCTCGATCCGGCATTCGCTCCACCTTGCCTTCGAGCTTCCCGTCTACACCGCCGGCAAGACAACCACTCCCGAGGTGAGTCACGTGGTTTCAGAGGCTCAAATCGAAAGTATCCGACTGTTGTCGCGGTTTCAGGAAGGGCCCCGGTTAATCCGACAATGCGGTCTGGAGACGCGAGAGCGCGATGCGGTGAACCTGCTCCAAGGCCTCGCGGAATTCCGTGTCCCGGTCGTGGCCGACGCGGCGTTCGAAAATCTCGAGAATCTCGGTCCGATGGGTTCCGGCGACGGCCACGATGAAGGGAAAGCCGAACCTTTCCTTGTAGGCCGCGTTGAGCGTTTGGAAACGCGCGAATTCGTCCGCCGTGCAGGCGGCCAGCCCGGCGCCCTGCTGTTCGGCCGCCGAGGCCGCGGTCAGCCCGTCGGCAACCGCGAGCTTGCCGGCGAGGTCGGGATGGCTGCGAAGAAGCGCCAATTGCCGGTCCGCGCCGCCGGCTTCGACCTGGGCGCGAAGCAGACCCGACAGACCCTCGGCGGTGTTGGCCTCGGCCGTAAGCCCGGCGTCGAACGCGCGTTCGGCGATCCACGGCGAATGCTCGTAGACGCCGCCAAAGCGTGCCACGAAGGCGTCCCGGTCGAGCGTCGCGGGCGGGGTGGCGAAGGCGGTCATACTCGGCATTATTCCCTTATTCACTCGGACCGGTCCAGCGGTTAGGATCATCGGCCCGTCACCGATGCCCGTGAACGGCCGCACTGGAGGCACGGATGGAGAACCTGCTGTTCGACTGGATCGGGCTTCTGGTCCGCTGGCTGCACATCGTCACGGCCATGGCCTGGATCGGTGCGTCGTTCTATTTCATGTGGCTGGACAACAGCCTCAAGGATTACGGGACGCTGGATCCGGGGGCCAGCGGCGAGAACTGGTCGGTTCACGGGGGCGGCTTCTACCACGCCCAGAAGTACCTCGTGGCCCCCGATCGGATGCCGGAGGAGTTGCACTGGTTCAAGTGGGAATCCTACATGACATGGGTCTCGGGCTTTGGCCTGATGGCCATCGTCTATTATTGGGGCGCCGAAAGCTATCTTATCGACCGCGCCGTCCTGGACCTTTCGCCGGCGATGGCGATCGCGATCTCGGTGGCGTCGCTGGCCCTCGGGTGGGTCGTGTACGATCTGTTGTGCCGTTCGCCGCTGCGCCGGCACGGCGCGGTCCTGTTCGCCGTCCTGTTCGCCTTCATCGTTCTTTCCGCCTACGGATTCGGGCTGGTGTTTTCCGGCCGCGCCGCCTTCCTTCATGTCGGCTCGATGATCGCCACCATGATGTCGGCCAACGTCTTCATGGTCATCATCCCGAACCAGAAGAAGGTGGTCGCCGCGCTGGCCGCCGGCGAGGCCCCGGACCCGGCCCTCGGCGAGGCGGCCAAGCTGCGCTCGACACACAACAACTACCTGACGCTCCCGGTTCTCTTCATGATGATCTCCAACCACTACCCGGTCGTCTTCGGGCATGACTGGGGTTGGTTGGTGGTGGCGCTGGTGCTCCCGCTGGGGGCCATCGTGCGCGAATTCTTCAACGCCCGCAACGCCGGGCGGAGTGGCTTTGCGCTCCGCTGGCAATGGCCGGTGGCGGCCGCCTTGACCCTCGCACTGGTCGCGCTGACGGCCTGGAAGCCCGGCGGCGGGATCGTGGTGGAGGACGAGGTGCTGACCGCCGAGGCGTTCGCCATCGTCCAGACACGCTGCGTGGCATGCCATTCCGCCAACCCCACCGACGAGGATTTCGACGAGCCCCCCGGCGGCGTCGCCTTCGACGACGCGAGCCTGCTGAAGGCCCACGCCGTCAGGGTGCTGGCCCAAGCGGTCCTGACCGATGCCATGCCGATCGGCAACAAGACCGGCATGACCGAGGAGGAACGCGCCCGCCTGGGCGCCTGGATCAGGGCGGGAATGCCGGACGAGTAATATCACCGGTCCTCGGTATTACCTTGATAGACCAGCCGTCCCGCCGCGTAGGTGGCGCGGATGGCGCGGTCGTCGGCCAGAATCATCTGTGCGAACAAGGCGTCCCACAGGCTGTCGGCGCCGGCCATGCGGCTTGCTATCAGCGGCGTCGAAGCGAGGTCGATGACCACGATGTCGGCCTCCATGCCCGGCGCCAGGTTGCCGACGCGGTCGCCGAGCCGCATGGCCGCGGCGGAACCGGCGCTGGCCAGATACCAGGCCTTGGCCGGGTGCAGGCTGGTGCCGCGCAACTGCGCGATTTCGTAGGCCGCGCGCATGGTTGCGAACATCGACAGCGACGGGCCGCCGGCGACGTCCGTCGCCAGGCCCAGGGTGACCGGCCGGGCGCAATCCCGAAGCCCCGCGATGTCGAACAGTCCGGAGCCCATGAAGGCGTTGGAGGTCGGGCAATGGGCGATGGCCGAGCCGCTGTCCCGGATCGCCGCCCTTTCGCGCGCGCTCAGATGGATGGCGTGGCCGAAAATCGCGCCCGGCCCGGCCAGGCCGAATTGCTCGTAGACGCCGAAGTAGTCCGGCGCCTCGGGGAAAAGTTCCGCCACCCAGGCGACCTCCTTGGGGTTTTCCGACAGGTGGGTCTGCACTAGCGCGTCGGGGTGTTCCTTCCATAGCGCCCCGGCGGCCTCGAGTTGGGCCGGGCTCGAGGTCGGCGCGAAGCGCGGCGTGATGGCGTAGATGTTGCGGCCGACGCCGTGCCACCTTTCGATCAGCGCCTTGGATTGGTCGTAGCCGGTTTGCGCCGTGTCCCGAAGGGCGTCGGGGGCGTTGCGGTCCATCAGCACCTTGCCGCAGGCCATCCGCAGGCCGCGCGCCGAGGCCGCCTCGAAAAAGGCGTCGACCGAGCCCGGGTGAACGGTGGCGTAAACGCTGGACGTGGTGATGCCGTTCCTCAGGCACTGATCCAGGAAGAAGCCGGCGGCGGCGCGGGCATGGTCGGGTTCGGCGAATGCGCTCTCGGTGGGAAAGGTGTACTTCTCCAACCATTCCAGAAGCTGCTCGCCGTAGGACGCGACCATGGAAAGTTGCGGGTAATGCGCGTGGCAATCGACGAAACCGGCGGCGATCAGGCAGTCCCCGTAGTCGACGACCGGCGCCGTGGGGTCGCGTTGCAGGATTTCCTCGGCCGGTCCCACGGCGCGGATCAGCCCGTCCTCGATCCATACGGCGCCGTCCGATCGGTGCGCGACCGCCGCCTCGGGACCGACCCGAAACGGATCGTCGGTGAAGCCGAGGGTCTGTCCCTTCAACACCACGCGGTCGGTCACTCCGGGCGTTCCCATTCGAGTTCCGGACAAGAAAAGGGCGTTTGTGTCCTTCGCGCCACAAACGCAGTTGATACAAGAAACCCCGGATCATTTGTCCGGGGCTTTTTCCTTCTCAAGCTTCGGCCTCTGGCTCGCTGTGAACAATAGCTTGGCATCGAAGACGGCCTCGTCTTCGTCGGCGCCTAGCTCACGCGCGGCTTCGATGAAACGGGGACGTTGCAAGATACTCTTTGCCTTAGCTTTAGGCATCTTCAATCGCTTCCAACAATGGGGCTGGAGGGGCCGACAACCTGGGCTTCCTAATGCGCAAACGAGTTCCGTCTTTCCTGTCGATTCTGGAATTCAGGCCTAGCAATTTGTCATCGAAAGTATGGAGCTCATCGGCGTTTGAGATACAAGCTGTCGCGACATGGATTGCATCTGCGGGCCGAAGTCCCGCGTGGCCCGCCAACATCAATTGACGTGCAAGGTCGCACACGTCCTTGTCCGCACTCACGAGCAAAATGTAATCGTTGTCGAAATAATCCCGAACCTTCTGGTCATCAATCGACGCGTCCTTGTTCTTGCAGATTACTTCTACCAATGCGACTGAAGACACGACGATCTCAACATCTCCCTTCTCAGCAGCTTGCAGAACGGGGCGGCACATTGCCCCACGATCTTCCGGAGAGCCATCCTTTAAGACGACTTTTTCCTGTTGAATGTATGAGATCCATGCACACGAATCCCATGCGAGCCTTTTAGGAGAGTTCACCATTTCGCAGTTTTTCCAGGTATTCCGCGGACGCGAGGCCGCCCGTAAAGTTCTTATTGATTATGTCGGAAGAACTTGGAAGTTCATCGCGATGGCGAAGGAATTGCACAACGTCAGCATCGATTTTGGAGATGCGCCCGAGACTCTTGTAATAGATCGTACCGGCCACTCTGACGCGGAGGTTTTTCCACACATCACCGATTTGATGCCTCTCGACTTCAGATTCGGCTATCTCGCTCACGAGGCATTTCACTATCTCGCCATTAAGCCGCAGCTTCACGTAAATAATCGCGCGCCCAAAGCCGTCGCGATCGATCCCCTTCAAAAACCCTTCAACGGACCCAAGTTCACGGTACGGCTTTTCCTTCGGCACTCGGACGGTGCTGATATGGGAAACGGCTGTTCGGGCGATGCTCGGAGTGATTTCGACGGTGCGCTGTATGTCCGGTCCATAATCAACCTTAGTCAGACTCAGGCCGTTTGTAACCCGCCGAAAGAGGCGCTCGACTTTTTCCAAGACAGAATCATTGAAAAAACTGGGCCGTTCTGCTTTGGCGGTCAAGAGGGCAAGCCCGGCCGCCGTATGTTCTTTGACCTTGTGGACACGCTGTTCGATGTTAACCCCGTGTCGACGCGGAAACGGCGTGATCTCCAACTCAAGAGGACTGTTCTTCTTTGCGTTGGTCACGCGCCATTCGATCTCGCTAGCACCGTCATCGGCTAGCGCCTCTTCAACCGCACGCATAATGGAAACGTAGTCACCAACTTGGTTGACCAGATCATCCACCGTCGGAGCATCAGTTTCGGCGTTGTGACCGCTAATGCTGAAATTGATTGGGCTGGTCATGGTTGCGTCTTTCACGCGTTGGTGACTTGTGACGAGTGCCGGTAGGTCAATCTCTTTCTGGCTATGCCACGGAAGTATCCGCTCAGTCCGCTCTTGATCGTCTATGCCGAGCGCCGTCCGCGCACTATACTGGAAGTCGAACTCGGAAAGATAGCGGTGCAGATGCCGTTTGGAGCAATGCTGGCACACGCCCTTCATACCCAGATACTGAAATAGCCTTCAACCGTGTTGGTGCGGGTCTTGCCGCGCCCATCTAAGCCCTTGTTATGACGGGAAGTTCCCATAGTCGACGACCGGCGCCGTGGGGTCGCGTTGCAGGATTTCCTCGGCCGGTCCCACGGCGCGGATCAACCCGTCCTCGATCCATACGGCGCCGTCCGATCGGTGCGCGACCGCCGCCTCGGGACCGACCCGAAACGGATCGTCGGTGAAGCCGAGGGTCTGTCCCTTCAACACCAGACGGTCGGTCATTCCGGTTTCCGGACAAGAAAAGGGCGGCCCGGTGCCCTAGACTGGGCCGCCCCTTGGATTTACTTGGGCAACGAACCTTCGACGCCCTCGATATAGAAGTTCATGCCGACGAGGTCGCCGTCGGACGCGGTTTCGCCGGCCGCCAGCCAGGGCGAGCCGTCCTGCTTGTTGATCGGGCCGGTGAAGGGGTGCAGCTTGCCGGCGGCGATATCGTCGCGGGCCTTGGTGGCCATCGCACGGACGTCCTCCGGAATGCGTTTGGAGAACGCGGACATCTCGACCATGCCGGGAGCGAACCCGTCCCAGGTATCCTGGCTTTCCCAGGTGCCGTCCATGACCGCTTTCACGCGCGCGACGTAATACGGCCCCCAGTTGTCGATGATCGAGGTCAACTGGGCGTTGGGACCGAACTTGATCATGTCGGAGGCCTGACCGAACGCGAGGATGCCCTTTTCCTCGGAGATCTGCATGGCGGCCGGGGAATCGGTGTGCTGCATCAGCACGTCGGCGCCCTGGTCGATCAGCGCCCTGGCGGCATCGGCTTCCTTGCCGGGGTCGAACCAGGTGTTGACCCAGACGATCTTGAACTTGACCGCGGGATTGACGCTTTTCGCGGCGAAATACGCGGCATTGATGCCGCGGACGACCTCGGGGATCGGGAACGACGCGATGTAGCCGATGGTATTGGTCTTGGTCACCTTGCCGGCGATCAGGCCGATCACGTAGCGGCCTTCGTAGAAGCGGGCCGAATAGGTCGATACGTTGTCCGCCCGCTTGAAGCCGGTGGCGTGTTCGAACTTCACTTTCGGAAAGCGCTTGGCGACCTTGAGGGTCGGGTTCATGAAGCCGAACGAGGTGGTGAAGATGATGTCGTTCTTGCGCGCCAGTTGTTGGATCACCCGCGCCGCGTCCGGGCCTTCGGAAACGTTTTCGACGTAGGTGGTCTCGACCTCGTCGCCGAAGGCCTTCTCGACGGCGAGACGGCCCTGTTCGTGCTCGTAAGTCCAGCCGTGGTCGCCGACCGGACCGACGTAGACGAAGCCGACCTTGACCTTCTCCGCCGCGTAGGCGGCGCCCCCAGGGGCACCCACGGACAGCGCCGCGACGATCGCCCCGGCGGCCAAAATTCTCATCACGTGTTTCATTTCGATATCTCCCTTTAATTTGCGAAAATCGATCGACAGAGTTTCTTTCCGTTCGGCGCCCGGTTCACGCGGACGCGAAGAACGGCTTGCCCAGGCAGGCCGGCGCGTTGAGATGGCTCCGCGCCTTGTTATGGGAAATCAACACCAGCACCAGGATGGTGACGAGGTAGGGCAGCATCGACAGATATTGCGCGTCGATATCGATGCCGAATCCCTGGACGTGGAGTTGCGCCACGGTCACGCCGCCGAACAGATACGCGCCGACCAGCAGCCGGCCCGGCCGCCAGGACGCGAAGACGACGATGGCGAGCGCGATCCAGCCGCGTCCGGCGGTCATGTTCTCGACCCAGAACGGCGTCTGAACGGTCGACAGGTAGGCCCCGCCGATCCCGGCGCAGGCGCCGCCGAAAACCAGCGCCGCCATGCGCACGGCAACGACGTTGTAGCCGATGGCGTGGGCGGCGTCGTGGTTTTCGCCGACCGCCCGCAGGATCAGGCCGGCCCGGGTCCGGGTCAGGAACCAGGCGACGCCGGCGACCAGTGCAAACGCCAGATAGACCAGCGGGTCGTGGACGAACAGCAGGGGTCCGACGATGGGAATGTCGGACAACAGGAAAATGTGGATCTTGGCCAGGGGCGCGGTCGATTCGCCGGAATAGCCCTGTCCCCAAAGCGCCGACAGGCCCAGCCCGAAGATGGTGAGCGCGAGGCCGGTCGCCACCTGGTTGGACATCAGCACCTGTGTCAGGACGCCGAAGATGCCCGCGGCGAGGGCCCCGGCGAGGGCGGCGGCGGCGATACCGACCACAAAGGAGCCGCTATCGAGGGTCACCGAAAAGCCGGCGATGGCGCCCAGGATCATCATCCCCTCGAGGCCCAGATTGAGCACGCCGGACCGCTCGACCACCAACTCGCCGATGGCCACGAAGATCAGCGGGATCGGCGCGATGATGATCGCTTGAAGGATGAGAAAGAAAAGCTCCATGGCTCTACTCCCCCCCCGTCCGGGCCGCAACAGGGACCGTCCGGGCCGCAAGGGGGGCCGTCCGGCCCGGGCGCGGAGACCGGAACATCCGGATGCGGTATCTTGTCAACACGTCGATGCCCAAAAGGGAGAACAGGAACATGCCCTGGAACACGCCGGTGACGGCGCTGGGCAGGTTCATTTCGATCTGCGCCGTCTCGCCGCCGATGTAGGTGAGCGCCATGACGAACCCGGCCAGCACGATGCCGATGGGGTTCAATCGTCCCAGGAAGGTGACGATGATCGCGGTGAATCCGTAGCCGACGGGAAGCGCCGGAACCAGTTGGCCGACCGGCCCGGCCGCCTCGAACAGGCCCGCCAGCCCGGCCAGGCCGCCGGAGATCATCAGGCACATCCAGACCACCCGATTCTCGACGAAACCGCCGAAACCGGCGGCCCGGGGCGACTGGCCCATGACCTTGACCTGGTAGCCGAAGACATGGCGCCCCAGGACCACCCAGGCGACGGCGGCGGCGGCGAGCGCCACCAGGAAACCGATGTGGGCGCGGGTTTCCTCGATCAATATCGGCACCGTCGCCGCCGGATGGAACATGCGGCTCTCCGGGAAGTTCATGCCGTCCGGGTCCTTCAGGGGCCCGTATACCAGGACGCTCAGCAGCAGCACGGCGACGTAGGTCAGCATCAGGCTGACCAGGATCTCGTTGGCGTTGAAGCGGGTCCTGAGGAACGCCGGAATGGCGGCCCAGGCCATGCCGCCGAGGACGCCCGCCAGGCACATCAACGGCAACACCCAAAAACCCTCGACCTCGTAGAGCGCCAGGGCGACGGCGCCGCCGGCCAGCGCGCCGACGGTGAACTGCCCTTCGGCTCCGATGTTCCAGACCCCGGCCCGGAAGCCGAACGACAGGCCGATGGCGATCAGGATCAACGGCGTCGCCTTGACGATCATTTCGGAAAGGGCAAACGAATCGGTCAGGGGTTCCAGGAAAATCAAGGAGATCGCCCGGACCGGGTCCTTGCCGAGAATGGCGAACATGACCACGCCGGCGAGAATGGTGACGCCGATCGCGATGACCGGCGTTACGTAGAGCAATGCTTTCGAAACCTCGTTTCTGGGTTCCAGCCGGATCATCGCGCGGCCCCTTGGCCGGCGCTGGCCCCTCTTTCGACGCTGGCCCCTTTTTCGGCGCTGGCCCCTCTTCCGACGCTGGAATGGACGCCACCCATCAGCAGGCCGATTTCCTCGACGGACAGGCTCCCCGTCGGGCGCGGTTCGGAAAGCCGGCCCTCGGATATCACCGCGAAGCTGGTGGAAATCGCCATCAGTTCGTTCAGATCCTGGGAGATGACGAGGATCGCCGCGCCGCCCTTGGCCAGTTCCTGGAGCGCCCGGTGAATGTCGGCGGCGGCCGCCGCGTCGACCCCCCAGGTCGGTTGCAGGATGACCAGCACCGTCGGATCTTGCAGCATTTCCCGCCCGACGATGAATTTCTGCAAGTTCCCGCCCGACAGGCTCCGGGCGGCATGTTCGATGCCGGCGGTCTTGACGTTGAAGGTCTCGACCACTTGCCGGGCGAAATCACGGGCGATGCCCAGGTCCAGGAAGCCGTTGTTCTCGATGCCCTTGCGGGTGCGGGCCGAGAGGATGACGTTTTCCCACAGCGACATATCCGGCACCGCGCCGTGACCCAGGCGCTCCTCCGGCACCGAGCACATGCCGCGTCGGCGCCGTTCGGTCGGGCCCAGGCGGCCGACCGGCTGGCCGTCGATGCGCACCGCGCCGTCTTCCGTCGCCCGCTCGCCGATCAACAATTCCATCAGTTCGACCTGGCCGTTGCCGGCCACGCCGGCGATGCCGAGAATTTCACCGGCCCGGACGGAGAACGAGATATCCACCAGGTCGGTGCCGAACGGATCGGGGCTTTCGACCGACAGTTCCGCGACCACCAGCCGCTCATCGCCCAGATCCGGCTCCTGGCGTTCGGGGAAGCTGAGCGAGGTGCCGATCATCATCTCCGCGAGGCTCTTCGCCGTCTCCTCGCGCGGGTCGCAATCGGCGACCACCTGGCCGCCGCGCAACACCGTGGCGCGGCCGCAGAGCGTCCGTATCTCGTCCAGCTTGTGGGAGATGTAGAGGATCGAACACCCTTCGGACGACAACTGCCGCAGGGTCTCGAACAGGACGTCCACTTCCTGCGGCGTCAACACCGAGGTCGGTTCATCCATGATCAGCAGCCGCGGGTTCTGCAGCAGGCAGCGGACGACCTCGACCCGTTGGCGCTCGCCGACGGAAAGCGAGCCGATGAAGCGGGCCGGGTCGAGGGACAGGCCGTAGGTTTCCGAGACCTCGATGATCAGCCGGTCCAAATCCTTGCCGACCGCGTCCTTGTTCATGCCCAGCGCCACGTTCTCGGCGACACTCAAGGCCTCGAACAGCGAAAAATGCTGGAACACCATGCCGACGCCCCGGGCCCGGGCCTCGGACGGCCGCGCCGGGGCGTAGGGCGCGCCGTCGAAGCGCATCTCGCCCTGGTCCGGCCGCATGACGCCGTAGATCATCTTCACCAGGGTCGACTTGCCAGCCCCGTTCTCCCCCAGAAGCGCGTGGATCGTGCCGGGGGCAACGGAAAAGCCGATCTCGTCGTTCGCCAGCACGCCGGGAAATCGTTTGGTGATTCCCGACAATTGCAAGAGCGCGGTGCCGGTCATGAGCCTCCCCCGGATTCGCCCATTCGCGGCTGGGCCGTCCCCTGGGCCGCCGCGCCTTCATTGGCCCGCAAACGTAGCAGCAAATCGGCCGCCAGCGACACCGCAATTACCGACGGCTCCTTGCCCGCCAGTCCGGGCAGCCCGATGGGCGCGTGCAGGCGGGCGACGGCGGCTTCGGGGAGGCCGGCATCCCGCAGCCGGCGGACGAACCGCGCCCGCTTGGTCTTCGAGGCGATGACCCCCAGATAGGCGAAGTCGCCACCGGCCAACACCGTCCGGCAAACCTCCAGGTCGAGGGCGTGGGAAAAGGTCATCACCACATGCCAGGCGCCCGCCGGCGCGTGGCGCGCCGCCCGCGCCGGATCGGCGGCGACCAGGCGGTGGACGCCCGGCGGCATCGGGTCCGGAAACCGCCCGGCGCCGGTGTCCACCCAGTGGACCTCGAACGGCAGGTCCGCGAGCACTTTCGCGACCGCCCGGCCGACATGGCCGGCGCCGTAGAGGAACAGCGGCGCCAAGTCCGGGTCCAGGGGCTCGGCATACCAGCCGGCGGCGAGGATCGGGCCGCGCGGCCGGACGCCGGCCATCGTTTCGCGGACCAGCCGGCGCAGCGGCAGCGGCCAGTGGTCCCGGTCGTCCTTGCGATGATGGGCGAATTCCATCGGCGGACCGGGCTTCAGGGGGCGCAGCGCCATGACCTCCGCCGCCTTCTCGTCACCACCTAAGGCCTCCATCATGGCCGCCAGTTCCGCCGCCGCCAGCACCTCGAACAGCAGCCGCACCCGGCCGCCGCAGCACTGTCCGAGAGACGGGCCGAGCGGATAGTCGCGGACCGAACGCCGCCACGCCGGTGCCGCGGCCCCGCGTCGATCCGAAAGCATGGTCCGGGCCGCGCTGAGGGCCTCGTGTTCCAACGCCCCGCCGCCGATGGTGCCGGTGAAGGATTCCGCCGCGACCGTCATGGCGACGCCGGCGCCACGCGGCGCCGAGCCCTCGGCGCGGACGATGCTGACCCGGACCACGGCGCCGTGGGCGGCGACCATCTCGGCGAGTTCGGTGAGCCAGCCCCGCGTCATGCCGCCGACTCCGATTCGCGTCTGACACGCTCGACGGCGGCGAGGATTCGCTCCGGCG
Organism: Pseudomonadota bacterium; assembly: GCA_022572685.1. Classification (GTDB taxonomy): domain Bacteria; phylum Pseudomonadota; class Alphaproteobacteria; order Kiloniellales; family J153; genus JACZVL01. Next base: position 23,169 of record JACZVL010000013.1, read on the forward strand.
TCGCCGGGGCGTCGAGGGCGGGGTAGCGCGCGTAGCCGCCGGCCGCCGCGACCGCGTCGGACAGCGCCATCAGGGCCGAGATGCAGAGCATCAGAGGCGGTTCGCCCACGGCTTTCGAGCGGTATATGGTCGGCTCCGCGTTTTCGCCCCGGCTCCAGATTTTCATCCGCATGTCCGGCGCGCGGTCGCCGAGAGTGGGAATCTTGTAGGTCGAGGGCGCGTGGGTCTTGAGGGTTCCCTTTCCGTCCCACCAAAGTTCCTCGGTGGTCAGCCAGCCGACGCCCTGAACGTAGCCGCCCTCTATCTGGCCGAAGTCAATGGCCGGGTTCAGGGATTTGCCGACGTCGTGCAGGATATCGACGCGGAGGATGCGGTTCTCGCCGGTCAGGGTATCGATGGCGGCCTCGGTCACCGCGGCTCCGTAGGCGAAATAGTAGAACGGCCGGCCGCTGCCCTGTTCCTTGTCCCAATGAATTTTCGGGGTCGCGTAGAAACCGGTCGCCGACAGCGGCACGCGGGCCCGGTAGGCCTCGCCGATCAGATCCCCGAAGGAGATTTCCCCGGTCCCGACGCGGACCCGGCCGGGCAGGAACCGGACCTGGTCCGGCGTCGTCTGCCAACGTTCGGCCGCGAACGCGGTCAGCCGGGCCTTGATCTTGCGGCAGGCGTCATCGACCGCCATGCCATTGAGATCGGAGCCCGCCGAGGCCGCCGTGGCGGAGGTGTTGGGCACCTTGCCGGTGTTGGTGGCGGTGATCTTGACCCTGTCGAGTTCGACCTGGAACGCCTCGGCGGCGACCTGCGCCACCTTGGTGAACAGCCCCTGACCCATCTCGGTGCCGCCGTGGTTCAGGTGAATGGAGCCGTCGTTGTAGACGTGCACCAGCGCGCCGGCCTGGTTGAGGAAGGTCAGCGTGAAGGAGATGCCGAACTTCACCGGGGTCAGCGCGATGCCGCGCTTGAGGGAACCGCTGGTCCGGTTCCAGGCGCGGATTTCCTCGCGCCGGCGATCGTAATCCGATGTCTCGCGCAGCTCCGCCACCAGCTCATCGATGACGCAATCCTCCACCGTCATGCCGTAGGGCGTCACCGAACGTGTCCCGAGCGCACCTTGCGGGTCGTAGAAGTTGGCGCGCCGGACCTCCAACGGGTCCTTGCCCAGGACCTGGGCGATTTCGTCCATGATCCGCTCGATGCCGATCATCCCTTGCGGGCCGCCGAAGCCCCGGAAGGCGGTGTTGGAGACGGTGTGGGTCTTGCAGCGGTACGACGCGATCCGCGCGTTGGGCAGGTAGTAGGCGTTGTCGGCGTGGAACATGGCGCGATCGCAGATCGGCACCGACAGGTCGTAGGACATGCCGCAGCGGGCCGCCTGATCGAACTCGACACCCTGGATGCGGCCGTCGCCGTCGAATCCGACCCGGTAGTCGATGCGAAAGTCGTGGCGCTTGCCGGTGATGATCATGTCCTGGTCGCGGTCGTAGCGGAGCTTGGCGGCGCGACCGGTCTTGCTCGCGACCAGGGCGGCGGCGGCGGCCGGCAGGTTGCCGTTGCTTTCCTTGCCGCCGAAGGCGCCGCCCATGCGCCGGACTTCCACCGTCACCGCATGGTTGGCCAGGCCCAGCACCTTGGCCACCGTGTGCTGGATCTCGCTCGGATGCTGGGACGAGCAATGGATGGTGACATCGCCGTCCTCTCCGGGCACGGCGAGCGCGACCTGACCCTCGAGATAGAAATGCTCCTGGCCACCGATGGTGACCCGGCCTTCCAGCTTGTAGGGCGCGGCCTCGATGGCCCGGGCGGCGTCACCCCGGGCCATGATGGTGGGAGCCTCCAGAAACGATTCCGCGTCCATGGCCTGGTCGATGGTGACGATGGCCGGCAAGTCCTGGTAGTCGATCCGGGCCAAACTTGCCGCCGCGCGGGCCGCCTCCAGAGACTCGGCGGCGACCGCGAACAGGGCCTGGCCGGCATATTCGACCGAAGCCTCGGCGAACAGCGGGTCGTCGCCCATCGCCGGGCTGATGTCGTTGGTCCCGGGGATATCGGCGGCGCGGACCACACAGACCACGCCGGGGGCGCTTTCCACCGCCGAGAGATCCATGCCCTCTATCCGCGCGTGGGCGCGGGCGCTCATGGCCACGTGAACCGATAGCGTCCCCGCCGGCGTCGGGATGTCGTCGATGAACACCGCCTCGCCGTCGACGTGCTTGTGACCGCTGTCGTGACGCCGCGCGCTCCCGATACCGCCGACTTGGGCCTCGGATCCCAGCCCGAACGAAGACTCCCGGCGCGGTCCGGCGAGGGTCGCACCGCGGCCGACCAGCCGGGTCTCGGCAAGCGGCCGCGTGCTCTCGCTGTGGTATTTGCGCAGCAGATTTCCCGCCGCCTCCAACCGGTAGCCGGCGCTGGCCCGCATGTCGGTGATCGGGGCAAAATCGGTCTCGAAGGCGGCAACGGCCGCTTCCACAACTTCCGCCGTCCAGGGTTTGCCCTGTAGCGCGGCCTCGACCGCACGGGCGCGTTTTGGAACCACGGCCAGGCCGCCGAAGGCGATGCGCGCCGCCGTCACCTTGCCCGCTTCGACACGGACATCGAAACAGCCGCAAACGGCGGAGATATCCTGATCGAAGCGCTTGCACAGCTTGTAGCAGCCGAGCCGCGCGCCTGAATCTGGAAGCGGGATCTCGATGGCTTCGAGGAATTCGCCGGGCGCCCGGTCCTGCTTTCCGTAACCGATGAAAAAATCCTCGATGGCGAGCCGGCGGGTTTCGCCGGCCTTCCTCAAGACCAGGGTCGCATCGAGCACGATCAGCGCCGGCGGCGTATCGCCGATGGGCGAGCCGTTGGCGATGTTGCCGCCGATGGTGCCGGCGTTGCGGACCTGGACCGCGCCGAGGCGCCGAATAATCTCACCGAAGTCGGGGTAGATATCGGCGAGGGTCGCGAGCGCCTCGGTATAGGTCACGCCGGCGCCGATGGTCAGCCGGTCGGCGCGCCGATCGATCCTTCGAAGTTCGCCGACCCGGCCCAGGTGGATGACGGTGCCGAGCTTGCGGTGCGCCTTGGTCACCCACAGCCCGACGTCGGTCGCCCCCGCGACCAGCACCGCGTCCGGGTTTTCGGCGTAGCAGGCGGCCAGGTCGTCGAGGTTTCCAGGCGACAGGAAACGCTGGCCGCCGGTGGGGCCGCCGGTGGGGCCGCCGACGGAAAAATCGATCGTCTCGTGGTGGGCGTATTCCAGCAACCACCGGCCGTCGGCTTCGATGCGCGAGGCCTCCCAATCGGGCGCCGGATAGCCGTGGGCGGCGGCAAGGGCGGCGGCAATGGGGCCGTAACCGGTGCAACGGCAGAGGTTTCCGGCCAGGAGGTCGGGCGCGCTCTCGGCATCCATGGCCTGGCCGGAGAGGTAGGCGGCGTACATCGACATGACGAACCCCGGCGTGCAGAAGCCGCATTGCGAGCCGTGTTCGTCGACCATCGCCTGCTGGACCGGATGCAGCCGCCCGTCCGGTGCCTTGAGGTGTTCGACCGTGAGTATCGACTTGCCCTCCTGCATGGCGACGAACTGGATGCAGGCGTTGATCGCGCGGTAGCGGACCTCACCGTCCACCGCCTCGCCGATGACCACCGTACAGGCCCCGCAATCGCCCTCGGCACAGCCCTCCTTGGTGCCTCGGAGGCCGGCATCCTCGCGCAAATATTCCAGCAGGGTGAGGGTCGGCGGGACGCCGCGAAGGCTGCGTGTCTCGCCGTTCAGCCGGAGGGTTACGAAATCGCGCATCGCCGTCTCCGGTCAGCTCCCGCGATAGGTGGAATAGCCGAAGGGCGATATCAGCAGCGGCACGTGGTAATTCCCGCCGGCCTCGGCGATGCCGAAGCGGACCGGAACGATGTCCAGGAACCTGGGTTCCGGCGGCGCCACGCCGCCCGGGGCCGCACCGACGGCCTGGAAGTAGGCGCCGGCGTGAAACAGGAGCTCGTATTCGCCGGTCCGGAACCCGTCACCCTGCAACAGCGGCCGGTCACAGCGGCCGTCGTCGTTGGTCGTCACGTCGGCCAACCGCTCGCGCCCACCGCCGTCCAGGCGATAGAGCTCGACCCGGACACCGGCCGCCGGCCGGCCGGCCGAGGTGTCGAGCACGTGGGTCGTCAGTCGCCCCATGACCGCGGTTCCTCCCGAGGGCGGCCATTATTGTTGTTGCGCGGCCGCTCATACCCAGTATTGAAGATAACGGTGGCCATTTCCAGCCGATAGGCCATCCTAATCAGGCGAATCGGCCGCAACGCTGGTTATTTTGTGATAAAGAGTGGGGGAATCCGGGGCAATCGCCCCGCAGGCAGCCAAACGGGGGGGGACGGCATGGTCGACAAGATTTTCGTGACGGCGCAAAGCCTGTTGAGCGACTCCTTCCGCCTCGGCCTGAAAATCATGGAGGACGGCTTCCATCCGGACTACATCATCGGCATCTGGCGCGGCGGCACGCCGGTCGGTATCGCGGTGCAGGAGTTGCTGAAATACCACGGCTACCCCTCGGACCACATCGCCATCCGGACCTCGTCCTACACCGGCATCGAAGAGCAGAGCGACGAGATTCGCGTGCACGGGCTGCACTACGTCATCGAGAACGTCAACGCGGACGATACCCTCCTGATCGTCGACGATGTGTTCGATTCCGGCCGTTCCATACAGGCGGTTCTGCGGCGCATCAGCGAGCTGTCGCGACGCAACATGCCCGAGGTCGTTCGCGTGGCCACGGTCTATTACAAGTCCGGCAAGCGAAAAGTCGACCGGGTCCCCGATTATTTCATCCACGAAACCGACGATTGGCTGGTTTTCCCGCACGAGCTCGAAGGCCTGACCCGCGAGGAAGTGCTCGCCAACAAGCCCCTCGCCCTGGGTGAGGATTGATGGAACCGGACTATCCCCGGGATTTGATCGGTTACGGCCCGACGCCGCCCCAGGCGGGTTGGCCGAACCGGGCAAGATTGGCGGTGCAGTTCGTGCTCAACTACGAGGAGGGGGGCGAGAGCTGCATCCTGCACGGCGATGCGGCCTCGGAGGGGTTTTTATCGGAGATCGTCGGCGCGGCCCCGTGGAAGGGCCAGCGCCACCCGAGCATGGAGTCGATCTACGAGTATGGCGCCCGGGTCGGCGTCTGGCGGCTTCTGGAGCTGTTCCGGCGCCAGGAGATTCCGCTGACCCTGTTCGCGGTGGCGATGGCGATCGAGCGCAATCCCGCGGTTGCCGAGGCCGCGATGAAGGCCGGACATGAGATCTGCAGCCATGGCTATCGCTGGATCGACTACCGCGACGTGCCGGAGGACATCGAGCGCGAGCACCTGGCCACGGCGATCGAAATCCAGACTCGAATCACTGGAGAACGGCCCTTGGGCTGGTATACCGGCCGCACCAGCGCCAACACGCGCCGCCTGGTGGCGGAGGAGGGCGGGTTCCTGTACGACGCCGACGACTACAACGACGATCTGCCGTATTGGGTCACGGTCGAGGGCCAGCCGCATCTGGTGGTTCCCTACACCCTGGACGCCAACGACATGCGCTTTGCCACACCGCAGGGCTTCAACGCCGGCGATCAGTTCTTCACCTACCTGCGCGACAGCTTCGACACGCTTTATGCCGAGGGCGAAACCACCCCCCGGATGATGTCCATCGGGCTGCATTGCCGCCTGGCGGGCCGGCCCGGGCGGATCCAGGCGCTGGCGCGGTTCATGGACCATGCCCTCGCGCACGACCGGGTCTGGTTCTGCCGGCGGATCGACATCGCGCGGCACTGGCGCGAACGCTTTCCCGCGCCGGCGAATGGGACGCCATGACGATGACCGGGACGACGACCGATACCTTTGGCGCGGAGATCATGTCGCGGATCGACGATCTGGCGGCCCTGAGCGAATCGCCGGACGGCCTGACCCGGCGATATCTGACCCCGGAGCACCGCCAGGCCAACGATCTGGTCGGCCGGTGGATGGGGGATGCCGGCATGACCGTCCGGCAAGACGCCGTCGGCAACATCATCGGCCGCTACGAGGGTGTTTCCGAGGGCCTTCCCGCAGTCTTGATCGGATCGCATCTCGACACCGTCGTGATGGCCGGAAAGTTCGACGGCATGTTGGGCGTTATTACCGGCATCGCCTGTGTCGGCGAGCTGAACCGGCGGGGGCGCCGCCTGCCCTTTGCGGTCGAGGTCGTCGGGTTCGGCGACGAGGAGGGCGTGCGGTTTCAGTCCGGCTACCTGGGCAGCCATGCCCTGGCCGGCAATTTCGAGCCGGCGCTGCTGGAGCGCCGGGACGCGGACGACATCAGCCTGGCCGAGGCGATGACCGCCTTCGGGCTGGACCCGGCCCGTGTCGGCGACGCCGCCCGCCGGGCGCCGGACGTCCTCGCCTATCTGGAGCTGCATATCGAGCAGGGGCCGGTTCTGGAAAGCCAGGGCCTGCCGGTTGGCGTGGTCACCACGATCGCCGGCGCGACGCGTCTCGCGGTCAGCCTTACGGGCGAGGCCGGCCACGCCGGAACCGTGCCCATGACCTTGCGCCACGATGCCCTGGCGGCCGCCGCCGAGTGTATCCTCGCGGTCGAGCGGGTGTGCGCGGAATCACCGAACCTGGTCGGGACCGTCGGCCAGATCGCCGCCGAGCCCGGCGCCAGCAACGTCATTCCCGGGTCCGTGCGCTTCACCGTCGATCTGCGCGCCGCCGAGGACCCGCACCGCACAACGGCGCTGGATGAACTCATGGTATTGCTGGAGGCCGCCGCCAAACGCCGGGGCGTCGCCATCGAGATCGAAAAGGTCCACGAGGCGGCGAGCGTGCCCTGTGACGCCCAGCTCTCCGACCTCATCGCGGGCGCGATCGAGCGCAGCGGATGGCGGGTTCAGCGGCTGCCGAGCGGCGCCGGCCACGATGCCGCGGCGATGGCCGGTCTGGCGCCGGTCGGCATGGTTTTCGTCCGTTGCGAAGGCGGCGTCAGCCACAATCCGGCCGAGAGCATCACCGCCGCCGATGCCGAGGCGGGGGCGCGGGTGTTGTTTCAGGTATTGAACGATTTCCCGGGGGGGTCGTAGGGTGGTCCTGGGCGCGAGTGAACCAACCGTCGAGGAGATCGTCGCCCGGCATTTCGACGCGGAGATCGAATTTCTCGCCGAGCTGGTGCGCACCCCCTCCGACAACCCGCCGGGGGACTGCGGCGCGCACGCGGCGTGCGCGGCCCGGCTTCTCGAGCCGCTGGGCTTCGAGGTCGAGCGCCACCCGGTTCCGGAGGACCTGTGCCGCGCCAACGGCATGATCAGCGCCACCAACCTGATCGTGCGCCATCGCTTCGGCGAGGGCGGGCCCCAGGACGGACCCGGGGGCGGGCCGGTGATCGCGCTGAACGCGCACGGGGACGTGGTCGCGCCCGGCGACGGCTGGACCAGCGAC
>JACZVL010000166.1 GCA_022572685.1 Pseudomonadota bacterium
GCTGCGCTCGGCGGCCGCGTTCGGTGCGGTGGCCGTGATCACCACCCGGCGCCACGCGCCGCCCGAGTCGGGGACCCTCGCCAAGGCCGCCTCCGGCGCCCTGGAGCACGTCCCCTACGTTCAGGTCGGCAACCTGGCGCGCGCCCTGGACGCCTTGAAATCCGCCGGATTCTGGTGCCTGGGCCTGAGCGGCGACGCCGAGTCCAGCCTGGCCGCGGCCGATCCGGGCGGTCCGCTGGTGCTGGTCCTGGGCGCCGAGGGCGCGGGCCTGCGCCGGCTGACCGCCGAGGCCTGCGACGTCATGGCGCGGCTGCCGACCCGAGGGCCGATCGACGCGCTCAACGTCTCCAACGCCGCCGCGGTGGCGCTCTACGAGCTGTTGGGGCGGCGCGAGACTGTTAAAGGGGACAGTCCCCTTTAATTCGAACTTTATCTATATATTTCAATATGTTATTTTGACTTGTCTTATAACCATCTGGTATCAAGAGATAATTAGTGAATTAAAGGGGACTGTCCCCTTTAATCGCCAGCCCGGCCGGCCCCGGCTTGTCTCGGAACCGCGCGCCGTGCTAGCGATGGCGGCGCCGGCCAGCCCCGGCCAGCCCCGACGGGACCCATGGACAGCATCGAAGCCTTTCTCAAGGAGCACGGGATCGACGAAGTCGAGTGCCTGGTGCCCGATTTGGCCGGCATCGCGCGCGGCAAGATCCTGCCGGCAACCCGCTTTCTCGAGGGCATGGCCCATGACGGCCTGCGCATTCCCGAAGCGGTCTTCATCCAGACCGTGACCGGGGACTACCCCGCCGAAGGGGTGATCAGCCCGGCCATCCAGGACGTCTACATGATCCCGGATCCCGGCACCATCCGCCTGGTGCCCTGGTACCCCGAGCCCACGGCCCAGGTCATCTGCGACGCGCGCTACCGCGACGGCACGCCGGTCGAGATCTCCTCGCGCAGCGTGCTCAAGCGGGTGCTCGAGCTCTACGCCGCGCGCGGCTGGACGCCCGATGTCGCGCCGGAGCTGGAGTTCTTCCTGGTCGACGTCAACACCGACCCGGACATCCCGCTCCGGCCGCCGATCGGGCGCTCCGGACGGCGCGAGACCTCGCGCCAGTCCTACGGCGTCGACGCGGTCAACGAGTTCGACCCGCTGTTCGAGGACGTCTACGACTTCTGCGAGGCCCAGAACATCGACATCGACACCCTGACCCACGAGGCCGGGGCCGCCCAGATGGAGATGAACCTCAACCACGGGCCCGCGCTGGAGCTCGCCGACCAGGCCTTCCTGTTCAAGCGCACGGTGCGCGAGGCCGGCCTGCGCCACCAGGTCCACGCGACCTTCATGGCCAAGCCGATGCAGGGCCAGCCGGGCAGCTCCATGCACGTCCACCAGTGCGTCCGCGACGCTCAAAACGGCCGCAACCTGTTCGCCCAGAAGAACGGCAAGGATTCCACCCTGTTCCGCAACCACATCGCCGGGCTGCAGAAGCACCTGCCGGCGGTGATGCCGCTGTTGGCGCCCAACGTAAACTCCTACCGCCGCCTGGTGCGCAATTCGGACGCCCCGATCAACACCCACTGGGGCTACGACAACCGCACCGTGGGCCTGCGCGTGCCCCATTCCGACGCCGACAACCGGCGGGTCGAGAACCGGCTGGCCGGCGCCGACGCCAACCCCTACCTGGCGATCGCGGCCTCGCTCGCCTGCGGTTACCTGGGCATGGTCGACCGCGCCAAGCCGCGCGCGCCGGTCGAGGGCAGCGCCTACCGCCTGGCCCACACCCTGCCGCGCACGCTCTACGACGCGCTCGGCCGCTTCAACGGCAACCGGGCGGTCAAGGACACCCTCGGCGAGCGCTTCGTCGAGGCGGTGACCCTGGTCAAGGAGACCGAGCTCGAGGCCTACCAGCAGGTGATCTCGTCTTGGGAACGCGAGCACCTTCTGCTAAACGTATAGGCCGTATCGGGCGCGGCGGAGCCGAATATGAAGCGTCGTCACCACAGGAACCTGACCGGACGCACAAGAACCGGGCGCGCAAGAACCGGGCGCACGCGGCACGCGGAGCTGCTGATTCTCTGCGCCCGTATCGACTTCAATCCCTAGATGGGCGGCCCGGCGGGTCCGCGCGAGCGCCCGCCCGCCCCACCCCCGCCGATCCGACAACCATCACCTAGGGAACGCCAAGACCATGACCTCCAGGCCCGCACGCAACAGCACCACCTGGTGGCGCGAGAGCGACCTCCGCCACCACATGCACCCCTTCACCGACTACCAGGGGCTCGCCGAGGACGGCGGCGCCCGCATCATCACCGCGGCCGAGGGCGCCACCCTGACCGATTCCGAAGGCGCCAAGGTGCTCGACGGCATGGCCGGGCTGTGGTGCGTCAACGTCGGCTACGGCCGCCAGGAACTGGCCGAGGCCGCCTACGCGCAAATGATGGAATTGCCCTACTACAACACCTTCTTCAAGACCGCGACGCCGAGCTCGGTGGAGCTGGCGGAGAAGCTGGCCGAGATCACGCCCCAAGGGCTCGACCACGTTTTCTTCGGCTCGTCGGGCTCGGAGGCCAACGACACCATCGTGCGCGCCGTGCGCCACTTCTGGAACCTCGAGGGCAAGCCCGGCAAGAAGACCTTCATCAGCCGCACCTACGCCTATCACGGCAGCACCATGGCCTCGGTCAGCCTGGGCGGCATGGCGGCCATGCACGGCCAGGCCGACCTGCCGCTGCCCGGCTTCGTCCACGTCATGCCGCCCTACTGGTACGACTTCGGCGGCGATCTAACGCCCGAGGAATTCGGCCTCCAGGCGGCACGCGCGGTCGAGGACAAGATCCTGGAGCTCGGCGCCGACACCGTCGCCGCCTTCATCGGCGAGCCGATCCAGGGCGCGGGCGCGGTGATCATCCCGCCGGAGAGCTACTGGCCCGAGGTCCAGCGCATCTGTGCCAAGCACGACGTGCTGCTGATCGTCGACGAGGTGATCTGCGGCTTCGGGCGAACCGGGCACATGTTCGCGAGCGAATACTACGGCCTGAAGCCCGACCTGATGACGCTGGCCAAGGGCCTGACCTCGGGCTACCTGCCGCTGTCGGCGGTGATGGTCGGCGACCGGGTCGCGGACACGCTCATTTCCAAGGGCGGCGAGTTCTATCACGGCTTCACCTATTCGGGGCACCCGGTCGCCTGCGCGGTCGCGCTCGCCAACATCAAGATCATCGAGGACGAGAAGCTGGTCCAGCGCACCCACGACCAGACCGGCCCCCACCTGGCCGAGCGCCTGGCGGAACTGGCCGGGCACCCGATCGTCGGCGAGGTCCGCTCGCTCGGCCTGATCGGCGCGGTCGAGATGGTCAAGGACAAGGCGGGCCGCGGCCACTTCGACGACCTGGGCGCGACCGGGACCATCTGCCGCGATCATTGCATCGAAGGCGGTCTGATCCTGCGCGCGGTGCGCGACGTCATGGTGATGTCGCCCCCCTTGTCGATCACCACCGCCGAGATCGACGAGCTGATGCGCATCCTGCGCCAAGCCCTCGACCGCACCGCCAAGGACGTCGGGATGGGTTGAGCCAGGAAACAGAAAGGTTCAGCACAGAGGCACAGAGAACCAGAAAGCGTTTTTTTGGTTGCGCGCTTCGCGCGCAGAAAACTTCGTTGGTGTGCTTCGTACCTTCGTGGTGATTCTTTCTGGTTCTCCGTGTCTCGTGTCTCTGTGTCTCTGTGGTTCAAAATCGTCTGGCGGATTAGGCCATGACCGAGATCACCGTCGCCGCGACCCAGATGGCCTGCACCTGGGACCTGGAGAAGAACGTCGCGGCGGCGGTCGAGTTGGTGCGCGAGGCGGCGGGCCGGGGCGCGCGGATCGTGCTGCTCCAGGAGCTGTTCGAGACCCCCTACTTCTGCAAGGACCGGAGCCAGGCGCATTTCGCCCTCGCCCGCCCGGCCCCGGACCACCCGCTGCTGGCGCGCATGAGCGCGCTCGCCGCCGAGCTCGGCGTGGTGCTGCCGGTCAGCTTCTTCGAGCGCGCCAATGCGGCCTATTTCAATTCGCTCGCGGTGATCGACGCCGACGGCCGCAACCTCGGCCTCTACCGCAAGAGCCACATCCCCGACGGCCCCGGCTATCGGGAGAAGTTCTACTTCACCCCGGGCGACACCGGCTTCAAGGTCTGGCACACGCGCCACGCCACCATCGGGGCCGCGGTCTGCTGGGACCAGTGGTTCCCCGAGGCCGCGCGCGCGATGGCGCTTAAGGGCGCGGAGCTCTTGTTCTACCCGACCGCGATCGGCTCCGAGCCCCAGGACCCGGGGCTCGACAGCAGGGACCACTGGCAGCGCGCGATGCAGGGCCACGCCGCCGCCAACATGGTCCCGCTGATCGCCAGCAACCGCATCGGCCGCGAGGACGGCGAGAGCTGCGCGCTCACTTTCTACGGCTCGTCCTTCATCGCCGATCAGACCGGCGCCAAGCTCGCCGAGGCGGACCGCGACGCGCGCGCCGTCATCACCGCGACCTTCGACCTCGAGGCCATCCGCGCCCAGCGCGCCGCCTGGGGCCTGTTCCGCGACCGCCGCCCGGAACTCTACGGCGCGCTGACGACCTCGGATGGGGGCAGCGAGCTGGGCTAGGTTACCTACGCTCCAGCCCCGCCAGGGTCTTCGGCCATGACAGGGCGGTCCGGGCGTACTATTTAGAGGATTGCCGCACGCCGGGTTAGCTCAGTTGGTAGAGCGCTGGTTTTGTAAACCAGATGTCGCGGGTTCGACTCCTGCACCCGGCACCAGCGGCGGGGCCCCCCTGGCCACACGTTTGGGGGGGTCAGCCCCAGAACAAGGCGACCAGGCTGACCGGCCAGATGGCTCCCGCCCCGATCGCCGCTGAAAAGGCGTCCCCGGTCAACAGCCCGTCCTCCAACTTCTCCACCAGTTGGTACAGGAACACCACGAACGCGACGATCGCATAGACGCCAAGCACGATGCCGATGTTTTTGGTCATCCGATATCACCTAGGAAAAACACGTTCCAGACAGGAATTGGGAAACGGACGCCCCGAAGCGGCGCGTGAACGACTCGGGACACGGCGAATCGTAGCATGCCGCCCCGAGATTGGGAACCAGGGGCCAAAATCGGTTCCACTGACATGTCGCGACCGCGGCCCCGGGCACACCGCATGATAATCTGGATGACGTTATACCAAGGAGCGTTGATAATGACCCGCCGCGGCGGCGCCGCGCTTGAGGCGGTCGCGAGGAAAGACCAGATGGTGCGGACCCTGTCGCCACGCCGCGAATACCTGTTGGCGGCCGTTGCGTGGATCGAGACGGCCCGAGCGCGCCGGTGCGTCTCGATCCGCGTCAAGGAAAGCTGCCAAGGGAACTTGAGGCGGACATGGCCGAGTCGCGAGCGACCCTGATCACCGGCGGCGCCGGCTACATCGGCAGCCATGCCGTCCTTGCCTTCCGGGACGCGGGCCTGCCGGTGGTGGTGCTGGACGACCTGTCGACCGGCCGCCGCGACCGGGTTCCCGGCGACGTCCCCTTGGTCGAGGGCGACGCCGGCGATGCCGGGTTGGTCGGCGAGGTCATCCGGTCGCGGGGGATCGCCACGGTGGTGCACTTTGCGGGCAGCATCGTGGTGCCCGAGTCGGTGGCCGATCCGCTCAAATACTACCGCAACAACACCTGCGCGAGCCGGGCCCTGATCGAGGCCTGCGTGGCGGGTGGGGTGCGCCGCTTCGTGTTTTCTTCCACCGCGGCCGTCTATGGCATGCCCGAGACCATCCCCATCCCCGAAGACGCGCCCACGCTGCCGATCAACCCCTACGGCGCCTCCAAGCTGATGACCGAATGGATCCTGCGCGATACCGCCGCGGCGGCGGATTTCCGCTTTGTGGCGCTGCGTTATTTCAACGTCGCCGGGGCCGACCCCCAAGGCCGCGGCGGCCAGGCCACGAGCCATGCCACCCACGTGATCGAGGTCGCGAGCCAGGCCGCGCTCGGCCTGCGCCAGGGCTTCGAGATCTTCGGCGACGACTACGACACCCCGGACGGCACCTGCGTGCGCGACTACATCCACGTGAGCGACCTGGCCGAGGCCCACCTGCTGGCGGTGCGCTATCTGGAACGCGGTGGTGGCTCGAACACGCTCAATCTCGGCAACGAGCGCGGATATTCGGTGCGCGAGGTGGTCGAGACCATGCAACGGGTCTCGGGGCGGGACTTCCCGGTGCGAACCGGTCCGCGGCGGCCCGGCGACCCGGCGCGGCTGGTCGCCGCGGCGGCGCGCGCCCGCGATCTCCTGGGCTGGCGGCCCCGGCGGGCCGAGCTGGAGACCCAGATCTCCGACGCCTGGCGCTGGCACCGGAAGCAGCTCGAGGACCGGTCGCGGTGACGGGGAGAGAAGCCGGTTCAGTCACCGTCCGCGCCCCGTCCCGCCGCCCAGCATCTCGCGCCCGGGGCCGGCCCGAGGTAGGATAGTCATGGCGCGGCGGGTGCCCGGACGTTAAGTTTTGGCACCGCCGGCCCAACCCGGAAATGTCTGCCATGGTGCGGGTCAAGATCTGTTGCATTGCCTCGGTCGGGGAGGCGGCGCTGGCGGTTCGCCATGGCGCCGCGGCGCTCGGCCTGGTCGGCCGCATGCCGAGCGGACCCGGCGTGATCGACGACCCCCTCATCGCCGAGATCGCCGCCTCGGTGCCGCCGGCCGTCGCGACCTTCCTGCTGACCAGCGAGACCGAACCGGAGGCCATCGTCGATCACGTCCGGCGCTGCGGCACCGACACGGTTCAGATCGTCGACGCCGTCGAGCCCGCGGCCTACCGGGCCCTGCGCCGGGCCGCGCCAGCGGTGAAGATCGTCCAGGTGATCCACGTCACCGGCCCCGAGGCCCTGACCGAAGCGCAGGCCCGTGCGCCCTTGGTCGATGCCCTGTTGCTCGATTCCGGGCGGCCGCGGGCGCCCATCAAGGAGCTTGGCGGGACCGGGCGCGTGCACGACTGGTCGCTGAGCCAGAGGATCGTGGCCGAGGTCGCGCGCCCGGTGTTCCTGGCCGGCGGGATCCGGCCCGAGAACGCCGCTGACGCCACCCGCCAGGTGCGGCCGTTCGGGATCGACCTCTGCAGCGGGGTGCGCCGCGACGGGCATCTCGATGGCGAGCGCCTGCGCGGCCTGTTCGCGGCCCTCGCCCCGGCCGCGAGCCAGGTTTAGCCGGACCTACTTGGTCCGGATTCGCCCCTCGATCTCCGGGGCGACCGGGTCCTTGGCGGCGATATAATCCATCACCCCGGTCGCCATGAGCTTGGCGCCGGACGCGTCGCTCAGCGCCTTGCCCTTCTTGA
>JACZVL010000167.1 GCA_022572685.1 Pseudomonadota bacterium
CCTGGCGGCGGTGCGGGTCAGCAAGGACCCGGCGCTGTTCACCGTGCTGCTGGAGGACGCCGCCGCGCTGCTCGGCCTGGTGATCGCGCTCGGCGGCATCACCCTCGCCGAGGTCCTCGAGCTGCCGGTTCTCGACGGCGTGGCCTCGGTGGCGATCGGGCTGGTGCTGGCCGCCGCCGCCCTGCTGCTCGCCTACGAGACCAAGGGCCTGCTGATCGGCGAGGCGGCGAAACCGGAGGTGGTCGCCCGGATACGGCGCATCGTCGGCGCCGAGCACGGGGTCGACCGGATCAACGAGATCCTGACCATGCACATGGGTCCGCGCGACGTGCTGCTGAACCTGAGCCTGGATTTCCGCTCGACCCTCACCGCGGACGAGGTCGAGGCCGAGGTGAGCCGCCTGGAGCGCCAGATCAAGGCCGCCCTGCCGGAGATCACCCGGGTCTTCATCGAGGCCCAATCCGGCGCGCGCGGACGGCGTTAGGGGCGGGAGTCACGCTGATCCCAGTCCGAGTGCCGTGCGAAGATTTTCGACCAGTTCGCGTCGTTTCGCGTCGGACACTTTTGCCATGTTCTCGATACGCCAGCGGACGGCGGGCAACCTATCGGCTTCGGAAAGCTCCAATAAAGACCAGTCAGGACGACCTTGCTTGAAACCGATCAAGAATTCCCGGTGCTTGGCTGGCATCTGTCCGACAATGGCGTCGATCATGTGTTCTCGCGTTCGAGCGAGTTCTTCGAGGGTGACCGGAGTCTCGGTCGTTTCAACAAAACCGCGCGCGAACTCACTCGAAAGCTCGCGGCGCGTCGGGGCCAGGACTTCAGCCATCGGTCGATTGTGACTGATGAGATAGACCACGAACGCCTTCCGCAACTCTTCGTCGATGCCTTCATTGGCGAGAAGGTCGCGGACGTCGAATAAATCCCGGGGATGCTGTCGGTCGAGGGCTGCCACGAGCTTGCCCGCATAAAGGTCGGCATGGGAGACGACCTGAATCTCCGCGAAGCCAAACGCCTCTTCGACGCGGGGCGACACCGTTCGGAGGTTCGGCTCATAAACGCAACCCCGAATTACCGGCGTTACCTCCAGCTTGACCTGGACGTCATTGGTGCGGATGAACAATTTGTTGACCGTGCCCTCGATGTGAAGCGTGCCCATATGTGCGGTTGTGTTCGGCGAATCGCGGACGATACGCCCGGCGATACGCCGCAATGCCGAATCTATTTCGGCAAGCGATGTGGATCGGTTCGCAATGGGCAGATAGGTCAGGTCGATATCCACGGACAGCCGCGGCATGTCCCGGACGAACAGATTGATGGCCGTTCCACCCTTCAGCGCGAAGCATTTCTCATCGGCGACGAATGGCAGTGTCCGCACCAATAGCGCGGCCTGGCGTCGATAGGTTTCATCCGCCGCCATCGAAATCCCTTGGCACCGTGATCAGGTATGTCGGATCGAGCTTTCCGCCACGAACCAGCATCCGCTTGCCGCGCCCCAAATCGATGGGGTCGCGATCGATCCGCTTGAGCCAGGCATGGTTGTGCCGCTCGGCAAACCAGAAAAATAACCGCTTCACCTTTACGCTGCGGCACTCCACCAAAAGTTTCTGTAGTCGCCTTGGGCTGAGGTTGCGAAGGCCCTCCATGAGCACGTCGGCCTGATGGAAGGTCTCACGATTGGGTACCTCGTCGAGGAGTTCGAGGATGGCGCGCTCTGGCGTGGATAGAGTCAGAGGCCAATTCCAATGTCCCCATGGCCGTTGGATGAAGCTGCCATGGGTCGAGTCGGCGCTCATGCCCTTGGTGATAGCGATCGGCTCTTCCCTGAAGAGCCGTTTGGCGTTGTGAAAGACAAAGCGGGTATCGAGAGCTAGCTTGGCAAGCCAGCCGGGCGGCGGCGCATCGCCATAGAGGTGGATTTCGGACGGTCCGTGGCTTCTCAAATAGTGGCTGAACCCGTGTAGCTCCAGTGCCGTTCGACCGCCCACGATGATTGGATAGCCGAGAAGCGTCTGGAGTGAGATGATCACCTGCTGCCATTGCAGGCCGCCTCCTGGGCGGCGGTAAACGCCCCGGGCGGGTCGTTCGAGCCAGCCCTGTGCGAGGTATTTGCCGCGGAGGCTTCGAGAGTAGCCTTGGGCTTCCAGCCAGGAGGCATCCACCACCAGCCCGTCCGGGAGTAGGTGTTGCAGTCGGTTTAATTTTCCACCTCTTTGCATACTCATAGTAGACAAAATAGGATAGAATCAAACTGGTTTCAAGTTTAATAATACCGCAAATTGTCCACTAATGGTATCCAAAAACCAGCTAACGTAAACCGAAGCTTGCAGATCGGAGTTGGGATGATAGACAGCGATTAACAAGGTACGGATAATTCCTCTCAAGAAATAATTATTCCCACCATTGCGAATGGGCCCCGAACCGGGTAGAATTGGGCGAGGCTGGAGCCTCCCCGCTCGCGGGCGGGGAGGCCGCCGCAACGACACGCGAGGAGTGACCGCCATGTGTGGCATCGCCGGGATACTGTTCAAGCACGACGCGGACGGGCTTTCGACCGGCAAGGCGCTGATCGACATGCTCGACGGCTGCCAGCACCGGGGGCCGGATTCGACCGGCTTCGCGCTCTACGGCAATGAGCAGGCCGACCGGCTGCGGCTGCGCTTTTTCGTCGGCGAGGGCGCGGCGGCGGCGGCCGCGATCGACGGCATCAAGGCGGCGCTGGCCGAGCATCAGGCGCGCATCGTCGAGGACCAGGAAATCGGCAACAACTACCGCGCCCTGGTCGAGTTCCGCGGCGATCTGCGTAAATTCTCCTACGCCATGGAGCACGCCGCGCCCGGCGCCACGGTGATCTCGATCGGCGAGAGCCTGGAGATCGTCAAGGACATCGGCACCGCCCACGACGTCGACGATCGCTACGGCGTGCACCGGGCGACCGGCAGCCACGGCCTGGGCCACGTGCGCCTGGCCACCGAATCCGACGTGAAACCCGAGGCCTCCCATCCGTTCTGGGCGACCGGCTTCGCCGACGTCGCCATCGTCCACAACGGCCAGATCACCAACTACTGGAAGATGCGCCGGCGCCTGCAGCGCCGCGGCTTCGAGTTCACCACCGACAACGACAGCGAGCTGATCGCGGTCTACCTGGCCGACAAGCTGTCGCTCGGCGTGCCGCTCAAGGAGGCGCTCAAGATGTCGATCGACGATCTCGACGGCACCTTCTCGTTCCTGGTCTCGACCAAGGACGAGATCGGCTACGCCAAGGACCGGCTGGCCGCCAAGCCGATGATCATGTACGAGACCGACGATCTGATCGCGATCGCTTCCGAGGAGGTCTCGCTCAACCGCTTGTTCCCGGGACAGGCGCTGGACACCAGGGAACCCCCGCCGGGGAGCTACGACACGTGGTCGCGGTCGACCTAGCCGAAATTCCGGTCCGCGAGGCCAACGAGCGCATCCGCGAGGCCGGCGCGCGCGGCGAGGACGTCGAGGTCCTCAACCCCGACGCGCGCCATCACATCGGGGTCGGCCTGACCGATCCGATCACGGTCCGGGTGCGCGGCTCGGCCGGTTACTTCTGCGGCGGATTGACCGACGGCCCGCGCTTCGAGATCGACAACAACGTCGGCTGGGGCGTGGCCGACAACATGTACCAGGGCTCGGTCGTGGTCGGCGGCAACGCCGGCGCCATCGCCGGGGTCGCGATCCGCGGCGCCGAGGTGGTGATCAAGGGCAACATGGGCTCGCGCGCCGGCCAGGTGATGAAGGCGGGCACGCTGCTTTGCGCGGGCAACGCCAACTTCATGGCCGGCTACATGATGTACGGCGGGCGCATCGTCATCCTGGGCGAGTCCGGCGAGCGCCTGGGCGAGGACATGACCGGCGGTGAGATATTTCTCGGCGGCGGGCTCCACTCGCTCGGCATGGACGCGATGGTGACCGATATATCCCGGGACGAGATCGACTCGATCCGGGCGTTCCTGGACCGCTACGAAATCTCGTTCAAGGGGACCTTCCAGAAGGTCGTCAACGCCGGCAAGCGGCTGCGCTACAGCACCACCGAGCCGACCGTGCGCTCGCTGCCGTTCTTCGCCTTCTCCGACCACAGCGATTACTGGAACCGCAAGATCCAGGAGGACGTTTACGTCAAGGCGCGGATCGGCCGCTACCGGGTGCGCGGCTACGGCGGCGCGCGCGCGTTGCCGCACCTGAGCGATCTCGCGTTCCGCAAGGACCTCTCGCACCTGGGCCAGGAGGCGGACCCGGTTTCCAAGGTCAAGATGCGCACCCTGATCGGCGGCAAGAACGGCGCCAAGCCGCTCGATATCTCGATGCCGCTGATGATCGCGCCGATGAGCTACGGTGCGCTCAGCCGCTCGGCCAAGCAGGCGATCGCCATCGCCTCGGGGCTCTCGGACATCGCCGAGAACACCGGCGAGGGCGGCATGAGCGACGCCCAGCGCGACGCCGCCAAGCAGCTCATCTTCCAGTGCCTGAGCGGACGCCTGGGCTGGAACATCCACGACATGCGGCGCGCCGATGGGATCGAGATCTACATCTCCCAGGGCGCCAAGCCCGGCTTCGGCGGCCAGCTCATGGCCAAGAAGGTGACCCCGGAGCTGGCGGCGATCCGCGGCATCCCGGCCGGCATCGACCTGCGTTCGCCCTCGCGCCACCCGGACATCCTGGGCGCCGACGACCTGGTCATCAAGGTCGAGGAATTCCGCGAGGCGACCGGCTACAAGCTGCCGATCAGCGTGAAGTTGGGCGCCGGGCGCATCCACGACGACATCAAGATCGCGGTCAAGGACGGCTTCGACTTCGTCGAGCTCGACGGCATGCAGGGCTCGACCGGGGCCGGCGGCGCCGAGGTCATGGAGTACGTCGGCATCCCGACCATCGCCGCCATCGTCGCGGCGCTCGACGCGCTCGACGACATCGGCTGCCGGGACAAGCTCGAGATCGTGCTGATGGGCGGCATCCGCGACGGGGTCGACGCGGTCAAGGCGCTGTGCCTGGGCGCGGACGCGGTCGCCATGGGCACCGCGGCGATCGTCGCGGGGGGGTGCATCGCCTGCATGCAGTGCCACGTCGGCCAGTGCGTGACCGGCATCGCGACCCAGGACCCGGAACACGAGGCGCGCTACAAGCCCCAGGTCGAGGCCCGGAACATCCACCGCTTCCTGGAGACCGTGCGCTGGCAGATGGCGGCGCTGACCCACGCCATGGGCTACCACGACATGACCCAGTTGAACCGCGAGGACCTGGTGGCGCTGACCCCCGAGGCGGCCGAGATCACCGGGCTTGCGTATGAGCCCGGCACCCGCGAGCGCGAGGCCGAGCTGCTCGGCAAGGTGGGCTGAGATGGCGCTGGACTTCGAGGAGCTGGACTCCGAGGAGCTGGCCGACGACACCGGCGATTCGCACTTCGTGCCGGCGCCCTGCCAGATCGCCTGTCCCGTGGGCACCGACGCGCCGTCCTACCTGGCCTACATCTGGGAAGGCAAGTACGCCGAGGCCTTCGAGGCGATCACCGCGACCAATCCCTTCTCCTCGATCTGCGGCCGGGTCTGCGACGCGCCCTGCGAGCCGGCCTGCCGGCGCACCGCCAGTGACGGGACCGTGCAGATCCGCAACCTCAAGCGCTTCGTCATGGACAAGGTCGGCCACGACCATGACCCGCCGGCCGTGCCGGTCACCCGCAAGGAGACGGTCGGCATCGTCGGCGCCGGTCCGGCCGGCATGGTCGCCGCCCACGATCTCGCGGTCGCCGGCTTCGAGGTTCACGTCTATGAGATGACCGGCAAGCTGGGCGGCATGATGGTCTGGGGCATCCCGGCGTTCCGCCTGCCGCCCGGGATCATCGACGAAGACATCACCCGGCTGCAAAAGCGCTGCCCGGGCCTGACCGTGCACCTGAACACCGCGCTCGGCCGCGATGTCACCCTGGACCAGCTCAAGGAGCGCCACGACGCGGTGCTGCTGACCCTGGGCGCCTGGTGGGGCAAGGGCATGGGCGTGCCCGGCGAGGAAAACGAGCCGCGGGTCGTCGACGGGGTCGAGTTCCTGCGCCGGATCAACGACGGCGCGCGCCCCGAGATGCCCGAGACCGTGGTCGTGATCGGCGGTGGCGACGTCGCCATGGACGCCTGCCGCGTGGCCCTGCGCCTGCCCGGCTGCAAGACCGTGAAGGTGGTCTACCGGCGCGGGCCCGAGGAGATTCCGGCGCGCAAGATCGAGCTCGAGGGCGCGGTCAAGGAGGGCGTCGAGTTGGTCTACAACACCCGCCAGGTCGCGGTCGAGGCGCGCGGGCAAGGGGCCGGGCTGATCTTACGCTGCGTCAAGACCGAGGCCGGCGCGCCCGATGCCGACGGGCGCCGGCGCCCGGTCGACGTGGCCGGCTCCGAGCACGAAATCGCCTGCGGCATGGTGATCGCCGCGGTCGGCCAGTACACCGCCTGCGACGATCTCGAAGGCCACGGCCTGATGGCCGGCGACCGGGTGAAGGCCGCCTTCGACGGCATGCGCACCGCCGACCCCAAGGTCTTCGCCGCCGGCGACGGCGCGTTCGGCGGCTCGACCATCGTCATGGCCATGCACCACGGCCAGCGCGTGGCCTATTACATCAAGGCGTTCCTGGAAGGCCGCGAGACCCCCATGCCCTACCGCACGCCGCACCGCACCCGGCGCGTGGCCGTGGCCCAGGACAACAAATGGGAGCTCCTGGCGCTGCACGAGCCCGAGTTCTTCGGCCTCGGCGCGAAACCGGTGGAGTTCCCGGAGATCGAGTCGACCTACGACGCGGACAGCGCGCGCGACGAGGCGGCGCGCTGCTACCGCTGCGACGCGGAGACCGGCTCGGCCGACTACTCGGTGCACAGCCGCGAGGACATCTTCGCCATGGCCCGGGTCGACCTGGGCGACCAGAGGCAGCTCAAGGAAATCCTGGAGCGGCGCCTGACCCCGCGCGCCAACCCTTTCCCGCAAGGGCGCGCGGCGACCCTCGACGACCTGGTGTTCCTGCCGGCCAACCTCTCGCGCCTGGTCATCGACCCCTACCGCGAGGCCTGCAAGATCAGCACCGAGATCGGGGTCATGGAGCTCGCCCAGCCGTTCTTCGTGACCGGCTTCGACGACGCGCCCGACGACGTGCGGCGCGGCGTCGCCCAGGGACTGATCGAGGCCCAGGCGGGCTACCTGGGGGTCAAGCCGATCGACGAGGGGGTGCGCTGGCTGCAACTGGTGGTGCCGGGCCAGATCGCGCCCAGCGCGGAGGCCGACGCGCTGATCTTCTCCCTCGGCCATTCCTTCCAGGACCCC
>JACZVL010000168.1 GCA_022572685.1 Pseudomonadota bacterium
CCAGCTCACTTCTCTATATTATATTTCTAATGCCCGGCGCTCTGGCACTCATTGTCTATGGATATGGCTTCGCCTCAGATTCCTGGTTTTATAAAGAAGTGAGCTGGAGCAGTCCGGCCCGAATTCAAATCTATTTTTTCAAAACACTAATCCCTATCGGGGGCACATTGGTCTTACTTCAGGGTATCGCGGAAACGGTACGTTGCGTTATTTGTATTAAAACCGGCGAGTGGCCGCCTCGATTACACGACGTACAGGAAACTGAAGCCATACTGATAAAAGAACAACAGGCCCGGTATAAGCTGGAGAAAGAACATGACTGATCCAGTCATTGCAGTTGTTATGCTCGGCCTGTTTATCTTTATGGTAATGCTGGGCTTTCCTATCGCATTTACATTGATTGCTATGGGTCTTGGGTTTGGCTACTACGCTTATTACGACGAGCTACGCATGCAAACCATCTTCGATAATCGAATATTCGATTTATTCGTACAGAACACTTTTTCGGTCATGTCGAATGATGTTCTGGTAGCGGTCCCACTGTTTCTATTTATGGGCTACGTAGTCGAGCGCGCCAACATAGTCAATCGATTGTTTTTTAGTATTCAGCTTGCCGCGCGTAATTTGCCTGGATCGATGGCAGTTGCGGCACTTTTCACCTGCGCGATATTTGCCACAGCCTCGGGAATTATTGGTGCCGTTGTTACCTTAATGGGTATGCTGGCGTTCCCTGCGATGCTAAAGGCCGGATACGACGAGAAATATGCCTCGGGTGTCATCTGTGCCGGTGGGTGCCTCGGAATTTTGATACCGCCTTCGATCATGTTGATCGTCTATGCTGCAATCGCCCAACTATCGCCATTGCGCCTCTACGCCGCGGCACTATTTCCTGGTATTCTGCTAGCTGGCCTGTATATGATATACGTCGTAGGCAGAGCAGCACTGAACCCCGCCCTGGCACCAAAACCAAAAGAGGAAGACATACCGCCTCTGCCTAAAATCCTGTGGGATCTGTTGACATCGTTTGTACCGTTAGCGGTATTAATTATGAGCGTGCTAGGCGCGATCCTGACGGGATTAGCCACACCGGCCGAAGCGGCGGGTGTCGGCGCATTCGGTGGACTGGTGTTAGCCACTGTCTATCGCTCGCTCAGCTGGGAAAGATTAAAGCAGGACGTATACCTCACCGCAAAAACCTCCTCGATGGTGTGTTGGCTGTTCGTGGGTTCCTGGACCTTCGCATCGGTGTTTTCCTATCTCGGGGGCCACGACCTGATCAGAAATTGGGTATTATCGATGGAACTGAGCTCAGTCGGGTTTTTGATTTTAGCCCAATCGATTATATTTTTACTGGGCTGGCCGCTGGAATGGTCGGAAATCCTGATCATCTTCGTACCGATCTTCCTGCCCATGCTGGATACTTTCGGCGTCAACCCCTATTTCTTCGCGATGCTGGTGGCGCTCAACCTGCAAACATCGTTCCTGACCCCGCCCATGGCCATGTCCGCCTATTATCTGAAGGGGGTGTTGGGAAAAGCGATCGAATTGGCGGATATTTTCAAAGGCATCATGCCTTATCTCGGCATCGTCATTTTTATCATGGTCATGATGTATCAGTTCCCGGCGATCGCGCTGTGGCTGCCTGATTTCTTTTTTGGTAAATATATTCCCTAGAGGTTAAACGAGATGGGATATCATCTGAACCAAATGCGGGCCGGGTTTAGGGAGTGAAAATGTAATGTCTCCTGCTACCATCGAAAAAATTTCCGGATTGATCGCAGTGATGCTGATCGCCGTTTTCGTTCTCGGTCTGGCGGAAAGTATTTCTACCGGTGCCGCCGGATTTTGGGGCGGCTTTCCGTTTTGGGTGATCTGCTTCGCTGTGCTGACGCTGATCGTCTATGACTTCTGGGATACGTGCCTGCGCAAGAAGTAAGGTCTTGCCCACAACTCCGATTCCCTGTCCTGATACCAAGGAGCGCTAGAGTCTTTACGCGCATGACATTGATCGAACTTTCCGCCACCGAGGCGATTGGCAAAATACGCAACGGTGAGATGACTTCCGAAGAATTGGTCCAGGCTTGTCTCGACCGGATCGAGCAGGTCGATGGTGACATCGAGGCCTGGGCGCACCTGAAACCCGACTACGCCCTCGACCAGGCCCGGATGCTCGATACCCGACGTCAGGCAGGTGGCCCGGTGGGACCGTTGCACGGCATCCCCGTCGGCATCAAGGACATCCTCGATACCGACTCATTGCCGACGGAAAACGGCACCGTTCTCGATTCCGGCCGCCAGCCGATGGCGAACTGCAGGGTCGTCAGCCTGCTGGAGGAAGCCGGCGCCGTCATCATGGGCAAGACCGTGAGCACCGAGCTGGCGGTGTTCGGGCCGGGAAAAACCAGGAACCCCCGTAACCCGAAACACACCCCCGGCGGTTCGTCCAGCGGCTCGGCGGCGGCGGTGGCGTCCCATATGGTTCCCTTGGCCATCGGGACCCAGACCAACGGATCGGTGATCCGCCCGGCGTCCTTTTGCGGCGTCGTCGGCTTCAAGCCCACTCACGGGCTGATCCCCCGGACCGGGATACTGGCGCAGTCCCGCTGGCTGGATACCGTGGGCGTCTTCGCCCGCTCCGTCGAGGACGCCGCCATGCTCGCCGAAGTTCTCGTCGCCCATGATCCCGGCGACCCCGACACCACCGCCCGGGCCCGGCCCCCGCTTTCCGAGACCGCCGGCGAGGAGCCGCCCCTGCCGCCGCTCCTGACCTTCGCCAAGACCGCGGTGTGGGACCGGGCCGACCAGGAAACCCAGGACGCATTCGGTGAACTGGTGGAGCTTCTGGGCGACGGCTGCGGCGAGTTGCACCTGCCCGAGCCTTTCGAGCACGCCGTGGCGTTGCACGGAACGATCATGAAGGCGGACCTGGCCAAGAGCTTCGCCGGCTATTACGAACGCGGCAAGGACAGGCTGACCGATATCCTGAAAGCCATGATCGAGGATGGGCAAAAGATCACCGCCGTGGATTACAACAACGCCGTGGACCGCCGCGAATTCCTGAATGGCGGGCTCGACGGGGTGTTCGACCGCTATGACGCGATCATCACCCCGGCGGCGGTCGGCGAGGCCCCGGCCGGGCTGGATTCCACCGGTAGCCCCATCTTCAATTCCCTTTGGACCTATTGCGGCACCCCGGCGATAACCCTGCCGCTGATGGCGGGGCCGAATGGGTTGCCGTTGGGCGTGCAGCTTGTCGGCCGTCGCGGCGACGATGCCAGGCTGCTCAGGACGGCTCGCTGGTTGATGGCCCGCGTCGCGGCCGAGGCGGGCGGCTGATACCAAGGAGCGCGGGCCGGGTCGCGGCCCGCCGGGCTAGCTCGTGGCCGCCTGCCGGCCCTTGCGGGTGATCTCGATGCTGAACAGCCCCGGGCTGACCTCGACCCAGGTGATCCAGCCCGTGGTCTTGCATTCCTCCAGCGTGCGCCAGAGAATCATGTCCGTGTCATCGGCCGGCACCGCGATCTGACCGGACATGATCAGCAATTCGAGAAGCAGTTGTTGCTGGGGCAGGGTGTCGGCCACGGTGCTCACGCTGGCTGTTCTGGGTCCGGCCGGAATTGTCGTATCATACCAAGGATCAGATCGCGACCCGGAACACGGTGGGTTGCTCGGAATAGTGGGGCGGGGCGGCCCCGGCCCGGCGATAGGCGTCGCTGCCGAGCGCGGCGCCGTCGGGGTGATAGGCGAGCGGCCCGCTGGACGGCGCTTCCGCCTGGCCAAGCACCTGGGCCAGAAACTGGATCGAGGCGAAGGGGGCGCCGCCGAACTCCTGAAGTCCGGCGCGCGCCTTCCCGGGGTCCGCCGCAACCGCGCGACCGGAGGACGGATTGGCGCCGCTTTGGGCGCCCGGCCGGATGATGAGTTGCCGGACCTCACGGTTGTCCCGGCCGCGGGTGCCGTCGTCGAGATAGACGCCCGCCTGCCGGTGCGGCGCGCCCTCGCGTCCGGGCGCAATCGGCTGTACCGCCGCCACGCGGCGGAAGGCTTCCTCTCCACGGAACCCGGGAGCCAACCTGGGCAGGCCGGAACCGGCTGGGGGAATGATGATTGCCGAGGCGATGCCACCCATCTTGCGACCCATGCTACGTTTGCAATAGTTGAAATATAGCAAAAATTTGATATTGTTTCAATATAATAATAACTAAATATAAATAACACCATGGCAGTTGATTTTTAACCATCTGTGTTAATCTTGATTGTGCAAATAAATCTCTGAATTCTCAATATACTAGGTATAAGAACTAGTTGTTTGTTAACTATAAGTTTGTTTTTATTTATGTGTTTTCACATTTCCGAAAGGGTCCTGACCTAATCTTATGCTTAGCTGTCGGCAGGCGGCGCCCGCATTGCCCGGTTTCGGCGATGAAGTTCAGGATCCGGTCCGCCCCCCCGAGGGGGACCGGTAGAACGCAAGGCGCTTCAGGTAGGAGTGGTCGCCCGTGCTTCGGTCGGTTGACATAGAGAACGATCTTGCGGAGTTGGAGCGCCTGCGCGCCGCCATCGAGGCGTCCGGCGATCTTGCCTACGACTGGGATCTCGCCACCGACCAGCTCGAGTGGATCGGCCGTGCGGCCGATGTCTTCGGCGCCGCCGCGCCGCAGTCCGGAGATCGCTACAGCGGCCGCATCAATCCCGAGGACCTCCCGGTGCGCATGCACGCCCTCTCGGAGCATTTCGCGGGGGCGGCGAGCTACGACTGCGAGTACCGGGTCCGGGGTGAGGACGGCGAGTTTCAGTGGGTTCACGATCGCGGCGCGGTGCAGCTCGCGGCCAGCGGAACGCCGATTCGCATGTCGGGCTCGCTGCGCCTGATCACCGAACGCAAGCAGGAGGAGGCGCAGCTCGAGCGGCAGGCCAACTACGACGATCTGACCGGGCATTTCAACAAGCTGCGCCTGCGCGAGGCCCTGGACTACGCCCTGGCTTACTCTCAGCGCTATAGCCAGTCAGGCGCCTTCCTGGCGGTCGGCATCGACCAGCTCGACAAGGTCAACACCGCCTTCGGATGCGAGGCCGGAGACCGGGTCCTGGTCGAGATCGCCCAGCGCCTGGATCAGGCTCTGCGCACCACCGACGTGATCGGGCGCTTGGGCAGCGACTGTTTTGGCGTGGTGCTGGGCTACTGCTCGAACGAGGACGCGGTGATGATCTCCGAACGGATCATCCAGTCGATCCGTCAGAGCGTGATCGTCGCCAACGGCGCGCGCGTGCACGCCACCGTGTCGATCGGCGTGGTGTTCTTTCCCGAACAGTCCAAGACCTGCTTCGACGTCATCACCAAGGCCGAGGGCGCCCTGCTCAAGGCCAAGTCGGCCGGGCGCGATTGCGTCAAGTCCTACCGCATGTCGGAGGAGCAGCGCCGCAGCTACCGGGCCAACATGGAACTGGGCGAGCAGGTGACCGAGGCGATGAAGGACGACCGGCTGGTCTTCGCCTATCAGCCCATCGTCGATGCCGTGAGCCATGAGGTGAGCTCCTACGAGTGCCTGCTGCGCATGTATTCGCCGGAGGGCGAGTTGATTCCGGCCGGCCGTTTCATTCCCGTGGTCGAGCGCCTGGGACTGATGCGCACGCTCGACCGGCGCGCCCTCGACCTGACGCTGCAGACCCTGGAGGCGAACCCGGAGGTCACCCTTGCCTTCAACATCTCCGGCGTCACCGCCGCCGACCGCGGCTGGCTGCGTACCCTGATCGCGCGCCTCAAGGACCGCCCCGAGCTCGCCAACCGGCTGATCGTCGAGATCACCGAGACCGCGGCGCTGCACGATCTCGAGGATTCGGCGCGCTTCGTCTCGATCATGCGCGATCTCGGCTGCCAGGTCGCGATCGACGACTTCGGCGCCGGCTACACCACCTTCCGCCACCTCAAGGCGCTGACCGTCGATATCGTCAAGATCGACGGCTCCTTCGTCCGCAACCTCGCGGACAACACCGAGAACCAGCTGTTCATCCGCAACCTGCTCAGCCTGGCGCGGGCCTTCAATCTGGTCACCGTCGCCGAATGCGTCGAGACCCTGGAGGACGCGGAGATCCTGGAGAGTGAAGGGGTCGATCAGCTGCAGGGGTACTATTTCGGAAGACCCGAGGTCGACCCCGCCTGGCGCATCGAGTCGGCCCCGCCGCTGGGAATCGAGCGCCGCCGCGCGGAAGGCGTCCCGCCGGACGGCCACGAACGCCGCCGCGCCGCGCAGTCGTAGGGGTCCAAGATAGCGGGGGCCGAAGCGGTCAGTCTTTCGAGCTTCCCTTGCCGAAGGCATCGAGCTGCTTCTGCAGCAGATCGACCTGCGCCTTGAGCTTTTCCAGCGAGTCCACCTCTTCCGGCGCCTCGGCGCCGTTGTCCGCGTGGCCGGCGCCCGAGTCCGCGCCCGAACCTGCGCCCGAGTCGGCGCCCGAATCTGCGCCCGCGGCCACGCCGGGTTCGGCCTTGATGGGTGTGAACATCTTCATGGTGTTCTCGAACAGCGCCATGTTCCGGCGGCTCATCTCGTCCAGGTTGCCGAACGGAAAAATGCCGCCGAAGCTCTCCTGCATGGACTGACGCATGCGCTCCTGGTCGGTGGTGAAGGCCTCCATCACCTGGTCGAGATACTCCGGCACCATCCACTGCATGGAGTCGCCGTAGAGCCCGATCAGCTGGCGCAGGAACTTGACCGGCAGCAGGTTCTGCCCCTTGGCCTCCTCCTCGACGATGATCTGGGTCAACACCGTGCGGGTGATGTCGTCGCCGGTCTTGGCGTCGTAGACCACGAAGTCGACCCCCTCCTGGACCATCTGGCACAGGTGTTCGAGGGTCACGTAGCTGCTGGTCGCCGTGTTGTAGAGCCGCCGGTTGGCGTACTTCTTGATGGTGATCGGGCCGTCGCCGCTGGATGTCCTGACCGCCAATGTCCGCGCCTTCCCCGGGGGCCGGTCCCGGCGTCGTCGGCCGGGTCCGGATCGGTTCCAATCATTGTGCACTGCGTAGGATCATATTGCTGCGTTGCGGCAAGGCCTGTCAACGTCTTGTCGAGGGCGCGGGTTCCGCCGCCGACGGCGATTTCACCTGGATGGAACTTGCCCTATACTCGGCCGCGATGTCGGAGCAGGCGGATCTCGACGAACTGGCGCGGCGCTACCTGGACCTGTGGCAGGACCAGATGACCGCCTTGGCCGGCGACCGGGAGTTCGCCGAGGCCCTGCAGCGGCTCATGACCACCATGGGTGTGCCGGGGGGTGTGCCGGGGGGTG